>JBBWZJ010000318.1:0-5508 GCA_039648985.1 Acidobacteriota bacterium | reverse complement strand
GACCCCCGTGCGATAGACGACCGCGCCCTGCTCCAGCCCCCGAACCTGACTGTGGACGATCCGCCCTTTGATGATGACCGGCACCGTCTGGAGCACCAGCCGGAACTCGTGCAGGGAGCCCAGGTGCAGGGGAAAGCGCGTCTCCACGAGGGCCCCGCGTTCGCTCAAATCCAGGATGGCCATCGGCTCGTAGACCGACACCTCCCCGGTGACCTCGCCCGGCAGGGGAACCCGCTCCGCGTCGCGCTTCTGGTCAGTCATGCATGAACACGCGAACTGTTCGCCGGCATTTCCCCTGGACCTCGGAACAGTCCCTTAGTACTTATCGGACTTTCACGTGTTCGAGATAGTCCCCGGACGGGATGCGGGCCGCCCGTCCGAGCGGGGCGTTGTAGAAGTAGACCCAGGCCGACTCGGTGCGGCCGTCGGTCAGGACCACCGCCGCCCGGCTGCGCACGTAGAGGCTCCGGTCGTGATCGTCCGGCCGGTAGCCCTCGATTTCGTCCAGGGCCGCCAGCACGGTCGGCGCTTCCTGGACGCCGTACAGCTCCCCCCAGACGACCGCGTCGGGCGCCGGGACGGCTGCCGGGTAGAGCCCCAGGTCGAACAAAGCGGCGCGGATCGACCCGCGCCCGAGAAAGGACAGGTGCCCGTCGATGCCGGCGCGTTGTCGCCGTTCGAACCCGGTCATCAGCGTGCCGTAGAAGAAGACGAGGTCGTGCACGGTCCGAGGAGCGTACATGGGCAGGGACCAAAAGAAAAGGGCCGGCGGCATCTCTGCCAGCCGGCCCGGGAGCCGTGCCCGTTTGGGGCGGGTGCGCTACTGACTCACCGGGGCGGCCGGCGGGGCGGCAGCCTTCGGGATCATCTGAATGACTTCTGCCGGGACGGTGAAGGAGAGCGCCACCGTCTTACCGGTGCCCGTGAGCTGCAGCGATTCGACGAGCGCTGCGGTTCGGGGGTCCGCCTGAGACTGCATGCGGGCCAGCGCCAGGAAGCCCCGGACCACGTCGCGGAGGTTCTCGGCAGCCTGGTCGTCTCGCGCTTCGGCCCTGAGGCTGCCGGATACACCACCGTCCACCTGCCCGGCGGCGGCGAACCACTTGATCGCGGGGATCTGACGCCTGACCTGGTCGGGCAGCTGCGCATGCGCGGCGAGCAGGTCGAACCGGCCGACCGCCCACGCATTGTTGGTCTGGCCGATGTCGGAGACGAGGTCCATCATCTCGCTGTTGCTGGTGATGCTGTGCGCGGTGAGCTGGGCGTCGATGGCGGTCTTGACGGCCGTCGCATCGCCAAAGGCAATGAGGCCCGGCTCGAGAAACGCGAGCACCAGGTTCTGGTGCATGCTCGCCGCGGCCTGCAGATGACGCTCGACCATATCAGCGTGCTCCCCCGTCGCGTCGGGCGCCTGCGGAATCAACTCGCTGCGTTCGGGTGCGGGCGCGTTGACGAGCCGCTTGCCCTTGTATTGTTCGACGGTACCGCCGTGCTCGCGGATGAGCCCTTCGAGCTGCGTATCGTTGAACCGGCCGCGGGCCACGACCAGCGGGGCCGTCTTTGCGGCTCCGCTCGAGAGCGCCGCGACGACATAGTCGATGTCGTGCTCGATGTCGATGCCGGTCTGCGCCTGGAATTCCTTCTGGCCCTGCTCGGTCGGCATGGCGGCCTTGAGCCGCGCACGCAGGTCCGAGTCCATGATGGCGCGAACGTCCGCGTAGGCGACGAGGCTGGCGTCCGCCGGCACGTAGCGCAGCTCGTTCGCCACAGCCGAGGCCGATACCGGCTGGAAGCCGCCGGCGTAGTAAGCGATCAGCCCGGTTGCGAGGCCTGCGGCGAGAACGGCGGTCGACCCTGCCATGAAGTAGCGAGTTTTCTTTGTCATGCGCGTGGCCCTCAGGAGGATTATACCGATCGAGGCGGTAAAAAGTTCCTTCTACGCGGCGCCGGACCGTCCGATTCCGGACAGCCGCCGATCGCCGGCCGATTACTGCTCCAGAACGTATTCCCGCCGCTCGACCACCCACGCCGCCGCTGCCAGAAATGTAATCCAGATGGCCGCGAGCCAGAACAGGCTCGTATGCAGAGGCGGGTTCTCGCGGAAGATGCCCTGGATGAGGCTCAGCGCGTTGTCGTTCGGCATGGCGTGCGGCACGAGCGCCTGGAGGTAGTAGGCCACCGTGAACTTCTTCAGGTAGCCGGGAAAGGCCAGCGCCGCCTGCTCCCACCCGAAGACGAAGATGAGCCCCACGAGCAGCGGCCGCTTGAACTTTGCGCCGATGAAGGCAAACAGGGCGCCGTAAACCGCGAGCCCGAGCGCGAGCAGGGCCAGGTCCTTCAGCAGGTCGAGGAACGAGGCCCCCAGATTGCCCTGCATGGGGACGACGAGCAGGTAGACCAGCACCACCGAGGGCAGCACAACAAGGACCGTGCAGCCCAGATAAGCGAGGTACTTCCCCAGAAGCACGGCGCCGCGCCGGATCGGCCGCGTGAAGAGATAGGTGATCGTCTTGTCCTCGACTTCGTCCGCCATGAGCGAAGTGCCGTAGAAAACGCCGAGCACCGGAACGGTGAAGCGGAGGTAGAAGACCCAGATCATCAGGCCGAAAATTGCCGGCCCGGTCATCCGCGTGCTTTCCAGGATCGGCGCGCCGAGGGTGACGAGAACCCGCAGGAACCCGGCAATCACCACGGGGGCGCCCACCACGAGCATCATGAAGATTGTGCGCCGCGACCAGAGCATCTCCCCGAGCGACAAATCGAAGATGCGGAAGCCCGCCGTGACAAATCCCGGAGCGGCCGGTATGGCGCGCACCGCAGCGGGAGGCGTGGCGTCGGTCGTCGTTGGCTGCATCACTACTTCACCAGGTACTGGAAGACAGCCTGGAGGTTGTCGTCCGGCGAGGTCACTTCCTCGATGGCCCCAAACTCTCCGCTCGCCGCCAGCTCCGTCAGGCGCGCGTAGAAGGCGTCCGGCTTACCGGTTTCGACAATCACGGCCCCGTCTTCGAACTTCATGCTGCGAACGTCGGCGCGCTCGAGGAAGTCCCTCGCGAGGCCGCGCGGATTCTCGGCGCGCACGTACACGGTATGGGGGTGCTCGTCGATGAGATCGCGGATCTGGTGCACGTCTCCTTCCGCAAGGATCCGGCCGTTGTTGATCAGCAGGATGTTCGCGGTCATCGATTCGATCTCGTGGAGGATATGGCTCGAGACGATGATGCTCTTGCCGGCGCGGGCCCAGTCGCGAATCAGGCGAATCGTGCGGCGCCGGGCGAGCGGGTCCATCCCGGAGAGCGGCTCGTCCAGGATGAGCAGATCGGGATCGTGGACGATCGCCTGCGCGAGCTTCACCCGCTGCCGCATCCCCTTGCTGTATGCGCCGATCTTCTTGTCGGCGGCGTCCATCAGGTCCACCGACGTGAGCGCGCGGCGCGCGGCTTCGTCAGCCGCCTTATCGCTCAGCCCGTTGAGGCGCACGAGCGCCGTGACCCACTCGAGGCCCGTCATCCGCTCGTAGAAGGCGTCCTGCTCCGGACAGAAGCCTATCTGGAAGTAGAGATGCGGGTTGTCCCAGATAGGCTCGCCGAGCACTTTGACCGAGCCCTTGCTCGGCTTCAGTTGACCCGTGATGAGCTTCATGAACGTGGACTTCCCGGCGCCGTTCGGGCCGAGCAGCCCCGTGATGCCCGCCGGGACGTTCACAGTGACATCGTTGAGGCCGATCACCTGGCCGTACCACTTCGAGACGTGCTCCGCCGTGACCACCGGGACGCTCACGTGACGATCTCCACGCCGCGCACACGCCGCTCGAGAACCGACATGGACAGCGCAATGAGGCCGAGAATCACAATGAGCGAGACGGGCCAGGGGGTGGCGTACCGCGGCTTGAGCCGGAAGATCACGTCCATGACCTGCGTCAGGTTGCCGCCGAGCGACAGCCATGACAGCCGCGTGTTGCCGGTTATCGCCACCATGACTCCGGAGATTGCCGCGGTGAAGAAGACGATGCCCGCGTACAGGATCCCCACGTACCGGCTGCTGTTCGACAATGACGACAGCGCGAGCATCGCGCACGTGCAAAGCAGCGCCTCGAGAAGCGCCGCGACGGTGATCGCCGGGAACAGAAACAGGTTCTTGAGCAGAAAATCGAAGCGCCCGGCAAATGCGACCTGCAGCAGCAGAAGCAGCACGGCGGGCACCAAAGTAATGAAGAGGATGAACGTGAAGAGCACGGCCCCCTTGCCGGCGATGTACTCGGTGCGCATGAGCGGCTTGGACAAATAGATCTGCAGCGCGTTGGCACGGCGGTCGTTCGCGATGAGCCCCGCGCCAGCGTAGATGGTCATGATGAAGACGGCAAAGTCCTGTTGTGCTAAGAACTGACGGAATGTCTCCGCCGTCGGTGCGATCACTGAGAATTGAGGGTAGTTCGCGGCCAGATAAATCTGCACCGCTCGAATGACGAACGGCACCCACGAACCGACCAGCAGACCCAGAAAGATGCGCTTGCGGAGCATCGTCATGATGCCGGCCTGTGCAATCACCAGCCAGGCCTGGCCGAGCGCCGCGCGCCCTCCGCCGTATCGTCGATAACTCTGGTCGTGTATCGGCATGAATTCGAAGTCCAGGTCAGGAGCATTTCACCGAGGGCGTCGCACGCCGCACGCAGCACGTCGCACGCAGCACGTTATTCCTGCCCCACGGCCTTGGCGAAGACGTCTTCGAGCGTCGGCACACTCGGACGCAGGTGCCGCACCTGGACGCCGAACTTCGCGGCGAGTCTGAACAGCTGCTGCTGATCGTTATCCGACCCGAGTGCCGCCGGCACGAACACGCGCATCACGTCTTCGTCCGTTGACGCGGCTTCCATGCCGGCGGCGCGGAGCGCGTCCAGGAATACCGGAAGGTTGCCCTTGATGCGCAGCTCGAAGACACGGCCCCCGGGGCCCTTCAGTTCCGCGATCGGCCCCTGCGCGACGACCTGCCCCTTATCCATCACGATCACGTCGTCGCACGTGTATTCGACGTCGGGGAGCAGGTGCGACGAGAGAATCAGGTTCACGTTCTTGTTGTGGCCGAGGTCGCGGATGAGGTCCAGCATCTCGTCGCGCCCCTTGGGATCCATCCCGTTCGTGGGTTCGTCGAGGAAGAGCAGGTCGGGATCGTGCACCAGCGCCTGTGCGAGCTTGATCCGCTGCTTCATCCCCGTCGAGTAGGTCTCGATGTTTCGGTAGCGGGCCTCGCCGAGGCCCACGTAATAGAGGACCTCGTGCGAGCGCTGCATCGCGTCGGCGGCGGGCAGCCCGGCCAGCTGTCCGCAATACGCCACGAACGAGACCGCATTCATCCCCGGGATATGGGAATCGCTCTCGGGCATGTACCCGATCCGGGCGCGGATCTCCATCGGGCGCTCGGCGACATCGAGGCCGAGCACGGTCATCCGGCCTTCCGAGGGCTTGATGAAGCCGAGCAGCGCCTTGAGCATCGTGCTCTTGCCCGCCCCGT
>JBBWZJ010000265.1:0-3149 GCA_039648985.1 Acidobacteriota bacterium | reverse complement strand
GGGCACTCCATCCACGCGATGCTCATCGCGTTCCCGGTCGGTCTCTTCGTCACGGCCGTGATCTTCGACGTGATTTATCTCGCGACGAAGAACGGCCAGTGGGCGATGGTCAGCTACTACGTGATCGCCGCAGGGATCATCGGTGGGCTCACGGCGGCCGTGTTCGGATTGATCGATTACCTGGCTATTCCGACGGGGACACGTGCGAAGGGCGTGGGGCGCACGCTCGGTGTTGCCGTCGACGACGGCGCGCATCTCGACGCACCCAGCTCGCTGTCGGGACGGTCTGCATCCCCGATCACCAGTTCGCCTCGTCGAGCAGAAAGCACGCGGCCGTGAAGCACTACGTTCTCCTGGCCGTCGTAGCATTCGGCGCCGCCGCCTGCGAACGCGCGCGCTTTCCGGAGACCGCAGGCATAGGGCCGCATCCGACGCTGCCCGACCCAGCCAGCTCTCTCATCCCGACTATCAAGGTCGCGAAGGCGGTCGGTTGGCCGGCAGGTGCAACGCCGATATCCGCGGCGGGAACCCGTGTGAATGCCTTCGCCTCCGGCCTGGATCATCCACGGTTTCTCTACGTGCTCCCGAATGGGGACGTGCTCGTGGCCGAGACCAACGCTCCCCCGAAACCTGACGATCAGACCGGATTCAGGGGAAAGATGTTCAAGCACTTTCAGAAGAAGGCAGGCGCCGGGGTGCCGAGTGCCAACCGGATCACCCTGCTGCGCGACGCGGACGGCGACGGCGTGGCGGAAACGCGGACGACTTTTCTCACCGGCCTGCATTCGCCCTTCGGCATCACACTGGTCGGGCACGATCTGTACGTCGCGAACAGCGATGCGATCGTCAGGTTCCCGTATCTCGACGGGGCGACGCAGATCGCCGCCGTCGGCACACCGGTGGTGGCGTTGCCGGCGGGCACCATCAACCATCATTGGACGAAGACGATCATCGCGTCGGCCGACCGGTCCAAGCTCTATGTGAGCGTGGGCTCCAACAGCAACGTGGCAGAGAACGGGATCGACAAGGAGGAGGGACGCGCCGCCATCTGGGAAATCGACCCGACGACGGGCGCGCATCGCGTCTACGCGTCCGGGTTGCGCAACGCCGTCGGCCTCGCGCTGGAACCATCAACCGGCGCGCTGTGGGCGTCCGTGAACGAGCGGGACGAGATCGGCAGCGATCTCGTCCCCGATTACATGACGGCGGTGCGTGACGGCGGCTTCTACGGATGGCCCTACAGCTACTACGGACAGCACATCGATGGCCGCGTCAAGCCGCAGCGCCTGGACCTCGTGGCGAAGGCCATCGTCCCTGACTACGCGCTCGGCGCGCACACGGCGTCGCTCGGGCTTACATCATCACAAGGGACGACGTTGCCTGCAACCTTTGCCAACGGGATGTTCGTCGGCCAGCATGGCTCCTGGAATCGCAATCCGCGGAGCGGGTACAAGGTGATCTTCGTCCCATTCGCCAGCGGCAAGCCGTCCGGGATGCCCGTGGACGTGCTGACCGGCTTCCTCACACCCGGCGGCGAGGCGATGGGCCGGCCGGTCGGCGTGACGATCGACAAGCGCGGGGCGCTACTGGTCGCCGACGACGTCGGTAATACAGTGTGGCGAGTTAGCTCGGCGACAGGCACACCGTAGCCAGCGACTCACGGTGCTGTCCGCCGTCAGTTGCACCAGTAGTTATCGGGCCGGCCGGCGCCTGGTTCTCTCTGCGCCCGGCATGCATACGCGCTTGACGCATCAAAAAAATCTGCTATAATACCCTACGTGCCGACCGCGACCCTCGACGTCCCCCGCATCGCCCAGCTCTGCAACGCCCTCGCCGACGAGGCGCGCGTGGAGATCGTCGCGCGCCTGCTCGACGGCGAGAAGTGCGTGTGCGACTTGACGGAGGCGCTGGAGACGGGGCAGTCACGGCTGTCGTACCATCTCAAGGTGTTGAAGGACGCCGGGCTGGTGACCGACCGTCGCGAGGGACGCTGGGCGTACTACACCCTCGCGCGCGATGCTTTCGTCGAGACCGAGAAGCTGCTCTCCGCCCTTCGGCCCCGCGCGTTGCGCGTGCTGAAGTCGGGCTGCTGCTGATTCCGGTCTCTTCGTTTCTCTTCGTTTGACTGAAACATCAACTTTTTTTGGTGAGGCGCGAACCATGAGTGACACGACGCAGGGAGCTACCAGCACCAACAGGCAGGACATCGACGCCCTGCGCGACACCGTGCAAGCCCGCTACGGCGAGGCCGCTCGCCGTGTGAGCGAGGGACAGACGGGCGCCTCGTGCTGCGGTCCGGCTACCGGATCGAGCGGCTGCTGCGGCGCGACGACCGAGAGCTGGGATCCGATCACCGCGAATCTCTACGACGCGGGCGAAGCCGCCGGTGTCCCCGCCGAGGCATTGCTGGCGTCGCTCGGCTGCGGCAACCCGACCGCACTCGCCGACCTGCGCGAAGGAGAGGTCGTCCTCGATCTGGGCTCGGGGGGCGGGATCGACGTCCTCCTCTCGGCCAAGCGCGTCGGCCCCACCGGCAAGGCGTACGGGCTGGATATGACGGATGACATGCTGGAGCTCGCGAACGCCAACAAGGCCCGGGCCGGCGCCACCAACGTCGAGTTCCTGCGTGGCCACATCGAGAGCATCCCGCTGCCGAGCAAGACGGTCGACGTGATCATCTCGAACTGCGTGATCAACCTCTCGGGCGACAAGCGGAAAGTGCTCGCCGAGGCGTTCCGTGTCCTCAAGCCGGGTGGACGGTTTGCCGTCTCCGACGTCGTCGTGCGCGGCGAGGTGCCGGCGGCGATCAAGCGGAGCATGGAGCTCTGGGTCGGCTGCGTCGCTGGCGCCCTCGAGGAAGAGGAATTCATCAGTCTGCTCACGGAAGTTGGCTTCGAGAACCCGAGCATCGAGCCGACGCGCATCTACAAGGCGGAAGACGCCGCGGCGTTCCTCGCCAACACGGGGCTGGATGCCGAGCAGTTCGCGAAGGACATCGATGGCAAGTTCATGGGCGCGTTCGTGCGCGCCACGAAGCCCGGAACGGCACCGGTCCGCAAGCCGCTCGAGATGGTGGCTGCGGCAGCTACCACCGGGGATGCTTGCTGCGCGCCTGGTTGCTGCGACTGACACCACCCTGGAGGTTGAGA
>JBBWZJ010000260.1:0-5736 GCA_039648985.1 Acidobacteriota bacterium | reverse complement strand
CAAGCCGGACGTTCACTGCAAGGGCACCGACTACACCGTCGATTCGGTGCCGGAGCGCGACACGGTGCTGGCCTATGGCGGGCGCATCGCCATCGTCGGTGACCCCAAGGATCACTCCACCCGTGATCTGCTTTCCAGAATCCGCGGATGAACGTGCTGATCGTGCGCCTTGGCGCCCTCGGCGACATCGTCCATGCCGTGCCGGCGGTCGCGGCGCTGCGCGCCGCCGCTCCGGACGCGCGCATCGACTGGCTGGTGGATCGGAAGCACCGCACCATCGTGGATCTCGTGACCTCGATCGATCGCACCATTGTGCTCGAGCGCCCGACACCGGCCGGCTGGATCGAGACCCTGCGCACGTTGCGGGAAGGACGGTACGACTGGGCGCTCGACTTCCAGGGGCTGCTGAAGTCGGCCGTCCTCGCCCGGGCCTCCGGCGCCGCGCGCGTCGCCGGCTTCTCGATCTGGCATCTGCGCGAGAAGACTGCCCGGGTGTTCTATACCGACCTGGCTCCGGCCCGCCGGGCCGAAGCGGGCCTGCCCGCGAACGCGGGGCACGTGATCCGCCAGAACCTGCGGCTCCTGCGCGCGCTGGGGATCGACGATGACCGCATCACGTTTCCGCTGGCGCCGGTCGATTCGGCGGTGGTGGCGACTGTCCGCGCGACCGTTGGCGGCGACGGATCGTTTGCGCTCATCAATCCTGGCGCCGCGTGGCCGAACAAGCGGTGGCCGCCCGAACGCTTCGGAGAGGTGGCCGCCTTCCTGCGCGACGTGCGGCAGCTGCCGTCGGTCGTGCTGTGGGGACCCGGAGAAAACGCGCTGGCGCAGGCGGTGGTTGACGCCTCGGCGGGGGCCGCACGGCTGTGCCCGGCGACGAACGTCACGGACATCCTCGCCCTGTGCCGGAGCGCGGCCCTGATGGTCTCGGGGGATACGGGGCCGCTGCACATCGCGAGCGCGGCGGGCACACCTACGGTGTCGATCTTCGGGCCGACGGATCCCGAGCGCAACGGACCGTGGGCGGCCGCCGACGTAACGGTGTCGCGGTTCGCGTCGTGCCGCTGTCATTACCGGCGCCGGTGCCACGAGCGTGCGTGGTGCCTGGCTGACCTCCCCGTCACCGAGGTAACGGCCGCTGCGGCGCAGCGCCTCCGATCATGACGGTGCTGCGACGGATTGCGAGGCTTCGCGTCACGGCAGGTTTCGTCTGCGGCATCTGTGCGATCTGGCTTGCGCACCCGACCGTGGCATCGCTGCTCGCTGGCGGCACGCTCGCCCTCGCCGGCGAGGCAATCCGATTGTGGGCGGCTGGTCATCTCGAAAAAGGGCGCGAGGTCACGACGTCGGGGCCATATCGATTCACCCGGCATCCCCTCTATCTGGGATCCACGCTGATCGGTGTGGGGCTCGGGTATGCGTCGGCGAACTGGTGGGTAGCGGTGATGGTAGTCGCGTACCTCCTCGTCACGCTTACGGCTGCCGTCCGCACCGAGGAGGCGCATCTGACGGACAAATTCGGCGCTGCCTACCCGGCCTATCGCGCGGGGATCGCGCCGGATGGGCGGGGGCGGTTCAGCATCGCGCGCGTCGTGCGCAATCGCGAGTATCGAGCGCTCCTCGGCCTCGCGTTCGTCCTGGCGCTGTTCGCGTGGAAGGCGCGTCTTCCGTAGCGCAGCCAGAGGGCGCGGCTTGCCCGGCCCCGCCTTCGTGGCTATAATCGATGTTTGGCTGAACGGTCGGCGAGCCCGGTGTGGCCAGTAGGGCGGTTAGCTCAGTTGGTAGAGCACCGGCTTTACACGCCGGCTGTCAGGGGTTCGAGTCCCTTACCGCCCACCATCCTTCGCTCATGATCACGCGAAGGATGCCCGCCGTAGCCTTGGCGAAGGCGGGCACTCGCGGAGTAGGGGCCGAGCTACGGCTGGCAAGCCAGCCCTCTGCTGCTGATCACGCGGAGGATGCGCCGCGCAGCGACTGCGCGAAGGCGGTAGAGAGCATCTGACGTATTTCGTTCGGGGTCGTAGTTCAGTTGGTTAGAACGCCGGCCTGTCACGCCGGAGGCCGCGGGTTCGAGTCCCGTCGACCCCGCCATTCAAAGTGACGCACCCGACCGGCCCCTGGAGGCCGGTTTTCTTTTGTACGCGCGATCGCGCTTGGCTCTCAGCTTTCAGCTCTCAGCTTTCAGACTTCAGACTTCGGACGGCAGTCTCGGGGACGCCGCAACCGACAGCTTTCGGCGTTCAGCGGTACCTGTCAAATCTCAGGTTCTGCGCAGCGTCCAGCACGGCGCCGGACAATTCCGTAATTGTGGGTGCCGTTCCGGCCCTGCGTGTTCGGTCCCCTCCCAGGGTATCCTCCGTTTTCGGCCTCCAGAGTCGCGGCATTTGCCTTGCTCCGTTTTCTGTCCATGTTCCAGGCCTCCGGGCGCTCGCGCGCGACGGCGACCGCGTGGGTCATCATGCTCAGCGGATCGCTGCTGCTCGGGACCGGCACCGCGCGAGCGGCCTGGGACCAGATGTCGCAGTTTCTCAGCCTCCGCGGCAAGCCTGCGCCCCCGTCCGCGAATGTCCTTTCCGAACACGAGATCGAGGCACTCGGCGGCATGCCGGCGCAGGCCCAGGCCGAACTGCTGCTCGAACGTTCGATCAACCATTACGCCGGCGCCAACGAGCAGATTGCGGCGCGGGTGAAGACATGGGCGGGACAGCTTACGCTCGACGAGCGGCTCAGGCCGCTCTTCACCACGGCGATCAACTCCGACGATCTGCGCGTACGCGCCGCGGGGATCGAAGTGGACATCGCCGCGCGCAACCTGGAGAAGAGCAGCGCAACGATCGATCGTCTCGAGCCGGTCGCACGTGACGGTGCTCAGGGCGAGCGGGCCAACGCCTTGTGGGATCTCGGTCTGATTGGCAGCCGCGGCGTGGAGCCCGAGCGCGTGGCGCAGATTCTGCTCGCCTCGATTCGGGATCCGAACGTGAACGTGCGCTACTGGGCGGTCGAAGGGCTCGCGTACCTCGGTACGGATGAAACGATCGCGCCCCTTCTCGAGGTCTTCCACGACGATCCCTCGGCGATGATTCGCGAGCGCGCGGCGTGCAGCCTCGCACAGTCCGGCATGCTCGATCGGCAGCAGCGCTTCAGCGCGGTCCCGAGGCTGCTCGAGTTTGCGGACGACGGCGCGCTGGATGCTGTGACGCGCGAGTGGGTGTTCCAGGCGCTGCGGGACATCACCGGTCAGACGCTCGCCCACGACGCAGCCGCGTGGCGACAGTGGTATTCCACGCGCCGCTAGGCGCCCCAACTTATTCCCCCTGCGTTTCGCGGCCGTGCTATTGTTCGCGGCACGCTCCCCAGCGCCGTACCTTCAACTCGAAGCGGGCGATATAGCCGATGCGACAACTCTGCCTTATGTTGAGTCTGACAGGCCTGCGCGTGTTCGGGTTCGTAAGCGATCCGTGGCTTTCGCATGACCGGATCCACCAGATGACCGGCGACCCTGACCGGGTCGATCGCGTTCAGCCGCCAGGGGGCGACCTGCGCGTCGTCACGTGGAATATCGAGCGCGGCGAGGCGTACGACGCCGTGCTTACGGTACTGCGCCGGCTCGACCCCGACGTGCTGCTCCTGCAGGAGGTCGATCAGAGTTGCCGCCGGACCGGCTACCGCAACGTCGCGCGCGATCTCGCGATGGCGCTCGAGATGAACTGGGTGGCTGCCGGCGAGTTCCAGGAGCTCGGTGAAGCGCGCGACGGGACTCCGGCCATCACCGGCCAGGCCATCCTCAGCAAGTTCGCGATTCACGACGCGGCGGGGCTGCCCTTCAAGGCGCAGGATCGCTGGCGCTGGTCCCTGAATCCCGTGCAGCCGCGCCGCGGCGGCCGCCTCGCGCTCAAGGCGCGCACGGGCGGCGTGATCTTCTACAACACGCATATCGAAAGCGGGCGCAACGAGCGCCTGCAGCAGCGCCAGATGGCCGAGATCGTGGCGGACGAGGCGCGCACCGCCGACGGGACGCCGGTCGTGATCGCGGGCGACTTCAACAACCGGCCGGCTCCGCTTTCGCTGACCTTGCGGTCGCTCGCACGCGCGTCGTTCGTCGATGCGCTCGGCGATGCATCGGGCCGCGGGCCGACGTCGCAGGGGCAGCGACAGCCGATCGACTGGATTTTCGGCAAGCATCTCGCGACGCCGACAGGCCGCGTCATCGATGCGGCGTCGGCCTCCGATCATTCGCCGGTGATGAGTGCGTTCAGCGCCTTCCGCGGGACGGAGCGCGCCGCCGCCGCCAGTTCCCGCGGGGCATCCGCACTCCCAGCGGCCGCGGGTCGGGCGCCCGGCAAGCCGCACCTCCGACCGCAGTTTCAGCGGATCCACACGGCAGGCGAGTCCCCGGCGTTCGACTGATCCGCAGTCTCGCCGCAATCCCGCTCGAGCGCCGGCGAACGATTCGCCCGGCCACTCCTGGATGTCGCCGGCAGACGAGCTGACAGGTCTCAGCTCTCAGCTGTCAGCCGTCAGCCGTCAGCCGTCAGCCGTCAGCCGTCAGCTTTCACGTTAAAGCTGTGAGCTATGTTCAATTCAGTACAGCGCGAGCCAGCTCTACTGTGTAAGCTCAACAAAATGCAGTGCGGCTATTGCGATGAAGAGGCGATCTCGCGGGTTCCGGCCATCCCCCCGGACGTGTGTCACACGCACGCGCTCGAGTTCTGGACCGGACTCCTGACGTACGCCAAAGCCAACCCCCCCGAGCCGCAGCCGGATCCGCCGAAGCCGACTCGCGCCAAGGCCGCGCCGCAACGGCAGGCGGCGCCTCGCGCCAGACGTCCTGCGGAGAGTTCGCCTCGCGCCGCCGCCAATCTGCTCGCGCCTCCGCCGGGCGCCGTTCCAGCGGTGCCGGAGTCCGCCCAGCTGCGAAACGCGTCCGTCACAAGCTCGCCCGACGCGCGACTCGACTGATCGCTAATCCTTCGTCACGACGGTGGCGAGCAGGTACCCGTGCCTGCGCACCGCGGGCACGTGTCGATCGAGCCAGACGAATGGCCGCACGCACGCGCCGGTCAGCACCGCGAGCGGCCGGCACCACGAATGGCAGGCGAGGTCGAGCATCCTGAGCCATCCGGGGATGAACAAAATCGCGGTCTCCGCGACGACAGAAAACCCCGCACGCTGCAGCATCGACCGGAACGCCCGGCGCGAGTACGATTTTTCATACCCATACGCGTACATGCCGATCGCCTGAAGCACGGTTGCGAGCAGCGGTCGCAGAAACGGATCGTGGCGGTTCGGCACGCCGATGATTGCGCGGCCCCCCGGCGCAAGCACCCGCGCCATTTCGCGGACGGCACGTTCCGTCTCATCGAAATGTTCGATCGTCCCCATCGAATAGATCGCCGCAAAGCTCGCGTTCACGAAGGGCAGATCCCGCACGTCGGAGACCGCGCACCGCAGTGCGGCGCGCGTGAAAGCCGCGCGCGCCTGGACGACCGTCGGCTCGGAGATGTCGATGCCGTACGCGCGGGCGCCTCGTTCGCCGGCCCACGCGAGGATCCGCGTGTTCCGCGCCTCGTCCCACAGATCGGTCTTGAGAATCGTGAGGCCCTCGAGCGGAGGGAAGTGCTCCAGGAACAGCCGGCGTTCGTTCTCGGCGTAGAAGCGGGTGGACGTCGCGCCGCCCAGATCGGGGAACGTCTCACCGACGCGCGCCCAGAATCGTCGGTACGCGGACATCCGGGT
>JBBWZJ010000243.1:0-10553 GCA_039648985.1 Acidobacteriota bacterium | reverse complement strand
GGGTTCGGGGTTCCGAGTTCGGGGTTCCGGGTTCGGGGTTCGGGTGTTCGCGGGCTCAATGGCGGATTGTGATGCTCTTGAGCTCGAGTCGGGTCAGCGGCGTCTCGCCATTGACGGGCGCCTGGTCCATGGCCTCGACGGCCGCGATGCCGTCTACGACGCGGCCGAAGGCGGTGTACTTGTTGTCGAGTGAGCTGGCGTCGCCAGTGACGATGAAGAACGAGGTCATGGCGCTCGCCGGATCGTCTCCCCGCGCCATGGAGATGATGCCCTTCACGTGCTTCGTGGCGTTGAACTCCGGCGGGAGCGTGCGCACGTACTTCTGCTGCTTTTCGGTGAGCGGGCCTCGCGTATTCAACGCGCCGCCCTGGACGACGAAGCCGCGCACGACCCGGTGAAAGGCCGTGCCGTCGTACACCCCCGCCTGGGCGAGCCGCAGAAAGTTGCGCACGTGCCCGGGCGCGAGGTCGGGGAAGAACTCGATCGTGATTGGCCCCGCGGTCGTGTCGAGCACCGCGCGGTAGCGGGCCAGATCCTCGGCGGTGTCGGTCGAGAACGGCTCCGGCTCGGGCGGCGGCGTGTCGCGGATGGTGACGGATTCGATGACGACGCGATCGGCCGGCACACCGTCGGCCGATGCCGGCACTTCCGAGATCTTCTGGACGACGTCCATGCCGTCCGTTATGCGGCCGAAGATGGTGTACTTTCCGTCGAGGGCCAGCTGATCGGTGACGCACACGAAGAACTGTGCCCCGCCACTGTCAGGACGGTTCGGCTGCAGCACCGCGGCGACGGCTCCGCGCGTGGCCCGCTCCGGACTGAGCTCCTGCGCGAGCACCCCGAGGCCGCCCGTGCCATAGAGCCTGGCTTTTGCCGGATCCTTCGAGAGCGGGTCCCCGCCCTGGATGATGGCGAGCCGGATCACCCGATGGAAAATCGTGCCGGTGAACGCCCCCTCGCGCGCAAGCTTGATGAAGTACCCGACGTGGTTGGGCGCGAGATCGGGCCGGAGCGCGATCACGAACTCGCCGAGCGATGTCGCGATAACGGCCTGCTTTCCCGTCATCTCCGTCAGCGTCAGCGTGGTCTTGAAGGGCGCCGCCGGCCGGGTCGGCGGCACCCCGCGCTGGTCGGGCGCGCCTGCAAGCACCGTCGTCAGGAGCGGGAGAACGAGGAGGAGCGTCGTCATCGGGGAATTATAGAACCGCCGCATGATTCATATTCCCTCCACAATCGCGCCGCACACTGTCTCGTGAGCGGGAGTGGCCGCTCGGGGCCATGTCAAGAAAGGTGGGACACATGGATCGGCGTTTCGGATGGGTGGGGGCGATCGCGGGGATGTTCGCTGTGGCAATCGTGGGGATGGTGGCGTACAACGCGGGCGTGGCGCACGGGCTGGCGATGAGCGCCGGAGGGAGGGTCCCGCCCGGGTGGTACAGGCCGTGGGACGCCGGGTTCGGCCCGCTCTTCCTCCTCCTGTTCTGGCTGCTGGCGTTGCGTTTCCTGATCGGCGGCAGGCATTACGGGCGTCGGTGGTTCGGCGGGGATCACTACGGTCCGCCGCCTGCCTTCGAGGAGTGGCATCGCCGTGCGCATGAGCGCATGAGGGACCAGCCTGCGGTTCCGGGTGCCTGACGATGACCCTCAGCGCCCCCGGATGGCTGCGACCTTGATAGGCTGTAGCCGAACTCATGAAGACCGTCCTCGTCGTGGAAGACGAGCGTCAGATCGCGGAAATTGCGGCCGACTACCTGCGGCACGCGGGGTTCGCGGTACTGGCAACCGGCGACGGGCTGGATGCGCTCGCGATCGCACGCGAGCGCCGCCCGGACCTGGTCATCCTCGATCTCGGGCTCCCGAGGCTCGATGGCCTCGAAGTCGCCAGGCGGCTCAGGTCTGACGGCGATGTGCCGATCATCATGCTGACTGCACGGGTCGAGGAGGCGGACCGGCTGGCGGGCCTCGATCTCGGGGCCGACGATTACATGACGAAGCCGTTCAGCCCGCGCGAGCTTGTGGCGCGGGTGCGCGCCGTCCTCCGGCGCGCCGACCCGGCCGCCACCGGCGACGCCGTCCTGCGCCGCGGCGACATTACGATCGACGCGGCCCGCATGAAAGTCGTGCGGGCGGGACGCGCGGTGGACTTGACCGCGACCGAGTTTCACCTCCTCGCCGCCCTCGCACGCCGGCCGGGGCGGGTGTTCAGCCGCCGGCAACTCCTCGACGCGGTGCGCGGCAGCGAGATCGAATCGTTCGAGCGCGCCATCGACGCACACGTCAAGAACATCCGTCGCAAGCTCGAGCCCGATCCGCACGCTCCGCGATACATCCTGACGGTCTACGGAGCCGGATACAGGTTCGCGGAGCGGGATGCGACGTAGTCGCCTCCGTCGGCCCGTTCCCGCATGGTGGCCGGCCGGCGAACCCTGGCCCCCGCGCGGACGCTCGCGCCGGTGGCGCCGGGAGCGGACCGGGACGCTGCGGCTCGTCGCCTTCGTGTTCGCCCTGGTGCTCGTGCTGAGTGCCATCGGCGCGCTCAACCTCGTGTCGGTCGTGCTGGGCGCTCCCCTGGGTGCCGCACCGGGGCAGCTGCCACCCGTCGCCGTCGCGGCCCTCGCCGGACTCTTCCTGTCCATGATCCTCATGCTCGCCGTGCGGAGGGTGGGGAGCACGCTGAACGCTATCGTCGATGCATCGAGCCGCGTCGCGGACGGGGATTACTCCACCCGCATCGCGGAACACGGCCCGCCACCGGTGCGCACGGTGGCAAGCGCCTTCAATACGATGGCAACGCGACTCCAGGCGCTGGACACCCAGAGGCGCGAGCTGATGGCCGACGTCGCGCACGAGCTTCGCACACCGCTCACTGTGATCCAGGGCCGCCTCGAAGGGCTCCTCGACGGCGTCTACCCGCGGGACGACGCGCGGCTGGCGCAGGTGCTGGAGGAAACGCGCCTGATGGCGAGGCTGGTGGAGGACCTGCGGACGCTGGCCCACGCCGAGAACGGAGCACTGGGCCTCCGCAAGGAGCCGACCGACATGGCCATGCTGATTCGCGATGCGGTCGCGTCAGTCGCGCCGGCCGCCGACTCCCGGCAGTTCACCGTGGACCTGCCCGAGGACCTTCCCGCATTGGATCTCGATCCTCTACGAATCCGTCAAGTCCTGGTGAACCTGCTGTCGAACGCGCTCCACCATACCCCGGCGGCCGGCGCCGTCACAGTCACTGCGCGGGTCTCGAGCGGCGAGATTGCTGTGAGCGTTGCCGACGCGGGGCCCGGAATGCCAGCCGAAGAGGTCGTCAGGGTATTCGATCGATTCTACAAAGGCGCCGCGTCCGCGGGGTCCGGCCTGGGCCTGGCCATCGCGCGCAATCTGGTCCTGGCACATGGCGGAGCGATCCGCGCCGAGAGCCGCGCCGGAGCCGGAACCACCGTCACGTTCACGCTGCCGCGCTGAGCCCTCGATGCGGCTCCTGCCGCACGCCGGCGGTTCACGCCGGCCGCCCCGCCCCGTATAATGACGCGGCACAGAAATGCCGCTCGTCGAGCATTCGCCGTTGCCGACTTTCCGCGAGCTGCGGCGGGAGGGCCAGAGTGTCCTCACGCTGGAGAACGCCCGCGGGCAGGACGTTCGTGCGCTGCACGTCGGACTTCTCAACATGATGCCGGATGCCGCGTTCCAGGTGACGGAACAGCAGTTCATGCGGCTCGTGGGCGGCTCGAGCCAGGCGGCGCACGTCTACATCCACTGCTTCACGGTCCCGGGCCTGCCGCGCGGGGCGGCGACTCAGACGTACATCGCGCGCCATTACGAAGACATCACGTCGCTCCAGGCCGACGGTCTCGATGCTCTGATCGTGACCGGCGCGAACGTCGCGAATCCGCGGCTCGATCAGGAACCGTTTTATCAGCCGCTCACCCAAGTGATCGGCTGGGCCAGCGAGAACGTGACGTCCGTGCTCTGCTCCTGCCTCTCCACTCACGCGCTGATGAAATTCCTGCACCGGATCGATCGCAGGCCGCTCCCGCGCAAGCAGTGGGGCGTGTATAGCCACCGGGTCGCCGTGCCGGGACATCCGCTCCTGCGGGGGGTCAACACACGCTTCGACGTGCCGCATTCGCGGTACAACACGATCACGCGCGAACAGTTCGAGGAGGCCGGGTTCACCATCCTCGTGGAGAGCGCGGAAGCCGGCGTGCACGCTGCGGTCAGCGACGACCAGTTCCGGCGCGTCTATTTCCAGGGCCACCCAGAGTACGACGCCAACAGCCTCCTCAAGGAATACAAGCGCGAGGTCCTGCGCCACTTCAACGGCGAACGCGATCCGCCGCCCTTTCCCGAGCACTACATTTCGGACGAGGCCGCCGCCCTCATCACCGCATATCTCGATGAAGCCGGGCGCGCGCACGCCACCGGCGCTCCCCTGCCCGATTTTCCGGAACAGGCCGTCGCCCCATTCCTCGACAACACGTGGGGCGACACCGCCCGGGCGATTTTTGACAAGTGGCTGGGCTTGGTCTATCAACTGACGAACGTCGAACGCCGTCTCCCGTTCCGGGAGGGGATCGACCCGCGCCGGCCGCTCGACAGCTTGACGTCGGACGTGGACACGCGTCTTTGAGTGAGGGAGCAGAGAGATCGATGAAGGATGAAACGCTGGCAATTCACGCGGGCTACACCACGGATCCCACGACCAAGTCGGTCGCGGTCCCGATCTACCAGACAGTGGCGTACGAGTTCGACAACGCTCAGCACGGCGCCGACCTGTTCAACCTCGTCGTGCCGGGGAACATCTACACGCGGATCATGAACCCCACCAGCGACGTCCTCGAGCAGCGCGTCGCCGCGCTCGAGGGGGGCATCGCGGGGCTTGCGCTGAGCTCCGGCGCCGCGGCGGTCAACTACTCGATCCTCACGATTGGCCACGCCGGCAGCAACGTCGTCTCGGTGCCGCTGCTCTATGGCGGCACCTACACGCTCTTCGCTCACCAGCTGCCCAGCCAGGGCATCGAGGTTCGCTTCGCGAAGGACGACAGCGCGGCCGCGCTCGGCGCGCTCATCGATGACAAGACCGCCGCGGTCTTCTGTGAATCAATCGGCAACCCGGCCGGCAACATCCCCGATCTCGAAGCAATCACGGCGATGGCGCACACGAAAGGCGTGCCGGTCATTGTCGACAACACCGTCCCCACGCCCGTGCTGATGAAACCGATCACCTTCGGCGCGGACATCGTCGTGCATTCGTTGACGAAGTACATGGGGGGCCATGGCACGTCGATCGGCGGACTCATCGTCGATTCAGGCAAGTTTCCGTGGACAGAGCACAAGACGCGGTTCCCCATGCTGAACAATCCCGAACCCGCCTATCACGGTGTGGTCTACACGGAGGCGCTCGGCCCGGCGGCCTACATCGGACGCACGCGAACGGTGCCGCTCAGGAACACCGGATCCTCGATGAGCCCGTTCAATGCGTTTCTCTTCCTGCAGGGAATCGAAACTCTGGCGCTGCGCATGGAACGCCACGTCTCGAACGCGATCGCGGTCGCACAGCACCTCGAGAAGCACCCGGCCGTGAAGTGGGTCAACTATGCGGGTTTGAAGTCGTCGCCGTACTATCAGCTGGCGCAGAAGTACACGAAGGGCCGCCCCTCCGCGCTCCTGACTTTCGGTATCAAAGGCGGCTTCGACGCGGGCGTGAAGTTCTACGACGCGCTCAAAATCTTCAAGCGGCTCGTCAACATCGGCGATGCAAAGTCGCTGGCGGCGCACCCCGCCTCGACGACCCATCGGCAGCTCACCGAGGCCGAACTGAAGGGCGCAGGCGTCACCCCGGACATGATTCGTCTGTGTGTTGGCATCGAGGCGATTGAGGACATTCTCGAGGACGTCGACCAGGCACTGGGGGTGGCGACCGCATAACCCCGGCCGACTTCGTATCGCCGACGCCCAGCCCGTAGGTATCGACTGGACGTGCGTGTCGAGATCCCCGGCGAGGGTCAGGCCGGGGGTCTCAGCACTTCACCCCGAGCTCCATCGGGTCGTACGCGAGGTTTGGCGCCAGCCAGCGCTCCGCGGTTTCGATCGGCATCCCCTTGCGAGCGGCATAAGACTCGAGCTGATCGCGCCCGATCCGGCCGACGTTGAAGTACTTCGCCTGGGGGTGGGAGAAGTAGAGTCCGCTCACTGAGGCGGCCGGGAGCATCGCGAAGCTCTCGGTCAGCGTGAGCCCCTGGCGGCCGGCGTCGAGCATGTCGAAGAGCTTTTGCTTTTCCGTGTGGTCGGGGCACGCGGGATAGCCGTAAGCAGGCCGGATGCCGCGATACTTCTCGGCAACGAGCTCGTCGTTCGACAACTGCTCCTGCTCGCCGTAGCCCCAGTCCCTGCGCGCCTTCGCGTGCAGATATTCAGCAAACGCCTCCGCCAGCCGATCCGCCAGCGCCTTGACCATGATCGCGTTGTAGTCGTCGTGATCCTGCTCGAAGCGCCGCACGAGATCCTCCGCCCCGAGGCCGGCCGTCACCGCGAACATGCCCAGGTAGTCGGGCACACCCGTGTCGAGCGGCGCGATGAAGTCCGCCAGCGACCGGTTCGGACGGCCATCCGCGATCACCTCCTGCTGTCGAAGCATCGGCAGCCGTGCGAGCTCGACGCGCCGCGAATCGTCCGCGTAGACGACGATGTCGTCACCAATAGTGTTGGCCGGCCAGAATCCGTACACGCCCCGGGCCGTCAGGAGCTTACCCTCCATGATCTGCGTCAGGAGGGTGCGGGCGTTTTCGTACAGCTCGCGGGCAGCCGATCCGTACGTCGGATGCTCGAGGATGGCGGGGAAGCGCCCTTTGAGCTCCCACGCCGAGAAGAAGAAGGTCCAGTCGATATACCGCGCGATCTCCTCCAGCGGCACGTCATCCAGGTAACGCCGCCCGACGAACCAGGGGGAGGCGATCACGTGGTTTTCCCAGTCGAGGGCCAGGCGGTTCGCGCGCGCTTCGGCGTATGTGAGGATCGGCTTCTGCCGCCGCGTCGCATAGCTCTCGCGAATCTCCGCCTGGGTCACCCTGTTCGCACGGTCGAACTCCTCGCGCCGATCGCCGATGAGGTTCGAGACAACGTCTACCGCGCGCGAAGCGTCGAGCACGTGGACCACGGGCCCCGTGTACTCGTGCGCGATCTTCACCGCCGTGTGCTGCTTGCTCGTCGTCGCGCCGCCGATCATGAGAGGCGTCGTGAAACCGCGGCGCGTCATCTCCCGCGCGACGAACGCCATCTCGTCGAGCGAGGGGGTGATGAGGCCGCTGAGACCGATGATGTCGGCCTTCAGCTCGATTGCCGCGTCGAGGATCTTCGCCGCCGGAACCATCACGCCGAGATCGATCACCTCGTAATTGTTGCAGCCGAGGACGACGCCGACGATGTTCTTGCCGATGTCGTGAACGTCTCCCTTCACCGTGGCCATGAGCACACGGCCCTGCGCCGAGGCGGCCCCGGTCAGCCGCTTGCGCTCTTCCATGTACGGCAGCAGGTAGGCGACGGCCTTTTTCATCGCGCGGGCGCTCTTCACGACCTGCGGCAGGAACATCTTGCCGGCGCCGAACAGGTTGCCGACGACTTTCATCCCGTCCATCAGCGGACCTTCGATGATGTGCAGCGGCTCGTCGTATTTCTGCCGCGCCTCCTCGACGTCCGCCTCGATGAAGTCCACGACGCCGTGCACGAGCGCGTGCGACAGCCTCGCCTCCACCGTCGCGTCGCGCCAGCCGAGATCCTGCTCCCGCTTCGTGCCGCTGCCCTTCACGCGGTCGGCGAACTGCACCAGCCGCTCGGTCGCGTCGGGGCGGCGGTTGAAGATGATGTCCTCGACGTGCTCCAGCAGGTCCGCCGGAATGTCCTCGTACACGATCAGCTGACCGGCATTGACGATGCCCATGTCCATGCCGGCCCGGATCGCGTGATAGAGGAACGCCGAGTGGATCGCCTCGCGGACGACGTCGTTGCCGCGGAACGAGAACGACAGATTGCTGACGCCGCCGCTGATTTTCGCGCCCGGACACGTCGCCTTGATGATCTTCAGCGCCTCGATGTAGTTGACGGCGTAGTTGTTGTGCTCTTCGAGGCCGGTCGCGATTGCGAGGATGTTGGGGTCGAAGATGATGTCGGTCGGGTCGAAGCCCGCGCGGTCGACGAGGAGGCCGTAGGCACGCTGGCAGATCTGCACCTTGCGTTCGACCGTGTCGGCCTGGCCGGTCTCGTCGAACGCCATGACGACCACGCCGGCGCCGTATCGGCGGACCGTGCGCGCCTTCTGGAGGAAGTCGGCCTCCCCCTCCTTGAGGCTGATCGAGTTCACGACGCCTTTTCCCTGTACGCACTTGAGGCCGGCCTCGAGCACCGTCCATCGCGAGCTGTCGATCATGACCGGCACGCGGGCGATTTCCGGCTCGGTCGCGATGAAGTTCAGGAAGGTCGTCATCGCCAGCTCCGAGTCGAGCATGCCTTCGTCCATGTTGACGTCGATCATGTTCGCGCCGCCCCGCACCTGCTCGACAGCCACGCCGACCGCTTCGGTGTAGTTCCCGCCCTTGATCAGGCGCGCGAATTTCGCGGATCCGGTCACGTTCGTGCGTTCGCCGATCATCTGGAAGTTGCTCTCGGGGCGAATCGTCAGGACCTCGAGGCCGGCGAAGTGGGAGTACAGGGCGGGATTGGAAGCCGGGGCATCGGGGCTCTGGTCGGAGGACGCGCTGTCAGACACGGTCGAGAGCTGCGGGCGGGCCGGCAGCGGCCGCGGGGCGATCCCCTCGACGGCGCGGGCGATCGCCGCAATGTGCTCCGGGGTGGTGCCGCAGCATCCGCCGAGGACGTTCACGAAGCCGCTCGTCGCGAAGTCCTTCAGCAGCGCGGCGGTCTCCGGCGGGCGCTCGTCGTATTCGCCGAATGCGTTCGGCAGACCAGCGTTCGGATAGCTCGTGACGTAGCAGTCGGCGATGCGCGCGAGCTCCGCCATGTACGGCCGCATGTCGCGGGCGCCGAGCGCGCAGTTGATCCCGACGCTGAACGGCTGGGCGTGCCGGATGGAGACGTAGAACGCGTCCACCGTCTGGCCGGACAGCGTTCGGCCGCTGCGGTCGGTAATCGTCACGGAGATCAGCAGGGGCAGCCGCACCCCCTTCTCCTCGAAGACGTGCTCGATGGCGACGATGGCGGCTTTGGCGCCGAGCGTGTCGAAGATCGTCTCCAGCAGGAGCACGTCGGCCCCGCCGTCGATGAGGCCGCGGACCTGGACTTCGTACGCGGCCCGCAGCTCGTCGAACGAGATCGCGCGAAAGGCCGGATTGTTGACGTCGGGGGAGATCGACAGGGTGCGGTTTGTCGGGCCCATCGCGCCGGCGACGAAGCGCGGGCGGTCCGGCGTCTTCGCCGTCCACGCGTCGGCCGCCTCACGCGCGAGCCGCGCGCCCTCGAGGTTGATCTCGTACGCGAAGTCCTCCAGCGCATAGTCCGCCTGCGCGACGGCGGTCCCGCCGAACGTGTTCGTCTCGATGATGTCCGCACCCGCGGCGAGATACTCGTGATGAATGGCGCTGATGACGTCGGGGCGACTGAGGACGAGGACGTCGCTGTCCCCCTTCAAGTCGCAGGAATGGTTCGCGAACCGCTCGCCGCGGAAGCCCGCCTCGTCCAGCTTGTAGCGCTGGATCATCGTCCCCATCGCGCCGTCGAGGATGAGGATCCGCTGGGCGAGCAGGGACCGAAGCGTATCGAATACAGGGCTGTTCATTGTGTCGGTCTCGTCCAACTGCCAGTTCACGTCACCGCCGCGTGGTGCGACGTCGCCTCGTCCCGCCCGCCGCGGGTGCGGGGCGCCGGGGAGCGGCCGGGCCCTCCGCCGCCGGCTTACGACCGCTCGCAATCAGCACGGTAAAGGGATCGCCGCTCCTCCTGGCGCCGACGGTCACTCGCACGTCGGCGAGACCGGCGTCGCCGAGCAGCGTCCTCAGGCGGTCGTCGGTGAATCCCAGCGTCCGGTCGCCAAGTCGCTCACGGACCCATGCTTCCCGGTGTTCACGGAGGTCGAGCACCAGGACGCGCCCGCCGGGAACCAGGATGCGAACGGCTTCGCGCACGGCCTGGCCCGGGTCGTCCGCGTGGTGGAGCGCCTGCGAGAAGAGTGCGACGTCGACGCTGTCGTCGCGGAGGGGCAGCCGCTCGAGCTCACCCCGTTTCCAGATGACGTTCGTAACCTTGCGGCGCGAGGCGAGCGCGCGGGCACGCTTCAACACGTCGGCCGAGCGGTCCATGGCGATGACGCGGGAGGCCCACCTGCTCGTTTCGACAGTCAGGTAGCCTTCGCCACAGCCGAGATCCGCGACGCGCAGGGGCGGAAGCAGGTGCCCCAGGGCCCGGGCCCACGCCGCCCAGCTGCGTCCGGGTACCAGCTGCCGTTCGTTCGTGTCGGGTCCGGCGTGTGCGTCGAAGTTCTCCTTGCGAACCCGCCTGACCTCTTCCAGCCGCGCGTCGTCCCCACCTCCCTCGGCCGCCGCGCCCCCCGA
>JBBWZJ010000225.1:0-2511 GCA_039648985.1 Acidobacteriota bacterium | reverse complement strand
TGGGGGGCTTCGCCGGCACGGTGCTCGGCGTGTGGCTTTTCGCCGCGATCCGGCGCGCCGGTCAGCTCGATCTCGTGATCGTCGTCTCCTACGTATCGCTGTTCACGACCATCGGCGGCCTGATGCTGACGGAGAGCCTGCGCGACTTCGTCTCGTCACGGCGCGGCGTCCCCCGGACGGTGCGCCGTGCAGGCGAGCACGCGGCGTATCTCGGCTGGCCGGTGCGGCTGCGCTTTCAGCGCTCCAAGCTCTATGCCAGCGTCATCCCGATCGCCGGACTCGCGCTCTTCGTCGGCTTCGCCGGAACCCTGCTCGGCATCGGCGGCGGCTTCATCATGGTCCCCGCGCTGCTCTATCTGTTCCGCGTGCCGACGTCCGTCGTGATCGGCACCTCACAGCTCCAGATTTTATGCACGGCGCTGCTGGCCGTGGTGCTGCAGGCCACCGTGAACGGCGCCGTGGACATCGTGCTGGCGCTTCTGTTGGTCGCCGGAGGCGTGTTCGGCGCCCAATTCGGGGCGCGGGCGGGGCACGCGCTGAGAGCCGATCTGTTCCGCTTCCTGCTCGCGCTCCTCGTGCTGGCCGTCGGGCTGCGCTTCGCCTTGGAACTCGCCGTTCGGCCGGCCGAGCCGTTCTCGATCTCGACCTCCGAGGGACGGCGATGAAAGCCGGCGCTCTGGCCTTCCTCACCGCGGCCGCGATGGTCGCCGGCGGATCCACCGTCCAAGCCGAGCGGCTGGTCCTCTCCCTCTCCAGCGCCCAGGTGGCGATCACCTCGAGCTTTACCGGCACGCAACTCGTCACCTTCGGGGTGGTCGAGCGCGACAGCCAGTCCGTGGCCCGGGCCGGCTCGTACGATGTCGTCATAACCGTGCGCGGCCCGCGCGAATCGATCACCATCCGGCGCAAGGAAGCGCTCGGTCCGATCTGGCTGAACCGCGACCAGCGGAAATTCGTGGCCGTGCCGGCGCTGCTCGCCATCTCCGGCACGCGCCCGATCGCCGCCATCGCTGGCGACTCCCAGCGACGCAAGATGCGGATCGGCATCGACGCGGTGATCGACTCGCCGGAATACACGTTGGCGAGGGGTGGCACGGACGACGCGTTCAGGGACGCGCTCGTACGGTTGAAATCGCGCGAGCGGCTGTATGTCGAGCGGGAAAGCGGCGTGAACTTCGTTACCGAGGATTTCTTCCGCGCGCCGATCCTGCTCCCCGCGACGGCCCCGCTCGGCAATTACGAGATCGAAGCGACGCTGCTGTCCGACGGCGTGGTCCTGACCCGCCGCACCGCGCATTTCTCGGTTGTCAAAGCCGGCTTCGAGGAGGAGATCACGGAACTCGCGCGCGACCGGCCGATGCTCTACGGCTTGGCGACCGCGCTCATCGCGCTCGCCTTCGGATGGCTGGCGAGCGTCATATTCCGCAGAGATTGAGAATGCGGCCCGGGACGATGCCCGGACCGGCTCAGCTGACGTGCGGATAGATCTCGCGCGAGAGGTCCGGCGATGCCCGGGGAACCCGGAAGGCGGCGGCCACCCCGTCGCCCCGTTCGCTGCGATCGGTCCGGAACGGGCCGATCAGCCGCTCGTACTCCGCCTCCGGAATGCCGTAGCTGCCGCCTGCGGCCTCTTCGAGCTTCTCGCGGCTGAGCACCGTGAGGCGGCCACGTGTGGCCTTGATCATCTTGGCGCCCTCGAGCACGTGCGTCGCTACCGTGACCCCCGGCCGGCGCACGCCCAGCATGATCGAAAGGAGCTCGTGCGTGAAATTGAGCTCGTCGCCCTCGATCCGGTCGTGACACATCAGAATCCAGCGGGCGAGGCGCCGCTCGATGCTGAAGCGTCCGTTGGCCAACGCTGTCTGCTCGGCCTGGATCAGGACGACCTGGACGTAGCGCAGCAGCACGTCGTGCAGACGGGAGTTGAGGCGCATGAGCGCCCGCAGACGATCCGCTGCGATGCGGAAGCCCTCCCCATCGACCTGCACGAGGCATTGATGAGGCGTGCAATCCGTGCTGAGCAAGGCGGCGAGCCCGACCAAGCCTTCCCGACCGACCACGCCCGCCTCGATCCGGTTCGCTGGGCTTGCCAGCGCCACGATGGAGCAGATGCCGCTCGTCGGGAAATACACGTCCGTAATGGGCTCGTTCGGGGAGATGAGAACCTCGCCCCGTTTGAACGAAACCGGCGCGAGTTCCCCCGAGAGCATGTCGAGATCATGCGGCCCAAGCGCCTGCAGCAGGCGGTTGCGGGCTTTGAGATATTCCCAAGTTGACATGCTAAAATCCCAAGCGGTTCTTCAATCGATATGCACGTCTGCGGAAAGCAGTCTGTCGAACACTCGACTATCGACAGTTCTGGCCATCCGCGCGCACGCCCCGCGATTTTTGTTATGATCTAACGCCGGATGAACCGCCGCCGTGTATTGGCCGATGCCGTCAAGACCGGCACCAGCACCTTCAACTCATCATCATCCCTGCGCCGCCGCTTTCACCTAGGTTTGGCCGGAG
>JBBWZJ010000201.1:0-17172 GCA_039648985.1 Acidobacteriota bacterium | reverse complement strand
AGCGAAACCCCTGGTCGCACGCGTTCGTGAGCAGGACGGGCCAGAACGAGGGTAGAAGCAGGATCAGCGCGCTGCCGGCCCCGAGCGTGAGCGGCAGAATGAGGATGGTGACCGCGACGCCAAAGCGCCGAAGCATCGGCCCGCTCAGCAGCAGCTGCAGCGCGAACGTGATCATGCCCATCGCGAAATAGAAGGTTCCAAAGAACGCGGTGAGCGCGTCCACATGAGCCCCGAAGCGCGCGTTGGCCACCAGGCTCAACTGGAAGGCCGTCCACTGCGTGGAGATGGCGACGAGAAACACCAGTGCGGCGAG
The DNA here is from genome assembly GCA_039648985.1 of Acidobacteriota bacterium. Lineage (GTDB taxonomy): Bacteria > Acidobacteriota > Vicinamibacteria > Vicinamibacterales > 2-12-FULL-66-21 > JALZOC01. Next base: position 16,859 of record JBBWZJ010000201.1, on the reverse strand, counting down.
CAGGCGAAGGTATGGGGTCGCCGCGATCTGCCTGATGCTGTTGGAGAACAGATGTTTTGCCGGCGTCCGGCGGGCGCTCAGTCCGCCGCGCCGCAGGCGCACGGCGGCGACCGCCACGATGCCCGCTGCCGCCAGAATCAGCGCCGCGAGCACCAGCATCAGGTTGACCGTGCCGCCCACCGGGCCGACCAGAACACGGGCGAGGAGTCCGGCGGCGATCGCACCGAGCGACGCGCCGGCACCCACGAGACCGAACAGCCGCCGCGCCTGTCTCGTGTCGAAGAGCGAGCTCGCGAACGTCCACGCCTGCACCGGCGCGATGGCGCCGAAACAGTTCACCCAGACATAAAAAAGGCCGGGCAGCAGCCAGCCGATCGTGCCCGGCCGCGCGCCCGCCCCCGGATGGGCGCGGAAGCCGTACCAGAACAGCAGGACATTCGTGCTGAAGAAGACGAGGGTCCCGATTGTGACGAGGCGTGAGCCCAGCCGGGCGGCGATCCGTGTGTATACCGGCACGAAGAGCGACAGCGCGAGCGGGACCGCCGCATACACGTACACCAGGGCGTAGGGTCCGTACTGCCGGAGGAACAGGCTGTTGCGAATCGGCCTGGCAAGCAGGAAGGCCGCCACGACGACAGCGACGTAGAGAAACGACAGGAGGACGCGCACGCCCTCGCCGGGTCGCACGTCGAAAAAGCGCCGGATCCGCGGGAGCATCGGGTGAGGGGCAGTTTACTTCAGCTGACGCATGTCTTAGGCTCTCTCGAATGCTCCAGCGTCTGCTATCGCCGATCGTCGAAGTCCGCAAGGAGGAGAGCTTCACGGCCCTCCTGATGTTTGCGTACTCGTGCCTCGCGATGACGGCGTACAACGTCATCAAGCCGCTGACGCGATCGAAGTTCATTTCGCACCTGGGCGCCGACAACCTGCCGTACGTGCTGCTCGGCGCCGGACTGATCATCGGCGTTCTGATGGCCGGGTATGCCTGGCTGATGGCGCGGTTGCCGCGCCGCTGGGGTCTGCCGATCACACAAGCCGGCATGGCGGTGCTGCTGCTGGCGTTCTGGTTCCTCTTCCAATCGAACGCGACGTGGGTCTCGGTCGCGTTCTACGTGGCCGGGCTCTTCCTCGGGCTTCTCCTGATCAGCCAGTTCTGGACCCTCGCCAATGTCGTCTACGACCCGCGACAGGCGAAGCGGCTCTTCGGGTTCATTGGCGGCGGCGCGCCGCTCGGCGGCATCGCGGGCTCGGCGCTGGCGACATACGCGCCGCGGATCGGGTCGGTCAACCTGCTGCTGCCGAGCGCGGCGCTCATGGGCATCTGTGCCGTGCTCGTGGTGCTCATCATCCGGCGCGAGCGCGTCGAAGCGGATCCGGTCGCCGGCGTGAAGAGGGAGAAAGGCGTCAGCGCGCTCGAGGCGCTGCGGCTGCTGCGCGAATCGAAGCACCTGCAGATCATCGCGCTCGTCATCAGCTTTGCCGCGGTGGGTGGGGCCATCATCGAGCAGCAGCTCAACATGGCCGCGCAGGCGGCGAAGGGCGCCGGCGCAACAGACTCGATCACGGGGTTTCTCGCGAGCGTCGGGCTCTGGACGTCCTCCATCGGCTTCGTCATCCAGGTGTGGCTGACGAGCCGCATCCATCGTTACCTCGGCATCGGATTCGCGCTGATGGTGTTGCCCGTCAGCCTCGGCTCCACGGCCGTGATCATGCTGCTCAACGGCGCGCTCTGGGCGCCGGGCCTCGCCCGCGTCCTCGATCAATCGCTCCGCTACACCGTCGACAAGACCACGCGCGAGATCCTGTTCCTTCCGCTGCCCGCGACGATCAAGCTGAAGGCGAAATCGTTCGTGGACGTGACGGTGGATCGGATCGCGAAGGCGCTCGGGGCGCTCATCCTGCTCGTGCTCGTCAAGCCCTGGGGCCTGCACCTGGACTGGCAGCGTCTGAGCTACGCCAGCCTCATGGTGACCGCGCTCTGGATCTACATGTCGCTGCGCGCCCGGAAAGGGTACTTGACCGCCTTCCGTCAGAGCATCGAGCGCCGGGACGTCGTACCCGACGACGTCCGGCTGAGCGGAGGGGATCTCTCCACGATCGAAACACTGGTCCAGGAGCTCTCGCAGCCCGACCCGGCGCGCGTCATCTACGCGATCGACATGCTCGAAGCGCTCGACAAGCGCAACCTGGTCACGCCGCTGCTGCTCTACCACGACTCGCCGGAAGTGCGGCGCCGCGCGCTGCGCGCCGTGGGCGCCCTTCGTCCCGACATCGCCGCGCGATGGCTGCCGCAGGTGCAGCGCATGCTCACCGATGCGGATCCCGCCGTGCGGGCCGCGGCGATCGTGGCCATCGGCGCGATCAACAACGAGGACGCCGCGACGCTCTCGCGGCCGCTGCTGGGCGATGCCGACCCGCGCATCCGCGTAACGGCAGCCGTGGCGCTCGCAGCGAGCAGCGTGCCCGCCGACGTCGATGCGGCAGAGGCGGCGCTCGTGGATCTCGCGGGGGATCCGGCGGCCGCGACGAGGCGGCAGGTCGCTGCGGCGGTGCGCCACATCGGCCACCCACGCTTCCGGAGGATTCTGATTCCGCTTCTCGACGACGCGTCACCCGAGGTGGCGAACGAAGCCATGGAAAGCGTGCGGGCGGCCGGCGCGACGGACTTCGTCTTTGTTCCGGCGCTCGTCTCGCTGTTGAGAAACCGGACTCTCAAGGGATCGGCGCGGCACGTGCTCGTCAGCTACGGCGAGCCCGTCGTCAACGCCCTCGCACACTTCCTCCGGGACCCTGACGAAGACATCTGGGTCCGGCGGCACATCCCGGGCACCCTGGCGCTCATCACCTCCCAGGCGTCGGTTGACGTCCTCGCCGGGGCGCTCGAGGAACGGGACGGATTCCTCCGGTACAAAGTGATCGCCGCGCTGGACCGGCTGCGCCGGACCGACGCGCCGCTGACGTTCCCGACTGCGAAGCTGGCGGCGCTCGCGCTGCGCGAAGGGCGGCAGTTCTTCAACTACCTCTCGCTCTTCGACAACCTGCGCAGGGCGAACGCGGCCGGCGATACCCTGCTCGCCGAGGCGCTGCGCGAAAAAATGGAGCGGATCCGCAACCGCATCTACAACCTCCTCGCGCAGATGCACCCCTGGCGCGACATCGCGGCGGCCGAATGGACGATGCGGCACGGCGATCCGCGGGCGCGCGCGAGCGCGTCCGAGTACCTCGACAACATCCTGACCGGCGAGCTCCGCAAACAGATCATGCCGATCGTCGAAGACCTTCCGGCCGACGAGAAGGTGCGGAGGGGCAACTCGCTCCTGAAGACCCGCCCGCGCGATCTCGAAGAGACGCTGCTGCAACTCATCAACGACGACGACCAGGTCATCGCGGCGACAGCCATCGAGCTCGTACGGGAACAGGGCCTGTGGGCGCTCGGCGACGACATCGAGCACGTACTCGCGTTCCGTGATCCGCGCGACTGGTACGTCTTCGAGGCGGCGTCCTGGGCGCTTGCGGAGCGGCACATGCCGGCATCGAGGCGTCGGGAACTGTGGCTCGAGCCGCTGCCCGCCTCCGAGATTGCCGGCAGGATTCGCGCCCTGCCGCTATTCGGCTCGGTCAGCGTGGACGAGCTCTTCCGCATCGCACACGCCTCGAAGCAGGTGCGCCACGATGGCGGGACCGTGCTGCTGAAGGAAGGGGTCGTCGCCGATACCGTGCACGTCCTGCTCGACGGCCGCGTGACGGCGGTGCGGCACGATGCGGAGCCGCGCGCGGTGGAGGCGCCGGCCGTGTTCGGCTTCGTGGAAGCGCTGCAGGGTGGGCAGATGCGGCGCACCATCCGCACGATTGATGTCGCGGTCACCCTCGCGGTGAGCGCCGGAGAGCTCCAGACGTTGCTCGCAGACAACACGGCTCTCGTGCGCGGCCTGTTCACGACGCTCGCGGATCGTATCAGCCCTGCGACGGCCAGCAACCTTCAGCCGACCAACGCTGCCGCCGAATTCGAGCAGCTCGCCGCGAGCGGGCTGCGGCCGGTCGAAAAGGTCCTCGCGCTGCAGCGCATTCCGGTGTTCGCCCGCATCTCGATCGAGGAGATGCGGGCGTTGTCGCAGATCACGCACACGCGCCAGATGACGGCGGGTGAGCTCCTGTTCCCCGAGTCCGCGCCCGTGGCGCTCTGGATCGTGATGTCGGGCGAAGCCGCCCTCACGGACAAGGAGGGGCGCGAACTGCGCGCGCGCGCAGGCGACATCATCGGCTCGCTGTGCATGCTGTCGGGGCGGCCGCTCAACTACTCGGCGACGGTGGTGAAGAACGGGGTGGTGCTGCGCATCGATCGCGAGGACCTGTTCGATCTGCTCGCGGAGCGCCCGGATCTGCTCCGTGAGCTGTTCGAAGGGATGTTCAGCATCGGCAGCGACGCCGAGACGGCGGTCCCGGCCTAGTCGCCGGCGCCCGGGGGAGACGCGCGGGCCTCAGCGCGCGCGCGTCACATTCCGCACGGCGTCGACGATGTGTCGCGCCGAGAGGCCGTACCGGTCGATGAGCTCGTCAGGCTGTCCGCTGCGGGGCACCTCGCGGACGGCCAGCCGGTGCACCGCGAATCCACCGTCCGCCACCGCCTCACTCACGGCATCGCCGATTCCGCCGGCGGCATAGTGATCCTCGACGGTGATGACGTTGCCGCGCGTCGCGCGGGCGGCGTCCAGCATGGTTTTGGCATCGATCGGCTGGACCGAGTACGCGTCGATCACGCGGATGCTGAGCCCTTCCGCCTTGAGCTGATCGTACGCCTTCAAGGCCTCGAAGACCGTGATCCCGGCGCCGATCACGACGGCGGCGTCGCTGTCGCTCTGCCTGAGCACTTTGGATCCGCCGATTGGGAACGTCTCGTCGGGACCGTAGAGCACGGGCGTTTTCGGACGGGAGGTACGCATGTACGCCATGCCCTGCCGCCGCGCCATTTCGACCACCAGGCGCTCGGTGCTCATCGCATCGCACGGATACAGCACCGCGCAGCCGGGCACGCTCCGCATCATGGCGAGATCTTCGAGCGCCATCTGCGATGGTCCGTCCTCGCCGATCGAGACGCCGCAGTGCGAGCCCGAGAACTTGACGTTCGAGAAGGACACGCCGCCCATGCGGACGAAATCGCTCGCGCGCGTCAGGAAGCATGCGAAGGTCGACGGAAACGGGATGGCCCCGCGCGCCGCAAGCCCCATCGCCGCGCCCACCATGACCTGTTCGGCAATGAAGTTTTCGAAGAACCGGTCCGGCGCGACCTTCTCGAATTTGTCGCTGAACGTCGAGTTCTTCACGTCGGCGTCGAGCGCCACGACCCGGGAATCCACCGTGCCGACGGCGGCGAGCCCCGCGCCCCACGCCTCGCGCGTGGCAACCGAATCCCCCTTCTTATAGGCCGGCGCCTGTATCTTCGAGTAATCCGGCTGCGTCTCGGGGCGGCTCTTGGATCGCGGACCCTGGATGACAGGTCTGGGGGTCTCTCCCGAGATCTGCTTTCGCAGCTCGGCGACCGCGCGATCGGTCTCCTCCCCCTTCTTCAGCGCCTTGCCGTGCCATCCCGGCTTCCCTTCGATGTCGGCGAGCCCCTTCCCCTTCAGCGTTCGTGCGAGCACCATGGTGGGACGCCCTGTTGTGGCGCGCGCTTCCGCGAATGCCTTCTGCAGGGCCGGAATGTCGTGGCCGTCCACGACGATCGCGTGCCAGCCGAACGCATTCCAGCGCGCGGCAATCGCGTCCATGTCGTGGCCGAACTGCGTATCCTGGCTCTGCCCCAGACCGTTGACGTCGATGATGCCGCAGAGACTATCGAGCTTGAAATGGAGCGCGACGTCGGCAGCTTCCCAGACCGATCCTTCTGCCATTTCGCCGTCCCCGCAGAGCACGTACGTGCGGTACGCGGATCCGATCCGGCGGGCGTTCAATGCGGTGCCGATGGCGGCGCAGATTCCCTGGCCCAGGGATCCGGTCGCGACGTCCACGAAGGACAGCCGTGGCGTCGGATGACCCTCGAGGTCCGACCCGATCTGCCGCAGCTTCAGCAGTTCCTCCCGCGGGAACAATCCGGCCTCGGCCCAGGCCGAGTACAGGATCGGCGCCGCATGCCCCTTCGAGAGCACGAACCGATCGTTGTCGGGATTGCGGGGGTCCCTGGCGTCGTAGCGCATCTCGTCGAAGAAGAGTGTCGAGACGATATCGGCGGCCGACAGGCACGTCGTGGGATGGCCGGTGCCGGCTGCGCTCGTGGACGTGACCGAATCGATCCGCAGCTGCGCGGCGATGTTCTTGAGGGCGGAAAGAGATGTGCTCATGATGAAAAGTCAGGACTCGGGACGTCAGCCCGCTCACGCGATGCGGTCCGGAGCCCGCATCGGATCGGAATCCGGCAGTGTATCACCGGAGCGCGGCTCGACGCACGGCGAGCAGGTAGTGCGCGGCGAGCGGTCCCTGCGCGGGCGCGAGGGGCGCCATTGCGGCCAGCGTGCGCTCGGCGAGCTGCGCGAATTCGTGTTCCCCGGACGCTGCGGCAAGGCGGCTGAGCGTCCCGGCCAGGTCGCAGTTCGCGGCAAACGGCTTCAATCGCTGCCGCATGAGACCGACCGCGGATTCCGGCTCGTCCGCCGCACGGTCGAAGAACCCGCCGCCCACGTCGTCCCACATCGTCCGGACCGCGTAGTGCGCCAGTTCCTCGGCCATCATCTCGTACACCACGTTGCCGGTCAGGTCGAAGGCATCGAGACTCGCGGCCGCCATGCCGAACTGGTCTGCCAGTAATCCGCGCACACCCACATGCCCGTCGAAGGCGTGTGCGACGCCGGCCCCTGGCTTGTAGCACGCGAGGAGGACCCGCTCGAACGACTTCAGCGCAAAATCGCGCAGCCCGTCGTCCTCGAAGGTCCGGGCGGCGTGCAGCGCCGCTGACACCATTGCCGCATTCGAGTCGGCATACAGCACGGTCCCGACTGCGGGAGCCGGATGCGCGCGGCGGTCCTCGACGGACGTCGCGGCGTAGTAGCGCGCGTCGGCGCGCTGGGACCCCCACCAGCCGCCATCGACGGGATCGGCGAGCCACGTCTGAACGTAGCGAAGGACGTCGGCCGCCCGTTCCGTGAATCGCGCGAGCCCGAGTTCCGCGCCCGCGTCCAGATACAGGCGGAGCAGCGCGGCGTTGACGTCGAGCATCTTCTCGGAGTGCGGAACCTGCCAGTCGCGCGTTCGGGCAAACCGGAAGAACCCGCCATCGACCTCGTCGTACAGACCGCCCCATCCCATCGCATCGAGGGTCGATTCGACAATGCGCCGGCAGGAGGCGTCCTCGCCGTGGCGAGACAGATCGAGCGCGAGCTGGACCGGCGCGATCAGCGGAAATTTCGGGGCGGGACCGAATCCCCCGTTCACCTCGTCGAATGTACTGAACACCTGGGCCGAGAGTTCCGCCGCTGAGCGCAGCGCCCCGAACGGCTGTTCGACGAGATCCGCAGCGGGTTGGCCGGCCTGATCTGCACGGGCGACGTGTGCGTCGGCGACACGCGCGAGCACCGCGGGCATCCGGTCAACGGGAACGAACGTCCCGCCGCCGAGGACCGCGCCATCCCCAGTGAGGAACGCCGTCGTAGGCCACCCGCCGAGACCGTAGCGCTCGCCGATGTCAGGCCGTCGATCCACATCCACCCTGATCGGAACGAATCGCCTGTTGATGAGCGTTGCGACTGAGGGATCCGAGTACGTCGTGCGCTCCATCTCCTGACATGACTCGCACCAGGTCGCCGTCAGCGACAGCAGCACGGGCTTGCCTTCCGCGCGCGCCCGCGCAAACGCCGCCGCGCTCCACGGGAGCCACGCGACAGCGTTCGACAGGACCTCGAAAACAGGCATGGAAACCCCGTGATTATAATGAGGGGATGCTCCTGCTGCGGTACGCCGGCCTTCTGGCGCTCACAGTGTGGGTCGGTGGGCTGGTTGTGCTCGGCGGGATTGCCGCCCCCTCGATCTTCGACGTCCTCGCCGAACGGCATGTGCCGGGCGACCGCGTGCTCGCCGGCGCGGTGTTCGGGGAGGCGCTGCGCCGCTTCCACCTGCTCAGCTATGGCTGCGGCCTGGTGCTTCTTACGACACTTGTCGTCCGCGGAGTGCTCGGCCCGAGACCGCTCGGGTTCGCCGTGCGCCTTGGGATCGCGGCCGTCATGCTGACCGCGACTCTCTACTCCGGACTCGTCGTGTCGCCCCGCATCACAGCGGCGCAGGCCGCAATCGGTGTGGCGCCGTCCAGTCTTCCCGAGGGGGATCCGCGGCGCACTGCATTCGGACGCCTCCATGCGAGATCGGCGGGCGTGCTGATGCTGCCGCTGCTCGGGGGGCTGTTCCTGTTGTTTCGCGAGCTGAAGGACACGTCCCGATGACGACCTCCCCACCCGCTGATGTCCTTGCCACGATCCGGGCCGAGGCCGAGGCGGAACCCGATGTCCGCGCGCTCCTCGAGCGGACGGTGGCCGTCCTCAAGGAGGCGATGCCGCTTTACACGTGGGTCGGCATCTACCTTCTCGAAGGGGACGAGCTCGTGCTCGGCCCATTCCTCGGCAAGCCGTCCCCTCACACGCGCATCCCGCTCGGTCAGGGCATCTGCGGAGCCGCCGCCACGGCCAAAGCGACGGTGATCGTCGACGACGTGAATGCGGATCCGCGGTACCTGGCCTGCAGTATCGAGACGCAGTCGGAAATCGTCGTGCCAGTCATGCACGGATCGCAGGTGCTCGGGGAGATTGACATCGACAGCGATCGCCCGGCCGCGTTCGGCGACGCCGATCGCCGCTTGCTCGAGTCCGTCGCGGCGCTCCTCGCGACGCGGCTCGCGAGCAATCCGGCGACGAGGTCCTGACCCGATGTCCCACGTGATCACGCTCATTCCCGGAGACGGCATCGGCCCCGAGGTGTCGGCGGCCGTCGTGCGCGTGTTCAAGGCGGCAGCCGTGGACGTGGAGTGGGATCGCCAGGACGCGGGGGTCACCGCGTTCAAGCGCTACAACCAGTCGCTGCCGATCTCGCTGCTCGATTCGATCCGGAAGAACCGCGTGGCACTCAAGGGGCCCGTGACGACGCCCATCGCGGAAGGGTTCACGAGCGTCAACGTCGGATTGCGCAAGGCGCTCGATCTCTACGCGAATCTCCGGCCGGTGCGCAATCTGGCGGGTGTCGAGAGCCGGTTCGCCAACGTGGACATCATCATCGTCCGCGAGAACACCGAGGATCTGTACGCCGGGCTCGAGCACCAGATCATCCCGGGTGTGGTCGAGAGCATCAAGATCATCACCGAGAAGGCGTCCACCCGCATCGCGGAGTTTGCCTTCGAGTACGCGCGAGCGAACGGCCGCCGGATCGTGACGGCGATCCACAAGGCGAACATCATGAAGCTCAGCGACGGGCTGTTCCTCGAGAGCACCCGGAAGGTGTCGAAGGAGTTCATCGACATCGCGTACGACGAGCGGATCGTGGACGCCGTCTGCATGCAGCTCGTCATGCGCCCGGAGAAGTTCGACGTGCTGGTGCTCCCCAACCTCTATGGGGACATCGTCTCGGATCTCTGTGCCGGGCTCGTGGGCGGTCTCGGGGTCGTTCCCGGCGCCAACATCGGCAAGGAGTCCGCGGTGTTCGAGGCGGTGCACGGGAGTGCGCCCGACATCGCGGACAAGAATCTCGCGAACCCGACCGCCCTGCTGCTCTCCGCCCTGATGATGCTCGATTACATCGGCGAGGACGACCGCGCCGGGCGGATCCGGAGCGCGCTCACACGGGTGCTCACCGCGGGGGCGGTGCGCACGCTGGATCTCGGCGGCAAGGCAACGACGACCGAGTTTACCGACGCGATTTGCCGGGAAGTCGAGAAATAGCGACCCCGTGAGTCTGATATAGTCCCGCCGTGATGCTCGACGACATCACCCAGGCCGTCCTCGCGCGCGAGGAAGTGGCGCGCTATCTGCGGGGCGGGCCGGGCCAGACCGAGCTCGAAGCGCGCGAGCGGATCCACGCCTACCTCGACGAGCTGCGGACCACCCAGCGCTACCCCATCTACCGCGCGCTCAAACACCCGCTGTACCCGATCCTGCGGAAGATTGAACGCATCGACGAGCACGTCGAGATCGCGCAGCGCGCCACCAAGGCGGGTCGCGTCATCTATATCTCGAATCACAAGAGCCACCTCGATTACCTCGTGGAACCGCTGGCGCTCGACGACAGCGGCATCAGGCCGCCCGTCATCGCGGCCGGCATCAACCTGTTCGGCGGGCCGCTCGGCCTCATCCACCGGCATGTGACCGGCGCACTGCCGATCCGGCGGAACACGAAGGATCCGGCGTACCTCGTCACGCTGAAGGCGTACGTCGCGGAGCTGCTCCAGCGACACGATCTGCTGTTCTACTTCGAAGGGGGCCGCAGTTACTCGGGGGAGATCAAGGCGCCGAAGACCGGGCTGCTGCATGCGACGATGCAGGCCGATGCCCGGGCGGTGATCGTGCCGGTGGCTGTCGCGTACGACGTCGTGCTCGAGGACCACATTCTCGCTCATCAGGCCGGGAAGGGGCGTGGACGGCCGTTTGCACGGGAAGTCGCGGAGATGGTGCGATACGCCGTGGGGTACCAGTCGCGCGCGTTCGTGACGTTCGGTGAGCCGATCAGCCTCGGCGGGTTCGATCCGGAAGCGCGTCGGGACGTGATGGCGCTCGCGCACTTGACGCGTGAAACGGTCGGGCGGCTCTACAAGGTGCTGCCCACGGCCGTGCTCGCCGCGGCGCTGAAACCCTCGATCACGCGCCGGGAGCTCGAAGCGCGCGCAGAAGCCATCGTCGAAACCGCGCGCGCCGCGGGCGCGAACCTGGGGGTCACGTCAGGGCGGCAGGCCATCGAGGAGGGGGCGGGACCGCTGGAGACGCGCAACATCATCCACGTCGAGCGCGGAGGCCGTTTCCGGGTGCGCGAGCGAACCGTACTGCGATACTACGCGCGGACATTGCAGCACCTCCTCACTGGAGTGAAGCGCCCCACCAGACTGCACTGATGATCGCTCACGTCTCGAAGGCTTTCTTCCAGGCGCTCGCCGCAAGCCGCGGACTCAAGTACCTCGCCTCTCGCTACGGCATGCGCCGGCCCGACAGCTTTGCGCGGCGCTTCATCGCCGGCGAAACGGTTGACGAAACGATTGCGACCGCGGCCAGGATCGAAGCCGCCGGCTTCACGCAGACGCTCGACATGCTCGGTGAGAGCGTCGGCACGATGTCCGAAGCCGATGCGGCCACGCGTGCCTACCAGGCCCTGATCGACAGGATTGTCGCCTCCGGCATCGGCCGCAACATCTCGCTCAAACTGACGCAGCTCGGGCTGACCGTCGATCGCGCGACGTGCGTGGACAACCTGCGCCGGATTCTCGACACCGCCGCCACCCACGAGTTCTTCGTCCGCGTCGACATGGAGAGCTCGCGCTTCACGCAGGTGACACTCGAGATCTTCGAGACGATGTGGCAGCAGGGGTACCGGAATGCCGGGATCGTCCTGCAGTCGTACCTGCCGCGCAGCCTAGCGGATGCCGTCCGCCTCATCGAGCTCGGCGCCCGCGTGCGGCTCGTCAAGGGGGCCTACAACGAGCCAAAAGGGGTCGCGTACCAGGACAAGGCCGACGTCGATGCGGCTTATCTCGAAATCGCCAAGCTGCTGCTCGTCGGGGGGAACTATCCGGCGATCGCGACGCACGACCCGGCGATGCTCGCGGAAACTCGTGCCTTTACGTCACAGCGAGGCATTTCGCCTGACCGCTACGAATACCAGATGTTGTACGGCGTGCGACGCGACCTCCAGGCGGAGCTGAAGAGCGCCGGGTACCGCGTCCGCGTATACGTGCCATTCGGTCGCGAATGGTTCCCCTACTTCATGCGAAGGTTGGGCGAACGTCCGGCGAACGTCGCGTTCGTCGTAGGCGGAATTCTCAGGGAGCGGTAATCGCTGGGCCGTTTTCGAGCCCATCTGGGTAGCCAACCGTCCACTCCGCCTCGACCGGTGCATCAACCGCTACACACTTCCTCGCGCCCACCTCATCAGGTTTCTGCCTCATCCGCTCGTAATCCCTTGGCTCATCAGGTGTTCGCTCGAATGCGCCGGGCGTGGCACACGATTTGATATTCCTGAGGCTGCGGAACGGGACAAGCCGCGTCGGCGTCGTAACGAGCAGAGGACGAAAAGGAACAGGGAGAATCGCTCATGGTGACCAACTACCCCCAGCAGCTCACGGCAACTGCGGACCTCACTTCCGGATCGATGGCCAACCGGGTTGTCGTGCGTGCGATGGGCCGTCTCGGCCAGCTGTTCTGCGGGCTTCGCGGCCACGATTCGGTCCTCCATTTCGAGGGCAGCCGCGTGAACATGCGCTGCACGTCGTGCGGCCACGACACACCCGGCTGGGAAATCACCGGCAAAGGCCCGCGGCGGCGGTATGAAGGGGACGAGCGCCGGCACCGGCTGTCGACGACGCCCCGGCTGGTGCTTCGGAAGAGCGCGTAACCGCTCGTCAGCAGTACGACATCGCGAGCGCTGCCAACGCGTCTCGACACGCGATCACGTCAACGACGTAAACGTACTCCTCGGCACTGTGGAGCCCAGCCCCGCCAGGCCCGAACAGGACGGACGGAATGCCTGCGCTCCCGAGGATCGCGGCGTCCGTCCAGAAGCTCATCCCGACCCGATGAAGCGTCAGACCGCCTTCGGCGCCGGCGCGCGCAAGCGCCGCCGGCAGCGGATGCCCCTCAGGAATCTCGTAGGACGGGCGTGCGAAGGTCAGTCGGGCTGAGGCGTCGAACTCTCCATCCTCCGCTCGCAAAGCCTCGAGCAACCCGTCAATCTCCTGCATGAACGTGTCGCCGGTCTCACCGGCGATGGTGCGCCGTTCGAGCCGGAGCGTGCAGCGATCGGGATACGTGCTCCACTCCCGCCCACCCTCGATCACTGGCGCATGCAGCGAGGCCGTGCCCAGAAGCGCATGCGCGGGGCGCGCCTGAAGTGCCCGATCCATCGCCTCCAGCTGGTGCAGCACACGGCCCATGCGCAGCACCGCGTCGCGCCCTTCACGCGGGCGGCTGCCATGCGCGGCCCGCCCGCGCGTCTCGACCTCGGCCCACGCGAATCCCTTGTGCGCCACGCCAATGTGCAGGTCCGTCGGCTCCGTGACAACGGCCGCCTCCGCCCGCCACGCGGCGGCAAGCGCATCCGCGCCGAGGCTCGCGTATTCCTCGTCCACCACCGCGGCGACAATGAGTCGCCCCTTCGCGAATCCGCGGGTCCTCGCCACACGGGCCGCGTCGATCATCGCGGCGAGGCCGCCTTTCATGTCCTGTGAGCCGCGGCCGTACAGCTTGCCATCCCGCTCGACCGGGTCGAAGGGCGCGCGCATCCCCTCGACACCTACGGTATCCATGTGGCCGCACAGCATGAGCGCCCGCCCGGGCTGTGACCCCTCGAGGACGCCGACAACGTTGCTTCGGCCCGGGACCACCTCCGTCACCAACACGTCCAGGCCGGCGCGCCGCATGTAATTGCCGATGGCGTCGCCGATCGCGCCTTCACCCGCAGCGCCCGCCACGAGTGACGGGTTGACCGAGTCGATCGCGACAAGTTCCCGAAGCAAGGCGATCGCCGGATCTGCCGTCGTGGATGTCATGTGCGAGTGTCGTCCGGGTTCGTCTTCGGCGCGGTCAAGCTCGCGTCGATGCGCAGGATCGCCGCCGCTACTCTTGTATCATGCGCGCATGGATCTCTCGGGTCGCGTTGCCGTGATCACCGGCGCCTCGTCGGGTATCGGACTCGCCTGCGCGCAGCAGCTTGCCGAGGCCGGCTGTGCCGTCGTGCTCGGCGCGCGGCGCGCGGATCGACTCGAAGCGACGGTGCTGGCCATGCGGGCACGCGGCCAGCAGGCGGACTGGCTGGCCACGGACGTGACCGCGGAAGATGACGTGACGCGCCTGGTCGCACGCGCCCGGGAGGCGTTCGGGCGCCTCGACGTGGTGGTGTGCAACGCCGGCTTCGGCTACTACGGCACCGTCGAAGACACACCGGTCGCAACCATGAAGCAGATGATGGACGTCAACTTCATGGGCACATTCTACGGAGCACGCGCCGCACTGCCGGTCTTCCGGGCACAGGCGAGCGGCCATCTCATCATCATCTCGTCCATCGTGGGACAGCGGGGCATCGCGCAGGTGAGCGGGTATGCCGCGACGAAGTCGGCGCAGGTCGGCTTCGCGGAAAGCCTGAGGGCCGAATTCGCAGGCACGGGGATTCACGTGAGTGTCGTCTTTCCCGTATCCACCGAAAGTGAATTCCGGGCCGCGATGGAACGGGATTACGGTCACTCGGTCTCGGGGCTCGGCCCCAAACAGTCCGTCGAGGACGTGGCGCGCGCTGTCGTCGCGTGCGTGCGGCGGCCTCGGCCCGAGGTCTATCCCCACACGCTGTCCCGCGCGCTGACGATCCTGAACGCCGTCGCGCCGGGCTTCACCGATACCGTCGTGCGCCGCTACGGGCGCCGACGCACACAGGCATGATGCCGCTGCTGCACCCGGACTCCTGCTGGGCGCGCATCCCTGCCGGTTCGTTTGCCATGGGCAATCGTGACGGGCAGCAGGACGAGGCTCCGGTTCACGAGGTCACCGTCGACGCATTCGACTTTGCTGTTCACCCCGTCACTCGCGCCGAGTACGGCGTCTTCCTCCAGGCCAGCGGTTATCCGGAGCCCAGGGACTGGACAGCCGCGGAGTTTCTGCCGCTCGATTATCCGGTCGTGGGGGTCAGCTGGGACGACGCGCAGGCCTATTGCGCATGGAATGGATTGGTGCGGCTGCCCACCGAGGCGGAATGGGAGCGCGCCGCCCGCGGCGGAGTCGAAGGCCAGCGGTATCCGTGGGGCGACGATGTGCCAGCGTGGATTCCCGCTGGTGGCCGCGGCCCACTGGCGTCGCCATGGCCGGTTACGCTCGGCGAGCCGAACGGATTCGGGCTCTTCGGGATCGCCGCCAACGTGCACGAGTGGTGCGCAGACTGGCACGCCCACGAGTACTACGCAACCTCTCCGGCGCGGAACCCCCAGGGCGCCGCAGCCGGGACGAGGCGCGCCTCGCGCGGTGGGTCCTGGCGCCACGCGGTCACCATCAGCCGGACGTCCGCGCGCAGCAAGCTCGGCCCGACGCTGCGCTACACCGATTATGGATTCCGAGTCGTCCGCCGGGGATAGCGTCGCCGCTGCTGTCGCGATCGCCCGACGTGTGCGCGACGCGGGCGGCCGGGCGCTGATTGTCGGCGGCTGGGTGCGGGATCGGCTGATGGGACGCGCGTCGCGTGACATCGACATGGAGGTGTTCGGCGTCGCGGCCGCGGCGCTGCCCGGCCTCCTCGCCGAGTTCGGCCGCGTCAACACCGTGGGGGAGAGCTTCACGGTCTACAAGGTTGCGGGTCTCGACGTGGCGCTGCCCCGCCGCGAATCACGGACGGGCCGCGGCCATCGGGGCTTCGAGGTCACGGGGGAACCGGAGCTCTCGATCCTCGAAGCGGCCCGGCGGCGCGACTTCACGATCAACGCGATTGCCTGGGATCCCCTCACCGGCGAATACCTCGACCCGTGGCACGGCCGGGACGACCTCGAGGCCCGGATCCTGCGCGCTGTCGATCCCGTCACCTTCGGCGACGACTCCCTGCGGGTGCTTCGGGCGATTCAGTTCGCGGCGCGGTTCGAATTCGCAGTCGACCCGGCCACCGGCGACATCTGCCGCGCTCTCCCGCTCGACGATCTGCCGCCGGAACGCATCTGGGGTGAAGTGGAAAAACTGCTGCTGCAGGCGAACCGGCCGTCGCTCGGCCTGCAGCTCGCGCTGGAGCTGGCCGTCGTGCCGCGGCTGTTCCCCGAGCTCGCGGCGCTCGTCGGCTGCGAACAGGAGCCGGAGTGGCACCCGGAAGGGGACGTCTGGATCCACACGCTGCTCGTCGTGGACGAGGCACGCACGCGCATCGACGACCTCGATCATCCGCGCCAGGTCGTGGTGATGCTCGGCGCGCTCTGCCACGACCTCGGCAAGCCGTCGACAACGGCGTTCATCGACGGACGCATCCGGTCGATCGATCACGAGCAGGCAGGGGTCGCGCCGGCAACCGCGATTCTCGATCGGCTCAACCTGCACTCGATGGACGGGTACGACGTGCGCCAGCAGGTCCTCGGGATCGTGGCGCACCATCTGAAGCCCGGGATGTTCCGGCAGGCGCCCACTCCGGTGTCGGACGGGGCGTTCCGGAGGCTCTCGCAGAAGGTCGATCTCGAGCTCCTCGCGCGGGTCGCCAAATCCGACTGCCTCGGCCGCGGCGGTGGATTCGATTGCTCGGCGATGGACTGGTTTCTCGAGCGCGCACGTGACCTCGGGGTCCAGCACGCGCCGCCGGAACCGCTGGTGAAAGGACGCCATCTGCTCGCGCTCGGCGTTCCGCCGGGCCCGCGCGTCGGCGCAGTCCTCAGGCAGATCTACGAGCGGCAGCTGGATGGCGCGATCGCGACGCTCGACGAGGGGATCGCCGTCGCGCGCGGACTCCTCTCCGAATAGCCGGCGCGGCTGCGCATACAATCGGAGCACAGATGCGCATGCGTTCTTCCTCGCGACGCTTCCTGCTTTTAGCCGTCGCGATCGCCGTAACTGTCTCTGCCGGCAGCGCCGCCGCCCAGGACGTCCCGCCGGAGGACCAGCCAATCGGCCGGTTCGTGGCGGACGTACGAGGCGCCTTCCCGAAGTTCAAGCAGGACCCGAATATCGCCACGGGCATCG
>JBBWZJ010000226.1:0-15547 GCA_039648985.1 Acidobacteriota bacterium | reverse complement strand
CACACGCGGTTCGCCCTCATTGCCGGCTGTCTCGGGGGGCTCGTGCTGCTGCGTCTCAGTACCACGCGCAACGCGGCGGGCAAGGCTGTGGCGTTCCTGTCGGTCCCTGCGGTCAGCGCGCTCTGCTGGATCGGCTTCTTCATCAGCATCTACGGCTCGCCAGACCCGTCATTTCCGTACGCGAACGAGGAGGGATCGGCGCTGTTCATTCCCGGCGGCCTCGCCGGCCTGTTCTTCGACCAGCGCTTCGGCCTCCTCGCGTATGCGCCGGTGCTGCTCTGCGCGTTTGCGGGGCTCGCGGTCATGGTTCGCGATCGCGCGACGCGGCGCGTCGGGCTCGAGCTGTTTTTCATCCTCGTGCCGTACCTGCTGGCGGTGACGCATTTCGCGATGTGGTGGGGCGGGACGAGCGCACCCGCGCGGTTCGTCGTCCCGATGTTGCCCATGTTGACGATCCCCGCCGCCGTGTCGTGGACCGCCATCCGGCATCGCGCGACGCGCGCGACGGCTCTCGCGGCACTTGCGACGACGGCCTTCGTGTCGGCCTCGCTCGTGTTCGTCAGGCACGGACAGCTGGCGTACAGCACCCGGCAGGGTTATGCGGCCTGGCTCGAGTGGCTCAGCCCCGCGACCGATCTCACGCGAGGTCTGCCAGCCTGGTGGCGCGGCCGCGAGGCGGCGCTGTATGGGCAGATTGCGGTCTGGGTTGTGAGTGCCGGCCTCGCCTGGATGGTGCTTCGCAGAGTCGAACGGAGCAGATGGACACGCTCCCGCGGCGCGCTCGCGGCCGCGACCACGGCCGCCTACGCGATCGCCGGGATGGCGGCGATCACCGCGTTATGGGGATTCGCGGGTCTGCGAGGCAACGCCGATACGCCAGGGCAGTTCGAGCTCCTCCGTCGCCTGGGATCCGAACGGCGGCCACTGCTGTTCGAGGTGCCAGCCATGCGCCGCCTCACGCCGCACGATCTCCTTATGGCGCTGCGGATTACGCCGCCGGTCTCGACCACGCCCGGCGGTGCAGGTCAGAACGACTGGCCGCTCTATCAGATTCCCGCGGTGCCGGCCGGGCGCTACCGGCTCCAGCCGAATGGGGACCGTCCGTCCGGCTGGGTGATGGTCGGGATCGGCCGCGACCCGTTCTCGATCGTGACCGGCCCGATGGCCAGCCCGCCCGAACCGATCGTGCTGAATTTCCCGGTAGACGTCCGGGCGATCGTGGTCCGCGGCGACGAGCAGGCGCGGCGCTCAATTACCGGGATCACGATCGAGCCGCTCTCGATCGTGGCGCCGGCCAGACGGATTGGACCCGGCGTGGCGATCCACGCGGTCCGCTACGAGGCGGCGACGGTGTACTTTCTCGACGATCGCAGCTTCCCGGAACCTGAAGCGTTCTGGATCGGTGGGGCCCGGACCTCGTCGATCGTCATCCAGCCAGACATTCCGCGGCCGTCCGTCCCGCTGGTGGTGCGGAACGGCCCGGTCGCGAATCGCGCGCAGCTACGCTCGGGAGACTGGATTCTCGATCTACCCCTTGCGCCAGGTGAGGAGCGACGTATCTCAGTACCCGCCGACACGGCGCGCGCTGCGACGCTGCTGACGGTAACCGTCACGGGCGGGTTCCGGCCCTCGGCAGCGGATCCGAACAGCCGTGACACTCGCTTCCTGGGATTGTGGGTCCGGCCCGCAGCTCTTTCGCCGTAACGGTACTTTCGTCTCACGAGGGGTTCGAGCGGTGCCTTGTGGCCCTTCCAGCCGGGACTTACCCCGGGCGAGCGTGGCATCAAAATACCTGCGAGGGAGGTTGTTCACCTCGACTCCCGCGCGTTATCATCCCGCAGACCTCCCGGCCCTGACATCGACGCGACGATTGGGGTCGCGGATTGCCACACATGCAGACGATCGGGCGATACAAGCTGCTGGATACGCTCGGCCAGGGCGGCATGGGCGTTGTCTACCGCGCGTTCGATACGCTCCTCGAGCGCACCGTGGCCCTGAAGGTCATCGGCGCGCAAATCGACAGCAACCCTGAAACGCGCACGCGATTCCTCCGCGAAGCGCGGGCTGCCGGCCAGCTCGCCCATCAGAACATCGTCACGATCCATGACCTCGGCGAGCACGACGGTCATCCCTTTCTGGCGATGGAGTATCTCGAGGGCCAGGATCTCCAGCAACGCCTGAGCGGGAACGTCAGGATGAGCCTCGCGCGCAAGGTCGATCTCGCGATCGACATCTGCGAGGGGCTGGAGTACGCCCATGCACACGGGGTGGTGCACAGGGACGTGAAGCCGGCGAACATCTTCATCACGACGTCCGGGCAGGTGAAGATTCTCGACTTCGGTCTCGCCCGGCTGATCACCTCCGAGCTCACGAACAGCAACATGCTCATGGGCACGCTGAACTACATGGCGCCCGAGCAGGTCCGTGGGGAGCGCGCCGATCATCGCGCGGATATTTTCTCGGTCGGGGTGGTTTTGTACGAGCTGCTCGGCAGCAAGAAGGCCTTCGAAGGGGACTCGTTCGCGTCCACGATGTACAAAATCCTGCAGGAGGTGCCGGAGCCGCTCTGGCAGGTCGATGCGACGGTGCCGCGTGCGCTCGCCGGTATCGTGGAGCGCGCGCTGGCGAAGCCCCTCGACGAGCGGTATCAATCGATGACGGCGCTCCGCGAGGATCTCGTCAATTACCGCGATCAGATCCGCAAGAGCGACAGCGGGGCGGCTGCGGCCCCGGTGGCCCGGCCCGTGTCTTCGGCGGACGCGCCGACGATGCTGAGCCCCGGGTCCGCGGCTGGAATCACCTGGCCCAATCCTCCCGGATCGGGATCGGGCGCCGCAGGTGCCGTCGACCAGCGCCCGTCCTCCGGGCCGCTGACAGCCAATTCGTCCTTCAACGCACGGTGGCCCTGGATCATCGCGGCCGGCGCAGTCGTCGCGCTCGCGGCGTTCGCGATTTCGTCTCTCCTCGTGCGCCGTCCGGCCGCACCCGCCGCGGCGCCAAAGACTGTGGAGCGCAGCGTCGCCCCTGATACGTCCGCCGCGATTGCCGCCGCCGAACGGGCGCTCGAGGCACACGATTTTGCCGGTGCGGAGGGACAGGCGCAGGCCGTCCTGCGACAGTCGCCCGACGATCGCGACGCGCGCCGGATCCTCGACCGGGCGCGTGCGGCCGGCGCGTCGGTGGACAACGGGCTTCGCCAGGCCCGGGCCTCCCTGGCGTCCGGAGATTTCCAGGCCGCCTCTCGCGCCGCCGGCGATGTGCTGACCGTAGCGCCCGCAAACGCGGAGGCGCGTCAGATCATGGAGCAAGGCGCCGCGCGGGCCGGGGCCAGGACCGCGGCGGACGCACGGCTCCGGATGATCGGCGCGCGCGAACAGGCCCGCGCATCGAAGGCTCCGACGCTCGTGGCGTCCGCGTACCGAGCCGCGCTTCGCGCCGAGCAGGCGGCGCAGCGCCTCCTCGCGGCGGGGCGCACGGCGGACGCGACGGCGCGGTTCTACGAGGCCAGCGGCCTCTACGAAAGCGCAGCGTCGCTCGCGCAGGCGCGACTCGACGAAAAGCCCCAATCCGAACCGGCGCCCGCTGCCCCGGAGCCCGCGCCCGTGTCGGCGCCCCAGAAGCCCGCCGAACAGCCAGTCATCCCGGCCGCCCCTGTCGTGACGACGCGCCCCGCGCTCCCGGAGCCCCAGCCGTCGCTCCCGGTGGTCGCGTCTCCGGCGCCTCCGACGCCACCACCGGTGCCCGTGTCGGAGGACGCCTCACCTCGCGGCCAGGCTCCTGAGGAAGCGATCTCGCAGCTGCTGGCGCGCTACAAGGCGGCGCTCGAGGCGCGGGATCTCGACGCACTCCGGAAGATCTGGCCAGGCCTGACGGAGTTCTCGGCCAACGCCATTCGCAACGATTTCCAGAACGCGACGCGCCTCACGGTTGACGTGCTCGAGCCCCGGATCGTGGCGTCGGGCGCCAGCGGCACCGTGACCTTCCGGCGACGCTACGAGCTTCAGACGCACGATGGACAGCGTCTCCGCACCGAAACGCAGACCACGATGGCGGTCCGGCGCGGGACGGGAGGCTGGATCATCGAGTCGGTGCGATTCAGCCCCGCACGTTGAATTCACGGCAGAAGAAAGGATAGTGACGATGCGTTCGCGCGTGTTGCTCCTCGGCCTCCTGTGCGCGCTCCTGCCTGGGACACTCGCGGCGCAGTCCCGCCCCGCCACCCTTTCCACGCTGTTCGAAGACGTCTTCGGGCCGAACGGGCTTGTCGTCAGCAGCGACGACGTCCAGCTCGATGGCACGAACCACGCGGCGCACTTCAACAGCTCGTTTCAGTCCGACTTCCGGCTGATGAACATCGCGCTGGCCACGCAGCTCACAACTGTGCCGGTTCCATCGCCGGCCTCGGGCTTCATCTACAAGTTCGACTCCGCCACCGGGACGTTCGTCCGCGCCACCAGGAGCTTCGGTCCCATCCTTGCGGATCGGGCCGAGACAATCGGGCGCGATCGGATCGCCTTCTCGTTCAACGAGCAGGTCTTCTCGTTCGACAGGCTCGACGGCGTGGCCCTCAGCAGCATTCCCGCTGTGTTCCGCCACGACGCGTACCAGAGCACAGCCGGTCGATCGGATGTGATTTCAACCATCAACACCGTCGAGGCCTCGGTGACGCAGTTCACCGGCGCGCTCACGTACGGCGTCCTCGAGCGATTCGACGTGTCGCTTGCGATCCCGGTCGTCCGCACGCGGCTGTCGCTGCTCTCGAACGCGAGCGTGCAGCGGGTGGGCACGGGGACGCAATTGCAGGTCCACTATTTCCGCGACGATGCCGCGCCGGGCGGGCACGGGACGTCGCGACAGTTCTTCGCCGATGGGAGTGCCTCCGGGATTGGTGACCTGCTCGTGCGAGCGAAGGGAACGCTCATGCGGGAAGGCACCCGCGCGCTGGCTGTCGGTCTCGATCTGCGGATGCCGACCGGAGACGAGGAAAATCTCCTGGGCGCGGGGGGCGCCGGCGCGCGGCCCTTCGTCGCCTTTTCAGGTACGTTCGGCCGCGTCGCGCCGCACGCGAACGTCGCATTCCAGTGGAACGGCCGGAGCCGCCTCGGCGGCGACATCCGAACCGGGCAGAAAGGCGATTTGCCCGATCAGTTCATCTACGCTGCCGGCACAGACATCAGCGTCAATCCGCGTCTGAGCCTCGTCCTCGATCTCGTCGGCCAGCGCGTGATCAACTCGCCGCGCCTGTCGACGTTCGCCTTCAACGCGACCGGTCCCGTCGGCACGGCGGCGCTCCAGGACCTGCGCTTCCAGAACGGGTCGTACTGGGGCAGCAGCGGCGCCGTCGGCACGAAGCTCAACGTCGCGCCGCGGCTGCTGATCAACTTCAATCTCCGGTTTGCGCTGAACGACGCCGGACTGACAGACCGCCTCTCGCCGCTCATCGGCGCGGAGTTCGCCTTCTAGGGACCGTCGTCTGGCGACGGCTAGAACCTGACGATCCCGCCGAGGTACAAGCCTTTCAGCAGCAGGTCGCCCTGATCCTTCTTGACCTTGTACAACACGTCGAAGGATCGATAGCCTGCCTGTGCGCCGAAGTGATCGGTGAAATTGACGGTCCCGTAGATGTCCAGGTCGTAATACTTCGCCCGGTAGTCGTCGTTGACGCTGTCGGGCAGCTTGATGCCGCTGAACTCCGCGGTGATCGAGATGTTCGGCACCACGTAGACGCGCCCAATGGCGCCAATCGCGGGAATCGGCGCACGTGCGCGCGCGAACTCCGTTGCCAGGATGTTGCTGAGGGTCGCCTGCACATCGGTGTACTTGGCTTCCAGGATCAGCCCGACGAAGCCCCGGTCTCGGCTCACGAAATCGTACTCATACCCGAACCGGTAGGCCTTCCACTGCAGGTTGGTGTTGACGGGGAAGGTCACAGGGAAGCGGATGCCGTTGAAAACGACGGGGGCGGTCAGCGTGCCGACGGCGTTGTACGTGATGGGCGTGTACTCGAACCGCAGCTTGTGCTTCTTCGCGGGCCGGAGGACCACGCGGAGCTGCTTGAAGCGGGTCTTCTCGATGCCGAGGTCGTTCACGAAGTCGATGCTCGATCCGACGATCCCGAGCGACTCGCTGCTGATGATGATGTCGGGCGTCGGGTTCCAGAGGAAGCCGCCGATCTCGACGTGATAGCGCTCGCCCGTGGCCGGATCCGACGGCCCCTTGACGGAGTACTGGGCGTCTGCCGTGGAGGCGGTGAGCCCGAGGACGGCAGACAATAGCAATATCGCTGCAGCACGTGTGCGCATGAGTCTTCTCGCCCCGGAATGGTTAAGGGAACACGCCCCCGCATCGCGGGAGCCAGGCAGCCTGCTGGGATAGGCCTCCTGAGGATAACACACGCCCGTCGGCCCCGCGGCGCACTTCGACGAGCGCGCGGGGGCGGCTGGTATACTCGCGAGAGATGGGTCCCGGCGTTCGACGTCTCCTTCCGTACGTGCTCCGGTACCGCCGTCCGCTCCTGCTCGGGCTGCTGTGCGTCGTCCTGTCCTCCACGTTCCAGTTGCTGTCCCCCTGGGTCCTGAAATACGCGATTGACGATCTGGGGCGTGCGGTGACGCGCCAGAAGCTCATCACGTATGCGGCGGCCATCCTCGGGGTCGCGTGCGTCCGCGCGCTCTTCCTGTTCCTCATGCGGCGGATCATCATCGGCGTCTCGCGCGAGATCGAGTACGACCTGCGGAACGACTTCTTCGCGAGGCTGCAGCGGATGCCGCTCGCGTACTACCAGGAGCGGCGGACCGGAGATCTGATGTCGCGCGCGACGAACGACCTGAACGCCGTCCGCACGATGATCGGACCCGCGGTCATGTACTCCGCCAGCACGGTCCTGGTGTTCGCTGTCGCAATCGTGCTGATGTGGTCGATCGACCGGAGGCTCACGCTGATTGCGCTCCTGCCGCTGCCGCTCGTCTCGGTCAGCGTCAAGTTCTTCGGGAGCGCCATTCATCGGCGATTCGAGGCGATCCAGGCGCAGCTGTCGGATCTCAGCGCGGTTGTGCAGGAGACGCTTGCGGGCGTGCGCGTGGTCCGCGCATACAACCAGGAACCATACGAGGTCGAGCGCTTCCGCGGCGCGAATGCGGAGTACGTCCGGCGCAACCGCGTGCTCATCCGGCTCCAGGGGATGTTCTACCCGAGCCTCACGCTGTTCCTGGGGATCGGATCGTTGCTGGTGCTGTGGGTGGGCAGCCGGGAAGTGATCCGCGGACGGATGACCGTTGGCGAGTTCGTCGCGTTCAATTCGTATCTGGTGATGCTCAGCTGGCCGATGATCGCGTTCGGCTGGGTCACGAACATGCTCCAGCGCGGGATGGCCTCGTGGAAGCGGATGCTCGACGTGCTCGATGCCGCGCCCGCCATCAACGACGCCGGTGTGACGCCGGCGGGCCGCGCCGCCCCGCTCACCGGGGCCATCGAAGTCCGGGATCTTGTATTCACGTATCCGGGATCCGAGCATCCGGTGCTGGACCACGTGTCGCTCCGGATCGAGAAGGGGCAGACGGTGGCGCTTGTCGGTGCGACCGGCTCCGGGAAGTCGACGCTGATCGGTCTGCTGCCGCGACTCCACGAGCCCCCGCCCGGCACCGTGTTCCTGGACGGTGTGGACGTGCGGGAAATTCCGCTGGCCGCATTGCGCGGTGCGATCGGCTTCGTTCCCCAGGAGCCGTTCCTGTTTTCAGACTCCATCGCGGAGAACATTGCGTTCGGCGTCCAGGCCGCTGCCTCGTCGGATCGCCGGACTCCCGCATCGGGCGCTCACGACCTGGACCGCCGCATGCGCGACGCGGCGGCCATCGCGCGGCTCGACAAGGACGTCGACGCGTTCCCGCAGGGCTATGACACCGCGGTCGGCGAGCGGGGCATCACTCTCTCCGGTGGACAGAAACAGCGCACCGCGCTGGCTCGGGCCCTGATGGTGGACCCCCGCGTGCTCGTCCTGGACGATGCGCTGTCGGCGGTGGATACGTACACCGAGGAGGAAATCCTGTCGAGGCTGCGCGGCGTCATGCGGCAGCGCACGTCCATCATCGTCGCGCACCGGGTGTCCACCGTGCGGGATGCCGATCAGATTTTCGTGCTCGACCGCGGCCGCATCGCGGAAAGGGGCCGGCACGACCAGCTCGTCGCGCAGGGCGGGCTGTATGCCACGTTGTACAAGCGGCAGCTTCTCGAAGAGGAGCTGGCGGCAAGTTAGCTGTCAGTTATCAGCTATCAGCTCTCAGCCTTCAGCTTTGAGCCAGGACTGACGCGATAGTCGGGACTCGAGGTCCCAAGAGAAGGTTCGCCCGAGCTGATGGCTGGCGTCGGACAGGGTTGCCGAGGTCTAACTTGCGACAGCTTGTCTGAGAGCTGATAGCTGATGTCTGAGAGCTGAATTGTGTCCTTCCACGAAGAAGAAGTCCTCGGCAAGGCGTACGACGCGACGCTCATGCGGCGGCTGCTGTGGTACCTGCGCCCGTACAAGCCGCAGGTGGCGCTGGCGCTGGCGGCGATCATCTGCGCGTCCGTGCTGCAGCTTGCGCAGCCTTATTTGATGAAGCTCGCGATCGACCGGTACATCGCCCAGGGCGACCTGCGCGGGGTCGATCGCATCGCGGTCGCCTTCTTCGCCATCCTGCTGGCCTCGTTCGTCCTGGAATACGCCCAGATGTGGACGCTGCAGATGACCGGGCAGCGCATCATGTTCGACCTGCGCATGCAGATCTACGGGCACCTGCAGCGGATCGATCTCCAGTTCTACGACAGGAATCCGGTCGGCCGGCTGATGACGCGCGTCACGACCGACGTCGACGTCATCAATGACATGTTCACGTCGGGAGTGGTGTCGATCTTCGGCGACATCTTCACCCTGCTCGGCATCATGATTGTCCTCGTCACGATGGACTGGCGGCTGGCCGTGGTGGCCTTCGCCGTTCTGCCGCTCATCGCGCTCGTGACGCAGTGGTTCCGGCGCAACGTGCGCGAGTCGTATCGCACGGTCCGCACCTGGGTGGCACGCATCAACGCGTTCCTCCAGGAACACATCACCGGCATGTCCACCGTGCAGCTCTTCCGGCGCGAGGCGCGCAGCTTCGATCGGTTCGAGGAGATCAACCGTCGGCACCGCGACGCGAACATCGACTCGATTCTCTTCTACGCGGTGTTCTACCCCGCGATCGAAATCATCGGCGCACTGGCCGCGGCGCTCATCATCTGGTTCGGCGGACGGTGGACCCTGCAGGGCACCCTGACGCTGGGATCGCTCGTCGCATTCCTCCTGTACTCGGGCCGGTTCTTCCGGCCGATCAGCGACATGTCGGAGAAGTTCAACGTGCTCCAGGCCGCAATGGCGTCCTCCGAGCGGATATTCAAGCTCCTCGACACGCGCGTGCAGATCGACACAGGGCGTTCAGCCGCGAGTTCCCATACAACCGTCTCGCCTCGCCTCGCCAAGGCAACCGGCCACATCGTCTTCGAGCATGTCTGGTTCGGCTACCACGTCCCGGCTGAGGGGGAGCCCGAGTACGTCCTGCGGGACGTCTCGTTCGAGGTCCGGCCGGGCGAGCGCGTGGGCGTCGTCGGGGCGACGGGCGCCGGAAAATCGACGCTGATCAATCTGCTGCTGCGCTTCTACGATGTGACCCGCGGCCGGATTCTCGTGGACGGTGTGGACGTCCGCGACCTCGAGCTGTCGGAGCTGAGACGCCTGTTCAGCCTGGTGCTCCAGGACGTGCACCTCTTCTCGGGCACGATTGCGGCGAACATCAGGCTCGGGAACGCGGGGATAACGGACGACGGGGTGCGCGCCGCGGCCACGGCGGTGCATGCCGACCGGTTCATCGAGCAGCTGCCGGATGGCTACGGCAGCGCAGTCGCCGAGCGGGGGGCGACGCTATCGGTGGGGCAGAAGCAGCTGCTGTCGTTCGCGAGAGCGCTGGCATTCGACCCGACGATCCTGGTGCTCGACGAGGCCACATCGAGCGTGGACACGGAAACCGAGATCCTGATCAGGGACGCGCTCTCCGTATTGATGGCAGGCCGGACCACGATTGCCATCGCCCATCGCCTTTCGACCATCCAGGACATGGACAAGATCCTCGTCCTCCACAAGGGGCACCTGCGCGAGTCGGGCAGGCACCAGGACCTGCTCGCGCAACGCGGCATCTACTACAAGCTGTACCAGCTGCAGTATCGCGAACAGGAGCGTCGCGTGGGTGCGCGGGAAGGGAACGAGGTCGGCGAGCCGGTCAGATCCGACTGAACGACTCGATGAGCGTCAATTTCCGCCGGACGCCTTCAGCAAGGCGGTCGAAGGTGCGTTCTGGGCCGCCTCGCGTTCCCGGAACAGCCGGTCGACGAGCGTCGGGGTGCTCGCCCGCGGGTTCCATCCGAGCCTCAACACCGTAATACCCGCCAGGCGCCGGCCGAGGGCAAGCGCCTCGTTGCAGCTCCAGACGTAGATGTCGATGTGCCGCCCCTGCACCGCGGGGCCGGTGTCCATGATGGTGTAGATGCCGTTGTAGCGGTCCTCGAGCCGCTCCACCTGGATGACGGAGCCCACCGGCAGCAGGTCGGGGTCGGCGGCGGCAATCCCGGTCCGGACGTTCACCCCCGATGCCGTCGTCGTCCCCTTGCAGTAGGCAGTGGCCGTGAAGCGAAGCCGGGCACCCGGCGCGGGTGCCGCGGAGACCTCGCGCAGCTCGGCCTGGCGTGCGGCGTAGCGCGAGTCCAGAATCGTCACTTCGTACAGGCAAACGAACGCCACGGCGGCGGTGCCCGTCGCAACGATCTTCCGGCCGGTCGACCGTGACAGGAGCAGCATGGCCACCTCCACTATAGACGCCGGGAGGAGCCCGGGTCAAAGCGGAAAGGCGTCCTATTTCGGACCACACCAGTCTTGTAAGTCGTTACAAATCAGTATTTTCCGATGCGTGAGCGGCGGCCGCCCGGTGCCGGTGAGTAACGATCATGGCGAGGGCGCCACGATAAGCGACCACGGCAAGGGCCGCCGCACCAATAAGGGAGCCCAACCCGTAAGCCCAGAGCAGCGGCGCGAGTGTCCGCGCCAGGTGGCGGAACTCCCCCCAGGAGTCGTTCGACAGCGATTCCCGCAGGTTTGCCAGCAGCCCGGGGGGAAGATCGTACCGGAGGATGGCGGCCCCGAGCATCGTCGCCAGCGTGTAGTAGGCCGGCAGGATCCACGGCAGATTGGAATAGACGCCCAGGAGCACGGCAACCCGGTTCAGGTTGAACGCGAACGCAATGATGAGCCCGAGCACTGTGTGCAGCCCCAGGAAGGGCGAGAACCCCAGGAAGACGCCGATACCATACGCGGCCGCTGTGCGTTGGGGCGTGTCGTGCGTGTGGAGCAGCTGTTCGAGCCAGAGGCGGAGGCGCGTGGATCCGAGCATGGGCGCTAAAAGTGGGTGAAGCCGCCCGGGAGCGGTTCCGAAACGGTGCCGCGGCTGAGGGCCACGGCCCCGCCGGACGTCAGCTCGCCGATCCAGGTGACCTGGACGCCGCGGGCTTCGCGGATGACGCTCCGGAGGCGTCCGCGGGATCGCCGCGGCACCGCGAACAGCAGCTCGTAGTCGTCGCCCCCGGCCAGAGCGGCGATGAGCGGGTCCCGTCCGGCCGCGCCGAACCAGGCCGCCGCACCGGGGTGTACGGGAACGACGGCCGCGTCGAGCGTGGCGCCCGTCCCGCCCGCGCCGGCCATCTGGGTGACCGCGTCGGCCAGGCCGTCACTCAGGTCCATGCAGGCGCTGGCCGCGCGGTTCCTGCCGAGCAGCGCGCCCAGGCGAACCCTCGGCACCGGCCGGCAGTGGCGCGCGACACATTCAGCCATCTGCGCGTCGTCCGGCGCGGCGACGCGAGCGCCTTCGGACTGGGAGTCGCGCCACGATCCGAGCCGGTCCATCTCCGCCGCGCCGGTCCGCAGCCACTCGAGTCCGGCCGCGGCAGCGCCGATCTGACCGGTGATGTACAGGGCGTCCCCGGGACGGCCGCCGCCACGCGTCAGGATCTTGCGCGGCTTGACGCTGCCGATCGCCGTCACGTCGATCACGAGCGGCCCTGGCGAGCGCGTGATGTTGCCTCCCGCGAGCGCGACCCCGCACTCTCCGGCCATCAGCAGCAGCCCTTCGAGGAGCCCGTCGATATCGGAGAGTGGCAGCGCGGGGGGGAGCATCAGCGACAGCAAGGCCAGACGCGGCGTGCCACCCATCGATGCGACATCGCTCACGTTGACGGCCAGCGCCTTGTAGCCGATGTCGACAGCCGACGAGAACCGGCGGTCGAAGTGTATGCCTTCAACGAGTGCATCCGTCGTGAGCACCTGGAGGGCGCCGCGATCCGGCACGGCGACAGCGGCATCATCGCCGATGCTGATGACGAGGGCCGCGGGCGGGGGAGGCACCCGCGCCCGAATCCGTTCAATCAGCGCGCGTTCGCCGACATCGGAGACGCGCTGTTGCTGGAGGCTACCGGGCGAACTCAACGGCCCGGGTCTCCCTGATCACGGTGACCTTGATCTGGCCCGGATACTCGAGCTCGTTCTCGATGCGCCGGGCGATATCTTTCGACAGCCACACGGTTTCTTCGTCGGAAATGCGCTCGCTCTCGACGATGATCCGAATCTCGCGCCCCGCCTGGAGCGCGAACGCCTTCGAGACCCCGGCGAAGGAGTCCGCGATGCCCTCGAGCTTCTCCAGCCGCTTCACGTACGACTCCAGGATGTCGCGGCGCGCGCCCGGCCGGGCGGCGGAGATCGCGTCCGCCGACTGCACGATCATCGCCTCGAGGGACGGCCAGTCGATGTCCATGTGGTGCGCCGCGACGGCCATCAGCACGGGCTCGGCCTCGCCGTGTTTGCGGAGGAACTCGAGCCCGAGCTCGAGGTGCGTTCCCTGGAGATCGCGATCGATGGCCTTCCCGATGTCGTGCAGGAATGCGGCGCGAGTGGCGACGTGCCCGTTCAGCCCGAGCTCCTTCGCCATGATGCCGGCGAGGAACGCCACTTCCCGCGAGTGATTGAGCACGTTCTGCCCGTAACTGGTCCGGAATTTCAGGCGGCCCATGAGCCGCAGGACTTCCGGATGCAGATCGAACAGTCCCAGCTCGAACGCGGCGGCTTCCCCCTCCTTGCGGACGGTCTCCTGCATGTCCTCACGGACCTTCTCGACGACTTCCTCGATGCGGGCCGGGTGGATGCGACCGTCCGCGATGAGCCGCTCGATGGCCTGCCGGGCGACCTCGCGACGGAACGGATCGAAGCTCGAGAGGATGATCGCCCCTGGTGTGTCGTCGACGATCAGCTCGACGCCTGTCGCTGTTTCGAGCGCGCGGATGTTACGTCCTTCGCGCCCGATGATGCGCCCCTTCAGGTCGTCGCTGGGTAAGTCGACGACCGACACCGTGGTTTCGATGGCGGTGTCGGCCGCGCTGCGCTGGATGGCGTCCGTGATGATCTGCCGCGCACGGCCGGCAGCGGTTTCACGCGCCTCGGTCTCGAGCCGTTTGACCAGATTGGCCGCGTCTCGCCGCGCATCCACCTCGATCTGCTTCAGGAGGAGCTCGCGCGCCTCATCCGCGCTGAGTCCCGCGACGCGCTGAAGCTCACGCTGCCGGTCCGCCACCAGCTGCTCGACGCGGACGGTCGCTGCCGCGGCCCGCTGCTCCTGATCGGCGACGGCTGTCGCCCGCGCGCGAAGGTCCTGGTCGATCCGCTCGGTCGCCGCGAGTCGCTCGGCCAGACTCCGGGTCTTCTCGGCGAGCTGGCCTTCGAGATCCGCAATCTCCTGCCGGCGCTCGCGGGCCTGGCGCTCGGCGTCCGCGGTCAGCTCGTGCGCCTTTTCGCGCGCCTCGAGGACCGCCTCTTTCCGCAGGTTGTCGCCGTCGCGCGCGGCCTGGCGCAGGATGCGTTCGGCCTCCTCACGCGCGCGTTCGACGGCGTGGGTCGCGGCGCGCCGCCGCTGGTCGGCCGCCCACAAGATGAACCCGGCGGCAATGAGGCTGGTGAGGATGGCGGCGAGAGCCGTGAGCAGAGCCGAAGGTGTCCCCATAAAGGTCGTCACCCGTTCGCTTTCGACGGTGGGAGTTCAGCTCGTTTTTGACGTGCAGGAGGAGAAGAGAAGGAAAGGCCCCGCTTTGCCGTGTGGGGAGGTCGGATGAACCTGCTAGAGCAGGTGGAACCGCTGCACAAGCCGCGTTTCAGGCTTCCTCTTGCAGAGGCATGCACACCACGCGACGTCGCGATTCACTTGGGTTGAAACATCGGCTCAAACGAGCCTCCGAACCATCACGAGCAAAGCAGGAACTCAAACTTCATGGACGATCTTACTTCAGTCGGGCGCGCCAGTCGAGGATTCCCGCGCGGGCCTAGCGGGCGAGGGCCTGGGGCTGTCCGAGGCCG
Source organism: Acidobacteriota bacterium (assembly GCA_039648985.1). Lineage (GTDB taxonomy): Bacteria > Acidobacteriota > Vicinamibacteria > Vicinamibacterales > 2-12-FULL-66-21 > JALZOC01. Next base: position 1,098 of record JBBWZJ010000226.1, on the reverse strand, counting down.
AGGGCGAGGTCCAGCATCCGCTCCAGTTCCTCGGCGCGGTGCGCCACGTCGTCCTGGTGGCGGCGTCCTTCGTCGCGCGCGCGGAAACACTCGTCCGCGATATTCAGCGCGGCGAGGACCGCGAGCTTGAGCGTGTCACCGGCGGGGCATTCGCGCGAGGCCAGCCGCATCTTTTCGTCCACGAACGCGGCGAGGTCGGCCACATACGCAGGGTCCAGACCGCTGCGTATGGGATACATCTGCCCGTGGATGTCGACGTTCACGACGCGGGACGACTGATCCATAGTGGTTCCGGCCTCACGGACGCGATGGTTCCGGCTGCTAGAGCTTGAGGCTTTCGATCTGGGCGAGCATGTCGCTGACGCGGGAGCGGATGAGATCCCGCTCTTCGCGAAGCGTCACGACTTCCGATCCGGCCCCCTCAGCTTCCGCGAGCCGTGCGCGCATCGCATCGAGCTCGCGCGCGAGCCGCGTGTTATCGTCGGACGCACGCGCATGATCGGCGCGGAGCCGGTCGATCATCGCGACGAGCATCTTCACTTTCTCTTCGAGCCTGTCGATCGGCTCGAGATCGACGTCACGTACCGCTACTTTCGCCACAACGAACGCTCCTTCGATTAGCCATCTGCCGCCTGGCGGCGACAGCTGCGAACACGATGTCTTCCGCCCTGAGCGGAAGCGACGAACACGATATCTTGCGGCCTGACGGCGACAGCGGCGGAGTTATCGCTGCTCGGCGCCGTGCTGCGTGCGGAGGGCCTCGATGATCCGATCCGTGGCCTGCTGCGCCTCGTCGTCCGTCAACGTGCGCTCGGGATCGCGGAACGTGAGCCGGAGTGACAGACTCACGCGCCCCGCCGGCACGCCCTTGCCCTGATACCGATCGAATTCGGCGATCGAGACGAGCGTCGAGGGCGCCGACGAACGGATAGTGCCACGAACCGCCGCAGCAGGCAAGGCTTCATCGACCAGGATCGAGACGTCGCGGACGATGGAGGGAAACCGCGGCAGCGACTCGGCGCGCACGTCACCCGCCGCGCACGCCGCCGTCAACGCATCGAGATCCAGTTCGGCGACATAGAGCTCTTCGTTGCCCGG
>JBBWZJ010000080.1:0-2820 GCA_039648985.1 Acidobacteriota bacterium | reverse complement strand
CGTCCCCTAAACCCCAAAGCCTTTGCTGTTTGTTGTTGCGGGGCTGGCCTTCGGGTACGGAGCCGCGCTCCTCGCAGGGGAAGATCCGCCGTTTCCTGCCTTTTCCGTGCGTTTCCGTGCAGTCTGTTGATCTGTTGCTCTGGGTCGCTGCAGTCGGTTGCTCCGGGTCACTGCAGTCTGTTGCTCCGGATCGCTGAGCATCTCGCGGCCACTGTTGCAGCGACCGGTTGACGCACCTGCCGCTTCCGTCCGTTCCGTGCATTCAGTTGTCGTTGGCGTTCACCGGAAGAGTGCCTTGGGTCCACGGGACGCTGCTCGGCGCCGGTGCTGTGCCGGTGTGCAGTCATCCGCGGCATCCACGAATTTCGCCCCGGCGACTCGGCTCAGCCAGGCTGCCACCCCGCCCGGTACTCGCGGGTCAGGTAGTGGTTGGCCTCGGGGAGGTTCGTGATCTGCATCTTGTCCCCGTCGTACAGAATCCTCTGGCTCTGCCCCGCGCGGAGCGCAACGACGCCAAGCAGCATCGTCTCGTTGAGGCGGGCCGAGTAGTCGAACGGCGCGCTGGCCTGCGCCTCGCCCTTGCACGCCTGCGCGAAGTTGACCTCGTGCGGCACCTCGATGCGTGGGAACGACTTCGGCACCGCTGCCGCGCGTGCCGCCGCAGCCTCCGGGTACACCTTCGGATTGTTGCCATAGGTCTCGTAGGTGAGCGTGCCCGTCTCGCCGACGAACACGCCACCGCCACCGTCGCCGCGCGGAAGGGTGATGTCTCCCGAGAGCGCCGGCATCAGCCCGCCGTCGTACCAGGTGAGCGCGACCGGCGGCTGCGATCCCCGCGCCGCGAACTCGTAGCGCGCGGTCATCGCGAGCGGGTACGCTCCCGGGTTCTCACGAGTGCCGCCCCACGGTGTGGACGATGCGATCACGCTCGTGGGCAGTCCGAGTCCGAGCGCCCAGAAGGGCTGGTCGATCAGATGGGCGCCCATGTCGCCGATGGCGCTCACACCGAACTCCGGCCATCCACGCCAGCTGAACGGGTGATAGACCGGATGGTACGGCAGGTCTGCCACCGGGCCAAGGAAGAGGTCCCAGTGCAATCCAGGCGGAGGCGTCTGCGGATTTTCGGCCATCGCGCGCAGGACCGCGTTGTCCACCGTGCGCATGTTCCAGCGTGGCGGCGCCGGTGGCGCGATCGGTCCCGTCGTCGCCGCGGCGGGAGCACCCGCCTGCGCCGGCTGCGCGCCAGGCGCATACGGCCGTGGAATTCCCTGGGCCCAGAACCGCTGCGGGCGGTCGGTCCACACGTGAACCTCGCGCACCGGGCCGATCACCCCCGCCGCGATCAGCTCATTGATGCGCCGCGTCCCCTCCATGGAGTGTCCCTGATTGCCCATCTGCGTCACGACACCCGTCTCGCGTGCGGTACGCGCCAGCAGCCGCGACTCCCACACGGAATAGGTGAGCGGCTTCTGCACGTACACGTGCTTGCCCGCCTTCATGGCCGCCTGCGCGATGACGGCATGCAGATGGTCGGGTGTCGCGATCACCACCGCGTCGATGTCCTTCTGCTGAAGCATCACGCGGAAGTCGTCGTACTTCTTGGCCTTGATGTAGGCGTCCTGCAGCTTGAGCGACTCGGGCGACGACGAGGTCTGACCCTGCCGCGGCCGGAGCCGACCGGCGAGCGAGCGCTCCACGTAGGGGAAATCCGCGTCGCAGATGGCGACGATGTTCTCTCCGGCGTTGACGAACACCTCCATGTTGCTCATCCCCATGCCGCCGATGCCGACCATCGCGATGTTGAGCGTACGGCTGGGTGGCCTGTATCCGACGCCGCCGAGGACGTGGCGCGGCACGATCATCGGCGCTATGGCGAACGCGGCCGCTGCGCCGGCAGTATCGAGAACGAAGGTGCGTCGAGAGATCGGAGTCTTGTCGTCGGCGGCCATTGCACGGCTCCACTTATGGGAAAGGATGCGGGAAAATTGTGTCCCGCGGCACAACCTCGCTAGCTCTTGACCGACGCCTGCTGAGCCCGTACGTCGACGGCCGTTTTGTTCACGCCCGGCTGGCGCAGGTCGTGCCATAGACGAGCCCGATCGCCCCACCCGCGGGCGACGATCCACGTACGACCACGACCTCGAGAGACCTGCCAATGACTTCGCTCAATCGATTCGTACCTCGCCTCGCCGTCGGCCTCGCGGCCTGCCTGATTCTCAATGGGTGCGGCGGCATCTCGCAGCAGCAGGAAGTGGAGATGGGCACGCAGACCGCCCAGCAGGTGAATGCACAGCTTCCCATCCTCAATGACGCGACGGTCAATGCCTACGTGAACTCCCTCGGTCGGTCGATCGCCAGCCGCACGTCGCGCGCCGATCTGAATTGGCAGTTCGCCGTCGTGAATACGGAGGTGATCAACGCCTTTGCATTGCCGGGCGGCTACATCTACGTCAATCGGGGAGTGATCTCGCGTGCCAGCAACGAGAGCGAGCTCGCCGGGGTGCTTGGGCACGAGATCGAGCACGTCGTCCGCCGGCATTCCGTGAAGCAGATGGAGCAGGCGCAGGGCGCCAATGTGGGCGTCGGCATCGCCTGCGCGCTCACGGGGGTCTGCAACAACCAGGTCGCGGCGGCGGCCATCCAGGTCGGCGGCACCGCGGTGTTCGCGAAGTTCAGCCGCGCTGACGAGGTCCAGGCCGACGAGGGCGGCTTCAACAACGTCGTGCGCACCGGCATCAACCCGCGCGGCATGCTCACCTGCTTCGAGAAGCTGCTGGCGGAAGAGCAGCAGGGCGGCGGCTCGTCGGCGGCCTCCTCGTG
>JBBWZJ010000073.1:0-26307 GCA_039648985.1 Acidobacteriota bacterium | reverse complement strand
CTCCCCTGGGCGTCGAGCTCCTTCACCCAGTTCGTCGTCGAACCGTACCTGCTCGTCAGAATGTGCTCGCCGGTGACGCGATCGACGACGAAGAAGTAGCCGTTCCGCGCGGCCGTCATGGCGAGCTTGCGGATGCGCCCGTTGACCCGCGCGTCAACGAGGACGGGCGTCTGCGCGGAATCCCAGTCGTGCATGTCGTGGGGAGCCGTTTGGTAGTACCACGCCATCTTGCCCGTATCGACGTTGACGGCGATGAGGCATCCGGTGAACAGGTTGTCTCCTTCACCGCGCCCCAGCGTGTACGCGGGCGTGGGATTGCCGGTTCCGAAGATGTAGAGGCGTGTTTCAGGATCGTAGGCGCCCGGCAGCCATGGCTGCGCCCCCCCGTGGCGAGCCGCGTCGAGGCTCGGCCATGTATCGACGCCCGGATCGCCGGGATTCATCGGCACCGTGTATAGCTTCCACTGGAGCTCGCCCGTTTGCGGGTCGAACGACTGCAGGAACCCCGGCATGTCCAGATCGTTGCCGGTCCCGACGATCACGTGGTTGTCGACGACGATGGGCGCCATCGTCGAGAAGTACTGCTGGTTGAAATCGGCGATGACCTTGTGCCAGCGCTCCTTGCCGGTCGCCGCCTCGAGCGACACGAGGTAGTTGTCCGGCGTCTCCATGTACAGGTAGTCGCGCCACATTCCGAAGCCTCGGGTGGCGATGTGGGTCCCGCCGCGCGTTTTCCAGAAGTAGTGCCAGAGCTCGCGTCCATCGCGGGCGTCGATCGCCCAGCCATTGTCTGGCGCGGTCACGTAGATGGTGCCGTCCACTTCCAGCGCCGACGCCTTGATCGTGACGCCCCCGCCCGTGTCGAAATCGCCGGTGCCTTCCCCGCCGATGACGAGCGGGGCGCCGCCGCTCCCGCGGTTGCCGCCCCCGAATCCGCCGGTCGCCACCGCGGTTCCCGCCGTCAGCTTGGACGTCCATGCGAGCGTGAGGTTCATCACGTTCTTCTGGTTGACCTGCGTCAGCGAGCTGTAGCGTTTGCCCGAGTAATCGCCGCTGTAGGTCACCCACGAGTCGCCAAGCGGCTTCAGGAGATCGGCCGGATCGAGGCCGCGCCCCTGCGCAACGAGCAGAACGGGGGCGCAGGCGATGGACAGTGTGAGAAGCGTGTTTTTCAGCGTCATTTGAGTGTGGCCAGGTATGCGGTCACGTCGCGCATGTCTTTGTCCGTCAGGGTGGCGAGCATCGCCTTGTGCGGCTCGAGCGGATCTTTGATGTCGACTTTGGTGCGATCGACGTCGCGCCGGATCGTGCGCTGGCGTCCGTCCGGCTGCACGATCGTGATCAGGAAATTGTCCATCCGCACAATCGGCCCCTCGACCTTCTCGCCGGATGGCAGCGTGATTGTCGCCGTCGGCGCTCTCGGGTCGATCTGTCCGGACCCGCCGCGGCCGCGGCGGCCGCCGCCCCGTCCACCGCCGCTCATCCCCGTCACCCAGAGATTCTGCAGCTCCTTGCCCTCGGGGTTCGCGGTGGCGATCCCCTTCAAGTCTCCGGTCGGCGAATGGCAGGAACTGCACTTCGCGGCGAAGTAGGCCTGACCGGCCGCCGCGTCGCCGACAATCGGATTCGGTGGGGGCGCATCGCTCTCGGGGGGTGCGCCCTGCCCTCGCGCGAGGCTCAGGACGCTGTGGATATACTCGGCCACCGCTTTCACGTCGTCATCCTGCAGCGGAAGCGCGGGCATGCCTCGCTCCTTGCGCTCACCATGGACGATCGGCAGGATGAGCTCCCCTCGCTGATCCATCAGCACCACCTGCGATCGAAGCAGGTTGGGCCCGCCCATACCGCCGCCACGAAGATCGGCGCCATGACAGGCGCTGCAGTTGATCGTGTACAGCCCCTTGCCGCGCTCGATGAGGGCCGGGTCTCCGGGGGGCCGCTGCTGTGCCGGAAACACCGCCTGTTCGCGGCCGCCGCCGCGTCCTCCGCGTCCGGCTCCGGCGGGAGCTGGAGCGGGCGTCGGCGTTGCGGCACCCGGAGGCGGCGCCTGAGGCGTGTTCTGTGCCGTCGCGTGGAGCCCGGCGACTGCTGCCGCAGCAAGCACCGACGCGGCGAAAATCCTGTGCATGTGCATCCTCAACCTCGAGACACGATGACCGGACCCCGCACGCGGCGCGGCAGTTCCGGATCGACGGTCGATGTGATTCGTGAGCCTGCGGGCGTCGCGAAGGCGGTGTCGGACGGCCCGCGAGCGCTCCGCCGCCCTCATGGCCAGCCGCAGCGCGGAGCTCGGCAGCCTCACATCGGCTGGCGTGCATCGCACGCTGAGTATTTTGCCGAGCGGGCAGTCGAGTCAACTCTCTTCGGCGCCGCCCCGCGGCGGGACGTCCCGAACGAGCCGACGCTTGCGCCTCGGACGTGCCGATTGCGACGGAGGCTTCCTCTGAGCCGGTGATAGAGTGACGCCGTGAAAAACCCCGCCCTTGTTGGATCGTTCGTCCTCGTGAGCTGGCTCGCCTCTGTTTCGCCAGTGCCCCCCAGCGAGCCGGCGCAGCGCGCGACGTCCCAGTCTGCTGGGGTCACGGCCGCGGTCGCAGCCGCCGCGGACGCCTTCCTGGCCACGCTCACGCCGGCCGACCGCGCGAAGTGCGTGTTCCGGTTCGACGATGCCGCTCAGAAGGCCCGCTGGTCAAACCTTCCGAGCGGAATCTTCCAGCGTGCCGGTCTGCGGCTTGGCGACATGTCCGCGGTTCAGAAGGATGCGGCGCTCAAGACGCTCGCGGCGGCGTTGAGCCGCGACGGCTACCGGAAGATCACGGACATCATGAACGGCGACGAAGTGCTCAAGGGGAACGGGCGGGGCGGTCCCGGACGCGGTCCGGGCGGCGGTGGCGGGGTCGTGTTCGGCCTCGCGGAGTACTACATCGCGTTTCTCGGGGCGCCCTCGGTAGCCGCGCCCTGGATGATCCAATTCGGCGGCCACCATCTCGCGATCAACATCACGATGGTCGGACGCGAGAGCGTCATGACGCCGAGCCTGCCCGGCGCGCAGCCCGCCACCTATACCCTGAACGGCGAGACCGTTCGACCGCTCGGCCGTGAGAACGACGCGGCGTTCCAGCTCGTCAACGCACTCGATGCGGCGCAGCGCAAGCAGGCGGTGCTGAATTACCAGGTGAACGATCTGGTGCTCGGCGCGGGACAGGACGGCAAGACGATTCAGCCGGAAGGCATTCTGGCGTCGGCGCTGACGCCTGCACAGCAGACGATGCTGCTCGACCTGATCCACGAATGGGTCGGCATCCTCAACGACGAGGCGGCGGTCGGACGCATGGCGGAGCTCAAAGACAATCTGCCGAAGACGTACTTCGCGTGGAGCGGTCCGCTGACCAACGGCAGCGCGGCATACTTTCGGATCCAGGGTCCCACGCTCGTGATCGAGTACGCCCCACAGCGGGACGTCACACACATCCACACCATCTATCGCGACCCGACGAACGACTACGGCGCGAAACTGGTGAAGTAGCGACGGCGTGATGCGAACTGCTGCTCGCCGCCTCCGGCGCCTCGCCTGCGCGACGGTCGGGATGATCGTGGTGGTCCCGCTCAGCGGCGGCGCCCACAGGGTGGACGAATATCTGCAGGCGACGCGCCTCGCGGTGAGCACGGCCAGCATCGATATCGACGTCGATCTCACGGCGGGGACCGAAGTGGCCCCGCGAGTGTGGGCCCTCATCGATACCGATCGCAACGGCCGCATCTCCGAGGCCGAAGGACGCACCTACGCCGACGCGCTGCTGCGGTCGATGACGCTGCGGCTCGACGGCCGGCCGTACCCGGTCGTGCTCGTCGCCAGCCGGTTCCCGACCCGTGAAGACATGGCTGGCGGGTCGGGCCCGATCCACGTACAGGCCCGCGCCGCAATCCCCGCTATGCGCGCAGGACGGCACCGGCTGTTCTTCCGGAACGCGCACGAGTTGTCGATGAGCGTGTATCTGGTCAACGCGCTCGTGCCGATTGAACCGGGCATCACCATCGCGGCGCAGCGCCGCGATCCGCGCCAGACCCAGGCGACGATCACCTACGACGTGGGTCCACGACCTGGCAGCAGACGGTCGTAGCGCCGCCTCCATTGCCGGCTGCCGCTCACCCGCTCGTGTGACGGCGGTGCAACTCTCTACGCGAGATACCGGGTGAAGTGCGCCTTCATCCGGCGCGCCATCTCGTCGCTGAGCACGTGTCCGGCGCCGGGTTCGATGTAGAACGAGAACTTGTCCTCTGCGTTCTTGGATGCGTACGCCTGCCGGATGACCTCGACGGCCTTCTCGACCTCCGGGATCGGGCTGCCGGTGTCCTGCTCGCCGAAGTTGAGGTGCAGCGCGCGAGGTGCGATGAAGGCGGCGACGTCCGGCGTATCGCCGACCTCGCGCCAGCCCGGAATGTAATTCGGGAAGCAGTGGATCAGATCGGTGCGCTCCATGGCCGCGTAGGTCGGGAGGCAGCAATTCGCGACGAGCGCCTTGAGCCGCGGTTCCCACGGTCCGACGAGCCACGTGTGCGTCGAACCCATGGAATGGCCGTAGCAGCCAAGCCGCGCGGGATCCACTTCCGGCCGGCTTGCGATGTAATCGACCGCACGGCGCATGTCGTTGATGTTCTTCCAGGCGAGGCTGCGTCCGTCCACGACCTGCATCGCGAACAGGTAGTGCTCCAGATTGCGACCGTCGAGCGCGCCGCGCTTGTTCCGCTCGCCGAAGCCTGCGGCGTCCGGGCAGATGACGACGTAACCGTCGCGCGCCAGGGCCACGCCCGTGTGATGCATGTCGGCGCCCTCGAGACCGGCGGGTTCGGCCTTCCCGATCGGATACGCGCCGTTGTGCTGATGCCACACGCACACGCCGGCGGCGCGGCGCTGGGCCGTGGCGCCGTCCGGCACCAGCAGGTACGCCGCGATGCGTTCACCGGGTTCGACGAGATACGTGATGCGCTCGAGGCGGTATCCGTCCTTCTGCGTGGTGCTCTCGACCTTGGCCTGCAGCGGCCCCTGGTCCGGCCACGCGCCGCCGAGGCACTCGAGCAGCTTCTTCTGAGACGCGGCCCCCTGTGCATTCCGCCTGCGCACACTCACCTCCTGCCGCTCAGCCCCGGGCCAGAGGGCGGCCGCCATCGGCGCGCTCGCCGCGGTATTCAGAAATTGCCGGCGCGACACCCCGGGTGCCTGGACAACTGGCCGTTTGCGCATGCGCTGCTCCTTCGAAGGGACGCCGCCGCTTTGCACCGCAGAGCGGCCCTTTGATGACGGTGGACGGGAATCACGGAAGGCGCAGGCCGGCGTAGCTCGTCTGCGCGGCAACAATATAAGCCGCCGCGACGTCGCGATCGAATCAATTCTCCCGAACCGATGAGGTGCAGGGGGAGCACGGAGACTCGGGATTCGGGATTCGGGATTCGGGATTCCTGCGAAGGGACACCTAATACGACGAGCCGACGCGCCTGCAGAGCGCGGCCTCTCAACGCGGGACGGCGGTGCCGATGCTCGTGCCACCGGCCAGGAGCCGCCGCAGCACGCCGAACAGCACTTGCGTGTGCGCGTACTGCCGCGTCTCCGGGAGGTTCGACGGGGTGATTCGGAGACCGGTCCGCGACTCGGCCCAGCTCTGGACGATGATGTGATCCGGCATCGCGCTCCACGTGCCGAAGGTCTCGGCCGTGAGCTCCGTGATCTCGCCGACGTCCTGTGCGTACAGCGGGTCGGCCTCGCCGTTGTACCCGGTGAGGATGATGCCGAAGGGAATCTGCTGAGCGGCCGCGAATGTCTGAAGGCGCTTCAGGTCTCGCCTGAAGGCGTCCGCTCCCGAGAAGTGCCAGTCCACGTCCATGTGGAGGAACGCCGGCTTCGCCCCGCGTGCGACGAGCAGCCCGACGATGGCCTCGATCGCGTCCGCGCTCGAGAACGGATACGCCTCGATCAACCCGATCTGCACCTTGGGCCGGACAGCCCGGACCCCGCCCACGTATGTCGCCACACGGTCCGCCGTCGGCTCGAGCGCCGGACCGTCGCAGACCCGCGCGCGGCCGGCCACGAACGGCTCGTCCATCGCCAGGTACGACACGAACCCGCCGGCACGCTCGACCGCCTGCACCGCGGCCACCGAGGCCGCAATCGACGCGCGCATGCCGCTCGCGTCCCGCGTGCAGTAGAACTCCTTCACCGACCCGACTTCGATGGCGATGCGTTTTCCCCACTGCGTCAGTCGCCGGAACGCCTGCGCGCGCACGAGGGCGTCGTAGGTGTTCGGGCCTACGATCGGGTCAGCCGGCGTCTGCGTGTGCTGCTGGTAGAACTTGAAGACCGACATAACCTCGCGCGCGAGCGACCACTCCTCGGGGTGCTCGAACAGCCGGATGTAGTCGGGCGTGCCGGGACCCGGGCTGAACCAGATCTGGTGCGACGGCGAGTGCTGACCGGCGACGGGCTGGACCCATGCCCAGCTGATCAGCGCGATGGTGCAGACGGTTGCAAAGGAGCTGCGGGGCGCCACTTCCCAGTATAGGAAGACCCTGCGACCGACTTCAACACTTCGAAGGTCAGGACGCTACCCGTCCCCCGCGATCCATCCGCGGAGCGTCTTCAGATCGTCCTTGAAGTGCCGGAGGTGCTCCGCCGGCGTGCTCCCGATCTCGTATTCGTGGTGCTGGCAGACGGGCCCCGCGAACCCGGATCGCCCGAGCGTCTCGAAGAATGCGCGGCTCACCATGCCGTCCCCGAGTGCGCACCAGACCGGTTCCCAGCCCTTCGCGAGCTTCTCCCAGCGGAAATCCTTCACGTACACGACGCTGTAGCGCGGCTCCGCCAGGTGCGCCTGAATGGGCCACGACAGCCCCCCTTCGAGCGTGGCGTGGCCGATGTCGAACGCAATGCCGATGTCGGCGGCGGGCAGCGCCTTGACCGCGTCGAAGGCGTCCCACACAGGTGCCCCAAAATAATTGTGGCCGGAATGGTTCTGGATGCCCCCCTGAATGCCGAGCTCGTGATTCAGATGCGCGAGGTCCCGGATTCGCGCGCTGAATTCCTCGAGCTGCTCGGGGACCGGACGGTCGGCTGCGTAGTACATCGGCCCGAGCCGGTACTTGCGGATCCCGAGGCGCGACGCAGTACGTAGAATTCGTTCAGCGGACGCGCTGACGCCGGTGATGTCGGTCGTGATCATCGCAACCTCGCGGCCCCGCCGCGTCAACGCCTCGACCATTTTGGGAAGATCCTCTTCCACGCGCTCCGGATCGATGTGCGTCGCCGTCTTCCGCACCGGACATTCGATGCCGTCCCAGCCGACCTCCGCAACCAGATCGGCGGTGTCATCGTAGTTGAGGTGTGTGAATGGTTTGCTGAACGCGATGATCTTCCACCGCGCGCCCCCGCGCGTCTGGGCAGCCGGACGCATCGCAGCCGCGACCGCGGCCCCGAGTGGTGCTGCCTGCAGAAACTCGCGACGGCTCAGCCTCCCTGTTGTCACGATCGCCCCCCCGCATCGTCCGGTTGTCGTGTGCCTGGCGGGACTGCCCCCAGCCCCTGTCCCGTCAGTTGTCCCGTGTGCATGACGCCGTCATGAATGGTGAACAGCCCGGGAAATCGCGCCTCCCAGGCCTTGTTCGCGGCAGGCACGAACTGGCGGGCATTCGCCTCGATGCCGGCGTTGCCGGGGACCCGCGCGGCGATGCCGGCCGAATGAATGAGCGACGCCCCGGGGCACGTCAGATCCTGCACGCAGACGAACATGCCGAATTTCTGTGCCGCCGCGGCCATCAGCATCGCCTGGCTCTGTCCCTTGCACGCCTTGAGCGCCACCCCCGTGTACCCCATGTCGCGCGCGAGCAGCAGCGCCTCGAGATCGGTGAGTGATTCGTCGATGACGACCGGTCGCAGACGGGCGGCCTCGTGCATCACGTTCGCCCGGTCCTGGCGCAGATCCCGGGCAGTCGGCTGCTCGATGTAGAGGATCCGGTCGAACCCGCGCGGGATCGTCTCGCGCACGCGCCGGAGGAACTCGAGCAGGTACGCCACATTCGGACAGCCTTCGTTGAAGTCCAGCGAGTACTTCCACCCGGTCACGCGCCGCGCCGCCTGCGCCCGCGTCACGACGCGGTCGATGCGGATCACGCGGTCGAAGTCTGCCGCCAGATCGCCGCCGTTCAATTTGATCTTGAAGCGAATCAGACCATCCCGGGCAATCCATTCCTCGAGCGTTTCGGGCAGCCCGTCCTCGATGCGCGCGCGGACGTCCGCAGCCTCGAGCGCGTCACTCGCGCCCACCGAATGGAACACCGGCATGCGCGCACGCGGCGCCGACGGGACGTATCGGTCCAGGTACTCGCCCGCGAAGCGCGGTCCGAGGTCGTGCGACAGGTCGCGCGTCATGAACGCGGGGCCGTAGGTCCGGTAGCAGCTCACACCGAAAGCCTTGCCGTACGCATCATGGATCGCTGCGTCGAAGGCACTCGCGACAACGAGCGTGCACAATTTCGGGATCGGCACACGAAGCCGCCGTTCGGCAGACACCGTCTGCGCCGCACGCAGGTATTCGGGCTCGAGCGCCCGGAACAGATCGAGAGGATGCCCGCGCTCCTGGCAGGAGGCCGTGGCCGCGCGGAGCGCAACAGCCAGGGCCCGCATGGCCCCGAGACCTTCTTCCTGCGTGGCGGCCGGGTAGGCCCAGGCGTTCCCGAGCGTCATCGACCCGAATCCCCACGCGTCGATGCCCCCGCCCCTTCGGACCCGGCACGTGACGTTCAGCAGGGTGACGCGGTCCACCGAACGTCCGCCGAACTGGTACGGCGTCCGGTACACGTACTCCTCGAACGCGTGCGTGGTCTCGACAATGCCGATGTCGGTCGGGCGCGACCTCACGAGCGCCGGCGCCCGGGGACGGGCGTTCCGTGCCAGTGCAAGCACCGGCGCGGCGCCCGCCATCCTGAGCAGCGCGCGTCGCGAGACTCCGCCGTCACGTGGTCCGGACACGGCGCGGCATTATAGCGCGCGCCGAAGCGGCATCCCGCTGACCTGGGCCAGTCGAGCCGCAACCCGCGGGACGCTCCTCGCGAGAGAGTCGATGCGATACCCTGTGGTTCTTTACGGAGGTGTGTGTCATGCGTGCAACCCGCGTGTTCGTTCTCGTTCTTACAGGATTTCTCGTGCAGTCTCTCGGGGCGCAAGGGCCTGCGGCCCGCCCGCTGCGGATAATTGCGTTTGGTGCGCATCCGGACGATGCGGAGCTGAAGTTCGCCGGAACGGCGGCGCTCTTTGCGGCGGCGGGCGCGAAGGTCAAGCTCGTCGCGCTGACCAACGGCGATGTGGGACATTTCTCGCAGGCCGGGGGGCCGCTGGCGCAGCGGCGCAAGGCCGAAGTCGAAGCGTGTCACGCCAAGCTCGGGGTCGACACCGAAGTGCTCGACATCCACGATGGCGAACTGATGCCGGATCTCGAGACGCGGAAGAAGGTCGCGAATCTGATCCGCGACTGGCAGGCCGACATCGTCCTCTCGCATCGCCCCTGGGACTACCACCCGGATCACCGGGCCGTCGGCAAGCTCGCCGAGGATGCGGCGGTCGTGGTCGCGGCGCCGTACTTTGCGCCGTACACGAAGCCGACGCGGGGGAATCCGATCTTCCTGTTCTACTCGGATGGGTTCAAGAAGCCGTACCCCTTCGATCCGATTCTGGCCGTCGGCTTCGACCAGGTCGCCCAGAAGAAGTGGGACTGCATTTCCGATCTGCCGTCACAATTCGGCGACGCCGATTCGTGGCAGGCGCGATATGGGCGGAACGTGCCGACGGAGGACGCCGCACGCAAGGCGTACCTCATCGAGGGGGTCAAGCAGCGAAGCGCCGACGTCGCCAACCAGTATCGCAACCTGCTGGTGCAGCTGTACGGAGAACAGAAGGGGCGCACCATCAAGTACGCGGAAGCGTTCGAGCTGAATCAATACGGGAGCCCGGCCACCGCCGACGACCTGAAAAAGCTGTTCCCCACCTTCCAGTAACTGATAAATGGGGACCCTCACCTTTACTTGCAGTTGTTGATCCTGACGGGACGGCTTGGGGTCGGCCCTTCGGACGCGAATGCCGATCTTCCCTGTTCAATCCTGCTGGATCAGCGACTGACGGTGAAGTTGAGTGTCCCCGTTTCGGCGGAGGATGCCACGCATGTATTCGGCCGCCAGCTGGGCGTTGGCGTCGGCGAAGTCGAGGCCGGCCGGCTCGCCGTTCACCACCGGCAAGGGGTGGCATAGTTCGTACCCGAGATACCCGGAGTACCCGATCTCGCGCATCCCTTCGGCAAAGTCCGCGTAGTAGTCCTCCGGCGTCAGCGTGAAATCCGGGTTGCGCACGAACCCGCGGACGGTGCCGTCCGGCGCGCGATCGTACTCCCCGCCAAAATGTGAGAGGACCTGCAGGGCACCGACGTCGCGTGCCATCTGCTGCATCGACGTGACCCCCTGTCGGGCGGCCAGCGGCGCATCGATGCATGCCTTCAAGTGCGGCGAGCCCACCTCGCGGATCATGCGCAGCACGTCGGCAGGGCTGTTCGTGACCGGCGCGTGATTCTGGAGTGCCAGCGTGATGCCCGCATCGCCGGCCATGCGCGCCGCCTCGACCAGCCCCTCGCGGCACCACGCCCAGGTCTGGTCCGCGGTTATGCCCTGGTGTGCGTCCCGCCACAGCCGGCGGGCGATCGTGTACGCCGCGCCTCCGGCTGACATCGTCACGCCAGGCCACGCCGCGAAGATCCGCAGCGTCAGCGCACCCAGACTGGCCGTCATCCGGATGAGATCACGGACGTACAGGAGCTGCGACTCGCGATACTCGGGAACGGGACTGCTGAAATCATTGTTCGCGGCGACCGCGTATATCTCGATGCCCTCGTCAGCGGCCCGCATCGCGAGATCCCGACAGCGCGGAGCCGGCAGGTCCAGCGGGTTGCCGTGCGGGCGCTTGCCGTCGATCTCGATGCCGTCATAGCCGAACCGCCGGGCCCGCAGAATGACCTCTTCGAGCGTGAGCGCCGGCCCGCGGTACCAGAGGCCGAGATATGTAATGCTGTACAAACCTGTCTTCATGTTCGTTCCTCATCCTGACCAGCGAGGTCCCGATGACTGCGCGGCACGCAACCGTTCAGGGCTCGGCGGAGTCCCCCTGCAGCCATTCGGCGAGAACCGTCCGCTCGCAGTCGACGCAGAGACCGTGCGTGATGTCCGGGACGCGCGCCGCGTCGAACAACCCGTAGGCGGCAATCACCTCCTCGAGCTCGGCCCAGCGGCCCGCGATCTCTCCGCGGTTGCACCAGCTGCAGACCCTGAGCAGCGGCGCCCGCTCCTTTCGTGTTCGAGACTCGAGCCACGCAATCGGCCGCCTGGGCTCCTCGGCGAGCATGCGCGATCGGAAGACGATGTCGCCGGGCCCCTCGAGGGTGACGGTGAGCTGCATGCGCCGACGCACCGCCGGGCCGTCGCACCGGAAAGGCGCGGTGACGGGTCGCCCCGATGTGATCGCGTGGCGGATAATGAGATCGAAGAGGTAGCGCGTTTCGTTCCCGGCGATGAAGTTCGCCGCCCGCCTGCCGATGACGGCGGCGCTCAGGACGGCCGTGCCGCCGTTGGCGCGCGCGAACGCATCCCAGCGATCGTTGACGGAGGTGATCCGGCCTTCGGGATCGACGTGATACACGACGTCGTCGCCGGGATCTGGCGGTTCCACTCGGGTCTCCTCAGCGTGATATTTTCCTCGTAGCCCCGGTCTGAGCCACTGCACACACCATGCGCATCGCGCTTGCCCAGCTGAACCCGACGAGCGGCGACATCGAGGGGAACACCCGTCGAATTCTCGGCGCGCTCGAATCGGCGGCGGCCCAGGGGGCGGACCTGTTCGTGACGCCGGAAATGGCCCTGCCGGGGTACTGCATCGGCGACCTCGTGGAGGATGCCGGGTTCCTCGCCGCGAACGAGCGTGCGATGCGCCGCATTGCAGAGGCCGCCCGCGATCTGACCGCGGTCGTGGGGTTCATCGACTTCGACGCCCGCGCGCGCAACGAGAGCGGGGGGATCCGGAAGTACAACGCCGCGGCCGTAGTGAACAACGGCATCGTCCTCCAGCGCGCGCACAAGACCCTGCTGCCAAGCTATCGCTACTTCGACGACAAGCGTTTCTTCTCACAGGCCGAAGCGCGGGTGCCGGTCCGCATCCCGCTGAGAGCGGGGGGCACGATCCAGCTCGGCGTCTCGATCTGCGAGGACCTCTGGGACGAGTACTATCACATCAAGCCGCTCGCGGAGCTCGCCGCCGGGGGCGCCGATGTGCTGATCAATATCAACGCCTCGCCGTTCTGTCCCGGCAAGCGCCAGGAGCGCGATACTGTCATCCGCGCCCACATCCGCGACACCGGGAAGCCGCTCGTCTACGTCAATACCACCGGCGCGGCTGACAACGGCAAGAACATCATCCCGTTCGATGGCGAAAGCCTTGTCTACGACGCGCAGGGGCGGTTGCTCGCGCTTGGCAGGCAATTCACCGAGGAACTGCTCGTCGTCGATCTCGACATCTGCGCGCGGGGCGAAACTCGTGCGGGTGTTCCTCTGCCGCCTGTCGACAGGGATCGCGAGATGTACGACGCGCTCGTCATGGCGCTGCGCGACTACATGCAGAAGACAGGGTTCACCCGCGCGGCCGTGGCACTCTCGGGAGGCATCGATTCGGCGCTCGCGCTCGCGATCGCGGTCGACGCACTCGGCCCCGGGAAGGTCACGGCCTGCAACATGCCGTCCCGTTTCAACACCGAGGCGACCCGCTCGATTGCGGCGCGCGTGGCGGCCTCCCTCGGCGTGCCGTACACCGTCATCCCCATCCAGGCGCTCGACGAACATATCCGCGAGGTGTTCGAGGCGCATGCGCATCCAATCGCGCACGGCTTCACACGCGAGAACCTGCACGCGCGGATTCGCGGGCTCCTGATGATGGCCGAGTCGAACGACAGCGGCGCCCTGCTCATCTCGTGCGGCAACGAGACGGAAATCGCGCTCGGCTACGCGACCCTTTACGGCGACATGTGTGGCGGCGTCTCGCTCATCGGCGACCTCTCGAAGCTCGACGTGTACAGGCTGGCGCGCCACGCCAATGCACGGCACGGCGCGGAACACATTCCCGAAGAGACGTTTCAGCTCAGGCCGTCCGCCGAGCTGTCGGCCGACCAGTTCGACCCCTTCGACTACTACGTCGTCGCCCCCATTGTCGGCGAGCTTGTCGAGCGGCGCACGAGTCCCGCGGAGCTCGTGGAGCAGTTCGACCGCCGCGAGCTCGACGCCTCGAGGTTCGTGCCCGACCCGCAGGGCCGGAGTGTGTACGACAAGCACACCGCCGCCACCTTTCGCGAGGTCGTCTACGACGCGTTCCGGCGCGTGAGGCGCTCTGTCTACAAGCGCCTGCAGGGTCCTCCGATCGTCGTCGTCACCGAGCGCGCTTTCGGGTTCGACCTGCGTGAGACGATCATCAACGGATGGGAGGGCTGATGCCCACCGCCGAACCCAAGGTGGTCGTCCGCGATCTGCGCAAACAGTACGGCGAGGTGCAGGCGGCGCAGGGCGTCAGTTTCGAGATCCAGGACGGCGAGATTTTCGGCCTGCTGGGGCCCAACGGATCGGGAAAGACGACGACGCTCGAGTGCATCATCGGGCTGCGCGAGCCGGACGCGGGCGCGATTTCGGTGTGCGGCATCGACGCGCGCCGCCATCCGCGCGACGTCAAGCAGAGGATCGGGGCCGCGCTGCAGACCACGTCCTTGCAGGACAAAATCACGCCGCGCGAGGCCCTGACGCTCTTCGGGTCGTTCTACCGCCAGAAGTCCGCGGCGGCCGAAATGCTGGAGCGGTTCGCCCTCGGACCAAAGGCGGACGCGCCGTTCGACACGCTGTCGGGCGGACAGCGGCAGCGACTCGCGCTCGCGCTCGCGTTCGTCAACAGACCCGAGCTCGTGTTCCTGGACGAGCCCACGACGGGTCTCGACCCGCAGTCGCGGAGGGAACTGCATGCCGAGGTCCTGCGCATGAAGCAGGACGGCCACACGGTCCTGCTCACCACCCACTACATCGAAGAAGCGGAGCAGCTGTGCGACCGGATCGGCGTCATCGACCACGGCCGGATCATCGCGACGGGGACGCCGCGGGAGCTCGTGGGTCGGTCCACGGCCCGGCAGGCAGTGTCGCTGACGACGACCCCCGGTCTTCGTCCGGAGGACCTCGCGCTCGTCACCGGTATTGAGGATCCGGTGTGGGACGGCGACCGCGTGCGCTTTACGACTGCGGCCGTCAGCCGCAGTGTCGCGGCGCTGATGACGCTCGTGGAGGCGCGCGGAGTGGCCATCACCGAGCTGCAGGTCCGCAAAGGCACGCTCGAGGACGTGTTCATCGAGCTGACCGGCAGCGCGCTTCGCGACTGAGCACGCATGGACGCCTTTCTGCAGCAGACCGCGATCAGCCTGCGGCTCCATTACCGCAACAGGATGGCGCTGCTCTACAGCTATCTGTTCCCGCTCATATTCCTCCTGGCGTTCTACGTTCTCTATCGGCACGAACGGGTGGTGCTGGCGCGCCACATGGGTGAGCTGCTGACCGTCGGCATTCTCGGAGGGGCCTGCTTCGGCCTGCCGACCACGATGGTGAGCGAACGCGAGCGCGGGGTCTGGCGTCGATACCGGCTCGCCCCGGTCTCGACCGCGGGGCTCGTCACGAGCACGGTCGCGGCGCGTTACACGATTCTCGTCAGCGCGGGACTGCTGCAGCTCGCCGCGTCGCTGGCGCTCGGGATGCCCCTCCCAAGGCATCCCGTCGATCTTGTCGCGGCGTTCACGCTCGTGTCGTTCGCCTTCATCGGGCTGGGGCTCGTGATGGCGACCATGGCGGACAACGTGCCGGCCGTCCAGGCGCTCGGGCAGTGCATCTTCCTGCCGATGCTGATCATCGGCGGCATTGCCGTGCCGCTCGCCAGTCTGCCTGACTGGGCCCAGCACGTCTCGGCATTCTTCCCCGGGCGCTATGCCGTGCAGGCTCTTCAGGCGTGCGTGAACGGCGCCGGGATTGGGGCGGTGGGGTTCGACGTGCTCGCGCTCACGATCATCGGCGCCGCGGGATGCGTGGCCGGCGCCGTGATGTTTCGATGGGATGCGCAGCAGCGCTTCGCCGCGCGCGGGCACAAGGGATGGCTGCTCGTCCCGCTTGCAGCATGGGCGATGGTGGGTGCGTTGTCTGAAGCTACCAACCGGGTGGCGACCACCCCATCTGACCAGACCGTCGCGCGTGCGAGGCATGCAGACACGTCGCTGCCGGCCCCCTCCGGATCGCCCGCACCCGTCGTCGCGCCGCCGGGAACGGCGGGTCACACGAAGACTGTGGAACAGGCCAGGACACCACCGGATCGGCCGCCGTCCGCCGCAACACCGCCGCCGGGCACGGCCAAACCGCCGAGTCCAGCCGCTGCGGCAGCGCCGCAGCCGGGGGCTACGGGTCGCACCGGTAACAGTCCGGCTGCACCGCAGGCCGACGTCACCGGGGGGCCCGGCAACCGTCCGGCAGCGCCGCCGGCGCCGGCGCCTGCGCCTGGGCCGGCCACGCCGCCACCCGTCAAGCAGCCGATTGCGGCGAGCTGGCGGGAGGTGACGCGATCGGATATCGACCGCGACCTGACATTCGATCACCTTCCATCAGACGAGGGTATCGTCGCGCCCATCGCACCCGCGGCCGAAGAGCCGTCCCCCGAAGTGAACCAGCAGCTCGAGGCGATCGCAGAAGGGCTGCCGAAGTGGGGGCCGGCGCGCGTCCCCGATCCCGTGCAGCGCGCCCGCAACATCCTCTATGTCGCGGCAGTTCCTGACGTGCTGCAGACAGAGCTCGAGCGCTTTGCGCCGGCTGTCGTGTTCGACGAGCTCGAACGCAGCATTCCCAAGGACGATCTGATCAAGGTGCTCTACTGGATCGCACTGCACCCGATGGACGGCGATCACAGTGCGATCGAGCAGCTCCCCGCACTCGGCTTCGAAAGCCGTGCCGTCGACGTCGAGGAGGCGCGGGAGCGTGTCGCGCTCTACGCCGTCAAGCTGCTTGGGCGACTCGTCGGTGCCATTCGCGGGCGCTGACTGACCGGGACGCCGACGAACAACAGGCGCCGCCAGCCGGACGCGGTCACCGACCGGGCAACCATCCCCGATATGGACCGGTCGGGCGAGCTGTGGATCGTGCAGACTCACGCGCGCATGTCGATGTCTGACGCCGCAACCGCGGCAACTCGTGACGGAGGACACACAGAATGAACACCCTGGATCCCGAGCGATACCCTGTCGGCCCGATCCCGCGCAACAAGACGCCCCTCGATCGAGGCGCGCGCGCGGCGCTCATCGCCGTCCTGGCTGAGACCCCGGCCAACCTTCGCACTCTCGCCGAGGGCCTTACCGATCGACAGCTCGACACTCCGTACCGCGAGGGCGGGTGGACGATCCGGCAGGTCGTCCATCACGTGCCCGACAGCCATATGAATGCGTATGTGCGGATGAAGCTCGCAGTGACCGAATCGTCGCCGACGATCAAGACGTACGACGAAGCTCGATGGGCCGAACTGCCGGAAGCGCGCTCGGCCCCGGTCGCGATGTCGCTGGACCTGCTGGACGCGCTGCACCGCCGGTGGACAGCGTTCCTCTCAGCGTTGCCGGAGACCGACTTTCAGAAGCCGTTCGCGCACGCCGACTGGGGGCTCGTCACGGTCGATGAAGCGCTGGGCATGTATGCGTGGCATTGCCGGCACCATACCGCTCACGTGAAGCTTGGACTCCAGCGGGCCCAGGCGGGGGCGTGATGGCGGACAGCTATCAGCTCTCAGACCTCAGCTCTCAGCTATCAGACTGCAGCTGTCAGACTTCAGCTCTCAGCTATCAGGCTGCAGCTGTCGGACTTCAGCTATCACACATCAGACCCATTGGTTCGTGTGTGCCGCTCGTGGCGTGACGGTGACCGCACCTGTTACCCATGTGCTCACAGACTTGTTACCGAGGTACCCGCAAGAACCGAGCGAAAGCTGAAACCTGAGAGCTGACACCTGAAAGCTGAGAGCTGATAGCTGGGAGCTGCGAGCTGGGAGCAGATAGCTGGAGTGTGCCAGCAACCTACCGCACCCGCACGAAGTCGATGAACCCGCGCTCGGGATCGGTGCTCACCAGTCGGACCCTGAGCCGGTCGCCGACATCGAGCCCTTCCGCCCCCTGTTCCAGCTTGCCTTCGACTGGCGGCCGCTCGGTCCGCACCCACGTGCCCTTCGCCGACGCGCCGGTCACGACGGCGTTGAACTCCTGGCCGATACGGCTCGACATCCACAACGCCGCCGCGGCCTTGCGAACCAGCCGCTCCACTTTGTTCGCGGCATCCTCCTGCTTCGTGCAGTGCTCGGCGAGCCCCGTCAGCTCGGGGAGCGCATACGGGGCGGGACGTGTCTCGATCGCCGCCTTCAGCATCCGCTGCGTCACCAGATCCGGAAAGCGCCGGTTGGGCGCAGTCGAGTGCGTGTAGTTCGAGACCGCCAGGGCAAAGTGGAGGGACGAGCGGTTCGCGGGTCCTTCGGCGACGTATTCGCCACGGCCCAGGAGCTTGATGACGCTCAGCGACAGATCGGCGAAATCGTCTGGCGCGGCCGCTCGACGCGCCCGCAGGAACGCCTCGAGCGCCGGCGCGTCAGGCGTGGCCGGCAACGTCGTGCCGTACTGTCGCGCGAGATCGACGATCCGCGGCCAGCGCTCGGGGGCACGCACGACGCGACGCAGCGAGGGAAAGTCATGGGCCGACAGAAACCTCGCAGTCACGCCGTTGGCGGCCACCATGAAATTCTCGATCAGGTCCCGCGCACGATTTGGCTCCTCGGTGCGGAGCTCCGACACTGCGCCGTCGCTCAGCACCGGCTTCACCTCGGTCCTGTCGAAGTCGAGCGCCCCTTCCTCATGGCGGCGCGATCGCAGCATCGAGGCCAGCCGATCCTGGAGGCGGACCTGCTCGTCGAGCCCGGGCACCGCCGCGAGCGCCTGAGGCGTGGGCCCCGCACCCTCCAGCCAGGCCCCGACGGCTGCGTAAGTCAGCTTCGCGTGATTACGTACGACAGCACGGTAGACGTCCGACGCGGCGAGAGTCCCGTCGGCGCCGATCGACATATCGACGACAATCGCGGTCCGATCCTCGTCGGCGTTGAGCGACGTCAGATCGGTCGAGAGCTGCGGCGGGAGCATCGCAAACACGTGCGCAGGTGTGTAGACCGACGTCGTGTTGGCCTGCGCGTGCGCATCGAGCGCGGAGCCCTTCACGACGAGCGCGTCCACGTCGGCGATCGCGACGAGCACCCGCTCGACCCCGTTGCTCACACACACCTCGAGCTGATCGAGGTCGCGGGAGTCGTCGTTGTCGATCGAAGACCATGGGAGCGCGCGAAGATCCCGCAGCCCGGCCTCAAGCGGGCGGCCGAGGTGCGCGAGCTCCGCGTCCGCAGCCGCGGGCCAGTCGGGTTCGAGGCCGTATTGAACCATCGCCCGCCGCGCGATGCTCTGGAGTACGGTGCTGTGGTCCTGGGACATCACTCCATGATATCCGCTCGTCCGCGAACGGCTGGCGGCCGCGATTTGGGCGGAGTCAGCAAAGCTGCGGCGAGCGCTGGTGCCGAAGCTGTCATCACGCCGTCGATTGCAGGCGCCGGCGCGTTGTGCCAGTCAGAAGGACAGGGCGATCCCGACGTCGATCTTCCGTGCGTTCTGCGCGCTCGTCGCCTGCCCGAAGAACGGCGACGACCGCGTACCGGTGAACCCCGTGTAGTTCACGTGATTCGTCAGGTTCTGCGCGCTCATGTTGATCGAGATGCGATACCGCGACGGTGCGGGCCCGCCTGTTTGCACGCTCGCTTGTCCGTTGATGAATGTGATGCCGGTGATGCCGCCCGGCGGCGCCACGGTGCGTTTCCCAATCGGGATCGAATAGGACACGAACGAGTTGAGGTTCAGCTGCCCCGGCGCCCACAGCGTATTCCGGCCGACGCCCGCAGGACGGTCGTTGAACACGAGGTCGCCGTTGTCGTCCCGCCCCGTGGTCATGGTGTACGGCGTGCCGGTGGCGGCGAAGAGGTTCACGTTCACGTTCAGATTCTTGACGACCCCCGCGTTGACGCCCACGTTGATGCGATGGTGCCGAACTTCGCCGGGGATCTCTCCCCACTCGCCTGCAGGACTCCCGCTTGCCGGAAGGCTGAACGCCCCGTCGGTGTTGTTTTCCGAATGGCCCGCCGTGTAGTTGATGTTGAACGAGGTGCGCTTCCAGTTGATCCGCGGCGCATTGGGTCCGTTCAACGCCGGCGACGGCGGCGCCAGCGAGATTGACGCGTTCGCCGACAGCGTGTGCTGCCGTGATGCGGCATCCGCCACGACTTCCACGACGTTGACGAACGCCGGGTTCGGACGCACGCCGCCGATCGGCGCGTTGAGGTTGCGGCCGCGGAGCAGCCCGGAGCCCCGCGTGTCCGCGTACATCAGCCCGAGCCGGACGCGCGGCGAGATCGTCTCGTCCACACCGATGCTCGCCCGCGTGTTGCGCGTCATCGGCAGGTCACCCGTGAGCAGGTAACGATTCGTCGCGGTCACGCTGCCCTCGGCCCCCGGATCCGGAAACGGTGGATTGGCGATGTTCAGCTCGCGCTGCCGGAACCCGTCCACGCGGAGGCTCTGCTCGTACGTGTTCGCATTGAGCCAGTCGTAGAACACTCCGAGGCTGGCACGCAGGGACGTCTTGCCGTTCTTGAACGGCGCCCACGTGATCCCGAACCGAGGGCCGACATTGCCGTAATCCCTGAGGTGCGTCTGCACCTCGTAGCGCACGCCGGGGCTCAGCGTCAGCCCCTTTCGTACGCGGATGTCGTCCTGGACGTAGATCCCGGACTGCACGTTCTGATACGCGATTGCGGGATCCCCGACCCGCTTGATGAAGCTTCGCGGCTGTCCTGCCTGGAGCGCCTCGGGCGTGTCGAAATAGTAAGTGCCGAGATAATTGGACGAGTCGTCCGACCGGTAGGACCCGCCGTCGACGCTCACGCCCATCCGCACCGACTGGATGCCGCGCACGTAATCGAGATCCGACTGAAAATTGAAGACGGTCGCCCCGCGCCCACCCCGAACCTGCGCGCCCCCCGTCGTCAGGAAGTCGGTCCTGTAGGTGACCGCTTCGACGACCGACGATGATCCGGAAGTGCTGCGTCCGACCTGCAGCCGCGTGTTGGTGAAGAACCGCCGGCCGAGCGGACCGGCTTCCTGGATCCGCGCGAACGTGCCGGTGTTCTCGGTCGAGTACGCACGCTCCGCCTCGTCGGACCCGCCGACCCCGAGGTTGTGGTTCGTGGAACGATTCCGGTTCACGCTGATCCGCAGCGTCTGGTCGCGCGTGATCGCGTAGTCGAAAAAGCCGTATCCAAACAGGTTGTCGCTCGGACGGCGGCTGAGCAGGCGGGCGACGACGCCAGTCCCGGGAACGAACCCGTAGCTGTTCGGCGTGTCGTAAGCAGTCTGAGTGTTGATCGACACGGAGAACGAGCTCTTCTGCTTGAGCAGCGAGCCCGCCGCGAACACGCCGTAGTTCTGCATCCGCTCCGGCCCCTTCGCCGGCGCGAGCGCATTACGCGCGTTCAGCGACCCGTCGCGGAGCCGGACGTTCACGCCGCCGCGCAGCGCGCCGACGCCCGGCTGCGTGATGATGTCGATGAACAGCCCGCCCGCCGAATGGTTCTCGGCCGCGAACGCATCGCGCGTGATGTGAATGGACCTGATCTGCGACTTCGGCGGCAGCTGCCCTCCCTCGAAACTGTCGATCCGAAGCACCGCGTCAGGCCCCGCCATGTCCTGCAGCTGTTTCTGCATTTCGGCGGGATCGTCGGAGAGCGCCTCGATCTGCTCGCGCGTCATCGCCGTACCGAACTGCGCCCGCGGATCGGCGGCCACCGCCTGCCTGTCGCGCCCGACCGTCACCTCGGACTCGAGCTTCTGAATGGTGAGGACGATCACGTGCTTGTTGTCCCCGGGACGGAGCCGCACATCTTTCAGGAGCCCCGGCTCGAACCCGGGAAACTCCGCGCGGATCTCGTAGCGCCCCGGCGCCAGTCCCTGGAAGGTGGCGGTTCCGCTGGCCGTGGTCTTGATCGGCTGAACCGCCACAGCCTTCGTGGCGTCTTCGAGCCCGGCGATCGTGATAGCGGCGTTGGGAATCACCGCGCCGCTCGGATCGGCGGCGGTGACGGCGAGATTGGCGGAGCGGGGCGGCTGGGCTTTGGCGGGCGCGGCCGCGCACAGCACGAGCACCAAGAAAACTCCTGCGAGGCGCGTCATTTCCGCACCTCGAACTTCTTCGGATCGATTTTCGTGTTGATCCGGAATCGATCGAACGTCGTCTCCTCGGTCGTGTCGGGTCCTGTCGCGCGCCGAATCCTGAACGGCCAGTGCAGCCCGTCCACGTCGCGGTAGTCGGCGTAATAGATTCGATACTCGACCCCCGGTGGCGCGATGCCGGGAGCCCCGGTCCTTCCGGCAGCGGCCGCTACACCCGCACCCGGCGGCGGACCACCGGCCGCGGGTGGTGCAGGAGCGGTCGCGGCGCCCGGTCCCGAGGGTGCGGCTGTGGGCGGCGACGTGGGGGTGCCTGGCGCGGGTGGTGCGGAGCCCGGTCCCATGGGTGGACCTGCCGGCCCGCGTCCCGGCATGCCGCGCATCGGCATGCCCGGGCCCTGCCAGCTGACCATGATCGGCAGATGCGTCTCGCTGTTGATGAATAGCCGGACCGCGAAGTTGCCGGCGCCCTTCGCGTCGATGACATCGGCCTTCCCCTGCGGCGCTTCGGCCTGGCCCACGTAGCTGAACGTCAGCGGGTAGGTGTCGAACGATCCGGCGAACAGGCCGAGCGTCAGGCGCACGAAGTCCTGTTTGATGGCGGCGACCCTGCCTCTTCGCATCGCCTCGAGCTGGTCGGGCGAGGGTCCGCGGCCCGGCGCTCCGTCGCGTCCCGGCATCGGACCCGCCGGTGGCGGGAGCTGAATCAAGTCATCGCCGTTGAAACCCGTTGTCGTCGGGCCGCTCTCCTGTGCCGGGATCTCGTCGGTCCGGACGTACTTGTGCGGGAGCTCGCAGGCGATTTCGAACTCGATCGGCACGAGATTGTCGCCGCGCACCTGTCTCGTCCGTCCGGTCGCCACGAAATTCCGGACCGAGGACAGCCGCGAGTCGCCGCCCAGAGCCTCCCGCGCGGCCGCGAGCACCTTCGCGGCAGCCGCGGCGCCAGCGGGTGCGGGCGGCGGCGGTGCCTGGCGCAACCCGGCGCCGGCGAAGAGGCCGGCGAGGCAGAGTGGTGCGAGTACGCGCATGGTGGTGGGGCCTCCTCGAGCTCGTGCGAAACAAGATCTAAGACGGAAGTTGTGTAGTGAAGGATGGCTTTTCCGCACTGGTCAGAAAAAAAGTCCGCGTCAATAGACACCAGATCTCCGGGGATGGCTACAAGAAACGGGAGGGAGCCTGGCGCGAGGGAAGAAAGTACCGAGGAGGGGGGCTCAGCCGCGGCGGGAAAAAACTCTGCGCGGGGACGGACTCTCGTTCCGTCCTCGCGCAGATTCGAAACTCGGTGCGGCTAGCCGCCCGACGACAGGCTGACGTTCAAGGTCAGACGGTCACCGGTGCGGACCCTGACAGTGGACGAGTACGTCTTGAATCCCTCTTTGCGGATTTCCACCCGGTGCTCGCCTTCGCTCAATTCGACGAGCAGCCGCTCGTCTCCGGGCGAGGTGTCCCACCGCTCGCCATCGATGAACACCGCCGCGTCCGCGGGCTGGACGCGTATGGCCACCGAGCCGAACCGGTCCGCATTGCGATCGCGGTCGCGGCCGTCAGGTGCCGTGCCTCGACGGGGCGGCGGCGCCTGACTCGTGTCGCCCTGGTCCGGCGCCCGGCGCGGATCGCGAGAGGCGCCCCGGGGGTCGGCCGCAGGGCCGCGCGGGTCGGGGCCGCGGCGATTCGGATCGGGCTGCGGCCGCGGTTCCGGAGCGTCCCCGCTCGCCAGCGGTTCCATGCTCTGCTTGATGTGGTACGACTCGTACGGCCGGAACAGCATCTTCTCGGAAATCGTGCGATAACCCTCGCGGTAGATCGAGATTTCGTGTTCGCCGAGCGGGACACGCAGACGCTGAAAAATGCCGTCGAAGTCATCCACGGTCCCGGCGAGATACCCGTCGATGTAGACCTCGGCTTCGCGCGGTGTCACCTGGACCCGGAGGTCGGCGCCGGGCTGATAGTAGTAGCCGCCATACGGCCCATACGGTGGATACGGCCGGTATTGATAGCCGAACCCGTACCCGAAGCCATACCAGTCGAAGAAAAATGGATCGTAGTAATACGGATAGAACGGACGCGAGTATCCCGCGACAACGACGGTCCGCACCGGCACACGCCGGACGACACGGCGCTGCGCGGAGGCGTCAACCGGCCAGAGCGTGCCCGCGAGCGCGAAGCAGACCGGCACGACAAATAGAGAACGAATCCTGGGAGTCACGACACCCTCCGATCAGGCAGGCAATTGGCGGTGGAGCAATCAGAGTGCCAGCCAGCCCTGCCATGCGACGCCGCGCTCAGCCACGCACGGCCGTCGCACCGCCGAGTGCGCGAGGCGCTCCGCGGCCGCCATCGCCCGTCGCAGCCCGGCGCTGCCTGCGTCTATTTCATTGAACTCTTTCCAGATCTGGCGCGGCTCCGCGCAGCCGTCGGGGCCTGCGAACCACTGGAGACGCTGCCGTCATTTGGTGCAGGGATTGTCGCGGCACACGCGAGCGGCAGAGACCGTACGTCACCCGGCAAGCACACCGTGTCTGACACTGAGGACACTCCGCGGTGCCCTCAGAAGCCCTGCACTCCGGCGGTTCACGGCCGCCATGACGGACACGAGCCGGCGGACGCCATGACGACGCCGTGAAAAAACGGTGGCACCCGTCAGGGACCTGTCGCTGGCGCTAGACTGATCGCATGCAGCCGCCCCACGACTCGACCTCCGGCACACCGGCGGGAAGTCGCGTACTGGTTGTCGAAGACGATGTGCATCTGCGCGATCTGGTCGTGCTGCATCTGCAGCTCGAAGGCCTGACCACGGTCGCGGCTGGCACCGGCGCCGAAGGTCTGCGTCTCGCGAAAGCCGACCCGTTCGACCTCCTGATCCTCGACGTCATGCTGCCCGAGCTCGACGGCGTGACCGTGTGCCGCGCGGTCCGGCGCGAATCCATGAACGGCGACGTGCCCATCCTGATGCTAACCGCGCGCCGTGAAGAGGCCGACAAAGTGCTCGGGCTCGAAAGCGGCGCGGACGACTACCTGACGAAGCCCTTCGGCGTGCGCGAGTTCGTCGCGCGCGTCCGCGCGCTGCTGCGGCGGCGCCCGTCCAGGGCCGCGGGCGGCCGCGCCCCAGCCCAGGCGGGTCCGCTCGTGGTCGATCCGGCACGGCGGCACGCACGGATCAACGATCGGGAGATCGAGCTCACCGCGCACGAGTTCGACCTGCTCTATCTCCTCGCCAGCAACAAAGGCATCGTGTTCAGCCGCGATGCATTGATGCAGAAGGTCTGGGGCGACGAGACCCACATCACCGAACGCAGCGTTGATACGCTCGTGAAGCGCGTCCGCCGGAAAATCGAAGAGGATCCGGCCGAGCCGCTGTTCGTGCTCACGGTCTGGGGGACCGGCTACAAGTTCGCCGACGTGTCCTGATGTCGGATCCGGTCTGGTATCGGAGCCTCTACTGGCGGATCGCGTTCGGGTTCATCGCGCTGCTGGCGATCCTGCTGCTCGCGCAGGGAGTCCTGTTCCTGTGGCTCACGGACCGTTTCGTCGGCTCCTCTGCCCGCACACCGAGCCAGCTCGCCGGCCTCGTCGCGGCCGAGGTTGCGACCGAGCTGGAGCAGCATCCAGACCTTGATGTCGAACAGTTCGTCCGGAGCCGTTTCTCCCACATCTACCAGCCGTTTCTCGTGATGCTGCTCGACGGCCGACGCGGGTCGAACAGGCCGAGCGCGCTCCCCTTCGAGCTCTCCCGCATCCTCGAGGCGCGCATGCGCGGCGGCACACCGCGCGAAGGGTTCGGGCGCCGCGGCGGGGGCCCGCGCCTGCCGCTGGAATTCGCGCCCATCGTTGTCGGCGGCGCGCAGCGCGGGCTCGTGGCTGTGCCGGCCACGCCGCCTCCCGTGTCGGTCGCGTTGAAAGAGCTCGGCCCGACCCTCACCTGGTTTGGGCTCGGCCTGCTCGCGGTCGGCGCCACGCTGACGGCGCTCCTGATCTTCAGGCCGGCGCACAACCGCCTGCGCACGCTCGAACAGGCGGCGCGCGCACTGGGTGAAGGACGGGCCGAGGTCCGCGCCACGGAAGCGGGCGGCGACGAGGTCAGCTCCCTCGCCCGCACGTTCAACAGGATGGCGGCGGATCTCGACAGCCGGGCCGCCGCGCTCACCGAATCCGATCGCGCGCGACGCCAGCTGCTCGCCGACGTCTCGCACGAGCTCATGACGCCCCTCTCAGCGATCCGCGGCTACGTCGAGACGCTCGGCATGCCGGATGTCCCGCTCGACGAGACGACCCGCCGCCGCTATCTCGCCATCGTCGAGGAGGAGACGCACAAGCTCGAAGCGATCATCGGCGACCTGCTGGATCTGGCGCGACTCGAAGGCGGGGGGGACACGCTTCGCGTCGAGCCCGTCTCGGTGGCCGACCTCTTCGCCCGTGTCTCGGACCGCCACCTCCCCGCGATGCGCGAACGCGGTGTCGTACTCGAACAGCAGATCGCGCCAGGCACGCCGGAGATCGGCGGCGATGCCGCGCGACTCGAGCAGGCGCTCCAGAACCTGGCGAGCAATGCCATCCGGCACACCCCGCCTGGCGGACGCGTGGTCCTGCAGGCATCGCGTGCCGACGACGGTGTGCGCATCGTGGTGCGCGACACGGGGCCGGGGATCCCGCCCGAGCATCTCCCGCGAGTGTTCGATCGGTTCTACAAGGTGGACGCCGCCCGGTCCGGCACGACAGTCCCCTCGGGCAGCGGCCTCGGCTTATCGATTGTCCGCGCGATCGTCGAACGCCACGGAGGCACCGTGACCGCGTCCAACGGGCCCGAGAGAGGGGCCACCTTCGAGCTGCTGCTGCCCGCGGCGGGGGGATGAGGGGGACGCGGTTCGGGGTTCGGGGTTCG
>JBBWZJ010000069.1:0-7351 GCA_039648985.1 Acidobacteriota bacterium | reverse complement strand
CGAACCCCGAGTCCGAGTCCCGAACCCCGAGTCCCGAGTCCCGGATCCCGGATCCCGGATCCCGGATCTAACCCTGTTCTTGACAGTGACAGTGCATGTGCCTATACTTTTTGGCAGCACAACACTTCCAAGCAATCCGCTCAGCCGCGGGCCCATATACGTCACGCCGCCTGCATTCAGCAATAACGCCGACACCGTCAGAAGACCGATTCCTCAAATTCAGCCCACAACGCCAGTAGTCTCCATGCCTACCAACAAACGCACGTCCGGGCGTTCGCCCGCCGACCAGACCGCCGCGCTCGACACCCCGAATGGCCAGCCGAACGGCGAGCCGGTTCAGGAGGCGCAGCAGCCCCAGACCCCGACACAGACGCAGCCCCAGCCCCAACCCTCGCGGCCAGCCGGGCCCGGAGGGGGACAACAACCGGAAGAAGGCCGCCGCGGTCGTGGTCTCAACATCAACGACCTGAAGGACAAGAGCATCCAGCAGCTCACGCAGATCGCCAAGGACCTGACCGTCGCAGGCGCGACGGGGATGCGCAAACAGGAACTGATCTTCCAGATCCTCAAGGCCCAGACCGAGCAGAGCGGCTTCATCTTCTCCGAGGGCGTCCTCGAGGTGCTGCCCGACGGATTCGGGTTCCTCCGCGCGCCGGATTACAACTACCTGCCGGGCCCCGACGACATCTACGTGTCCCCCTCGCAGATCCGCAAGTTCGACCTGCAGACCGGCGACACGGTGTCCGGGCAGATCAGGCCGCCGAAGGAAGGGGAGCGCTACTTCGCGCTCATCAAGGTCGAAGCGGTCAACTTCGAATCGCCGGACCTGGCGCGCGACAAGCTGTTCTTCGAAAACCTGACGCCGCTCTACCCCCAGGAGCGCTTCATCCTCGAGACATCGCCCGACACCCTCGCGGGCCGCGTGCTCGACCTGATGGCGCCGATCGGTAAGGGGCAGCGCGGGTTGATCGTGGCGCCGCCGCGCACGGGCAAGACGATGCTGCTCCAGAGCATCGCGCAGTCGGTCGCGAAGAATCACCCCGAGGTGTTCCTGATCGTCCTGCTCATCGACGAACGCCCCGAAGAAGTGACCGACATGCAGCGCTCCGTCAACGGCGAAGTGATTTCATCGACGTTCGACGAGCCCGCGGCGCGCCACGTCCAGGTGGCCGAGATGGTCATCGAAAAGGCCAAGCGCCTCGTCGAGCACAAGAAGCACGTGCTCATCCTGCTCGACTCGATTACCCGCCTGGCGCGCGCGTACAACTCCGTCAGCCCACCCTCCGGCAAAGTGCTCTCGGGCGGTCTCGATTCCAACGCGCTCCAGAAGCCGAAGCGGTTCTTCGGCGCGGCACGGAACATCGAGGAAGGCGGCTCGCTCACGATCATGGCGACCGCGCTCATCGACACCGGCTCGCGCATGGACGACGTGATCTTCGAAGAGTTCAAGGGCACCGGCAACATGGAAATCCATCTTGACCGGAAGCTGACCGACAAGCGCGTCTTCCCGTCGATCGACATGCAGAAGAGCGGCACGCGGAAGGAAGAACTGCTGCTGCCGCGCGAGGATCTCAACCGCGTGTGGGTGCTGCGCAAGGTGCTCAATCCGCTGTCCGCCGTGGAAGCGATGGAGCTGCTGCTCGACAAGATGGGCAAGACGAAGTCGAACCAGGACTTTCTCGCGTCCATGCAGAAGATGGGCTGACCCGAGGGTCAGTCCGCCTGACCCTCCGGGTCAGTCCGTTTTGAGCGCGACGATCGGGCTCACCGCCGTCGCGCGCCTCGCGGGGATATAGCAGCCGGCGAGCGCCGCCGTCATGAGCACGAGCGCTCCCGCGGCAAACGTCGCCGGATCTCCTGGCGTGATCTGGTACAACAGCGAGGAGACGGCGCGGCCGAGCAGAAGCGCGGTCACGAGGCCGAGCACCGTGCTCTTGGCAATCAGCGTCGCTCCCTCCCTGAGTACCAGGTTCCGGATCCCGTCTGGCGGCTGCCCAAGCGCCATCCGGATCCCGATCTCGCGCGTCCGCTGACCGACGGTGTACGAGAACACGCCGTAGATCCCCACCGACGACAGCAGCAGCGCCGCCCCTCCGAACACCGACATCAGAATCAGGTTCAGCCTCGACTCCGCCAGCGCGTCCGCCACGTAGGCGGACATCGGACGCACCCGGTCCAGGGGCAAATCCGGATCGAGCGAGTGCATCGCCCCGCGAATGCCCGGCAGGATCGCGCCCGCGTCACGGGCGGCGCGGACCACGACGTAGACCCTGCCGCCTCCACCAAGGGGGGCGTAGATCTGCGGTCGCACGGCGCGCGCGAGATCGTGCGCACGGATATGCTCGACGACTCCCACGACTTCCGCGAAGGCGAACTTGTTGCCCGTCGGCTGCACCTGGAGGCGCTTGCCGATTGGATTGGCGCCGCGCCAGGCACGCGCCGCCAGCGTGTCGTCCACGATGATGACGTCCTGCCGCCCCGCGTCGTGCTCGTCGAAGACGCGCCCGGCGAGGAGCCGCGTGCCCATCGTGCGGAAGTAGGCCGAAGACACGTTGCGGCCATCCGACGTTTCACTCTCCCACCGCCGCGCGGTCGTCTCGTCGTACGCGAATGGGGACAGAGGACCGCTGCCCGTGAGCGGCAGCTGAGACACCAGCCCGACGTCGACGACCCCCGTGACGGCGCGCAACCGCCGCTCCATCTCGGTCAGGAACGCGGTCCGCAGCTCGGGGCGCGGATACTTCGCGGGCGGCAACGCAATCCTGAACGTGAGCAGCCCGGCAGGGTCGAATCCCGGCCGCACCCGCTGGAGCGCCGTAAAGCTCCGGATCATCAGACCGGCGCCGATGAGCAGCACGAGCGCGAGCGCCATCTCCGCGATCATCAGGAGACCGCGCCGCCTCGCCGGCGCAATCGAGCCGGATCCCGCTCGCAGCACGCGGTTCAAGTCGATCTCGGCGGCCCCGAGTGCGGGAAGCAGGCCGAAGCTGAGCGCGGTGAACCCCGTCGCGACAATCGCAAACAGCACGACAGCGCCGTCGATCCGCACCGCATCGAGCCGCGGCAGGTTGGCGGGGTTGATCGCCGTCAGTGCTCTCGTGGCCGCCCAGGCGAGACCGACACCGGCGAGGCCGCCGAACGCTGCCAGCACCAGACTCTCCGTCGCGAGCTGCCGGACGAGACGGAAGCGCGTCGCGCCGAGCGCCCCGCGAACCGCCATCTCGCGCTCGCGGGCCGTCGATCTCGCCAGGAGCAGGTGCGCCACGTTGGCGCACGCAATCACGAGCACGAATCCGACCGCGACGAACAGCGACAGCAGCGCCCGCCGCGCGTGCTTGACGACGTCCTCCTGGAGCGGGACGACGCGGATGTGCATGTCGCCCGACTCGTGCTCGGCGTGCTCGGCCCGCAGCTGGCGCGCGATCACGTCGAGATCCGCCTGCGCCTGCTCGAACGTGACGCCGGGCGCAAGCCGCCCGAAGACGGTGAAGAAGGTGAAGTTGCGCGGGGGACCGTTCGAATAGTTGAACTGGAGCGGCTTCCAGATCTGCGAATCCGTGATGAGGAACGCCTCGGACGGGAGCCAGAGATGGAAGCTCTCCGGCATGATGCCGATCACCGTCTGGTCGAGCTCGTCCAGGCGGATGCGTCTGCCGACGATCTGCGGATCCGCGCCGTACCGGCGCTTCCACAGGCCGTAACTGAGAATGACGACCCGCGGCCCGCCGACCGCTTCGTCTTCCGCCGTGAACTGGCGGCCGGCGATGGGATCGACGCCAAGCAGGGGGAAGAAATTCGCCGTGACCGCGGAAACATCAACGCGCTCCGGCTCGCTGCCCCTGTCGGTCAGCGCCCCTGTCGCGCCAATCACCTGCGAGCCCGTTCCGGCCGCGAGCATCGCGAACGATTTCGTCCGTTGCTGATAGTCGCGGAAGTCCCCCGGCGACATGACGGGAAGCGCCTGCGCACCGACGCCGAAATGCACCCACAGGTTCGCAATCCGCTCCGGATCCCGGTAAGGGAGGGGCCTGAGCAGCACGCCGTTGACGACGCTGAAGATGGCCGTCGTGGCGCCAACACCGAGCGCGAGGGTCAGCGCGGCGACGAGCGTGAATCCCGGACTGTGCGCAAGCGTGCGCCAGGCATACCGGACATCCTGACCGAACGTGCGCATCGCCTGCTTATAGCAGACCGGTCGTCTCCGGCACCGCAATTGTGATGAGCTGTGGGTTGGTTGAAGGCGGCGGCGCCGGCACCGCCACGGCAGCGAAGCGGGAGCGAGCTCATCCTTCGACCTCCGCAGATCGTGTGATTCGCCGCCCGAGTTGACGAGCGTGGCCAGCCGTGCGCCGGGGGCGCTCCGGAGGTACAATTGATGCAAAGTCGCGCACGGAAGCGAGGTTCATGCCCACTCACGACATCGTCGTCATCGGCGCTTCCGCGGGCGGCGTCGAAGCGCTCAGCACGCTGGTGGCCGAGCTGCCGCGCAGCCTCAGAGCCGCGGTCTTCGTCGTCCTGCACGTCTCGCGCGGGCGGAGCGTGCTTCCTGAAATTCTGACGCGGGCGGGCCGCCTCCCGGCAGAGCACCCTGCTGACGGCGATCGAATCGAGTACGGCCGGATCTACGTCGGGCGCCCCGATCACCATCTCACGCTGGAAGAAGGCGCTATCCGCGTCGTGCACGGGCCGACGGAAAATGGCTATCGCCCCGCGGTCGACCCTTTGTTCCGATCGGCCGCACGCGTGTACGGCCCGCGCGTGATTGGAGTCATCCTGACGGGCGCACTCGACGACGGCACGGCGGGACTCGCAGCGGTAAAGGAAGCCGGGGGAGTGGCCGTCGTGCAGGATCCCGACGAAGCCTTCGCCTCGAGCATGCCTCGCAGCGCGCGTGCGTTCGTGCCGGTCGACCACGTGCTGCCGGTCCGGGAAATCGGCGTGCTCATCTCCGCGCTCGCCAACGAACCGACGGGGCAGCGTCCCGCAGAGCCAGGACCCCATGTCAGGGCGATCGAGACCGACCTCGGACCACCGAGCATTGCGCTCGACGGCAGCGATCGTCCCGGCAAAGTGTCCGTGTTCACCTGTCCGGAATGCCACGGGACGCTGTGGGAGGCCGACGAGCGGGGTATCGTCAGGTTCCGGTGCCGTGTCGGGCACGTGTATTCGCCCGAGAGCATGCTGTCGGCGCAGACCGACTCGGTGGATCGCGCGCTCTGGGTGGCGCTCCGCTCGCTCGAAGAACGCGCGGCGCTCACGCATCGCCTGTCGGAGCGGGCGCGGAGCCGGAATCACACCTGGGTGTCGAAGGCGTTCGAAGAACGGGCGCTCGCCGCGGACGAGCACGCAGCGGTGCTGAGGGATCTACTCACCAATCGCATGACGTTGCACGAAGTGCCCGATACGGTGCCCGAGCCGATGCCGTCGGAAATCGTTCCGGACGCCGAAGAACGATAACGTCGGCTGGACCGCCGTTCAGACGGCCTCCCCGGCCTCCTCCATCGTGACGATCACGCCCGACATCTCCGCGCTCGAGGATACGCGGAGCGGCGTCAGCCGCACCCGGCACCGGATGGTCTTGCCCCGGCGGCTCGTGGCGGACAACGTCACTTCCGCATCAGGGATCGCACCGCTCAGGACGTCGCGAATGGGTTGCCGCAGGTCGGCGAGCGGCAGGCCGATATCGAGCGCGAGGAAATTGACGCCTGTCGCTTCGTCGGTCGTCACCCCCCACAGCTCCTTCGCGCCGGCATTCCACACTTTCACCCGGTACTCTCGATCGAGCACGACCACCGCAGGACGCAAGCTGGTGAACACCGATTCAAGGAACGCGTTGACGCCGTCCAGGTCGGTCGTGCGGCTTCGCATCTCGTCGTTCATCGTCTGCAGCTCCTCGTTCGTGGACTGCAGCTCTTCGTTCATCGTTTCCAGCTCCTCGTTCGTGGACTGGAGCTCCTCGTTGGTGGTTTCGAGCTCCTCCACGGTGGACTGGAGCTCCTCGTTCGTCGTTTCGAGCTCCTCGTTTGTGGACTGCAGCTCCTCGTAAGCGGTATCGAGCTCCTGTTTCGACGCGTGGAGCTCGCTCTGGAGCACCCGGTAGCGGCTGACGTCCTCGAAAGCGATGCGGGAGCCGATTGTCGCGCGGTGGTCGTCAAAGAGCGGCGCGACGACGATGTCGTAGTAACGGGTCTCGCCGGCGACCGCCCACTTCACGTCCTTGAGCGCGACTTCCCGGTGTTCGGTCAGGGCGCGGTCGAGCGCGTTGCGCAGCTCGGCCGGTCGATACGACACTTCGAGGTCCTGGAGCGCACGGCCGATGTCGCGCGTCGAAATGCCGAACTGGTGCCGGGCTCGTGCGTTGGCGGCGACGAGGACCCCCGAGGCGTCGAGCACGATTTGCGCGAGCGGTTCCGCGTCGAATGCGGCCTGGCGTAAACGATCTTGTTCTGGCACGTGTTCCACCATGGTTTCGCGCGCATCCGCCGCTGCGGGGCGGACGCGGAGAGTGGGTTTCACACTGAGGCGAAACAGCCGTCGCTTCAGGTCAACGGGCACGAACAGCGTCGAGTGGCTGAACAGCATCTCGGCGCGGCCGACCACCAGGACGCCGTTTGGATTGAGCGAAAACGCGAACCGGCTGAGAATCCGCGCCTGCGCCTCGGCGTTGAAGTACATCAGAGTGTTCCGGCAGAGGAGCAGATCCACTCGCGAGATCGGGGCATCCTGAATCAGGTCGATGGCGCCGAAAATGACCGCCCGCCGCAGATCGCGATGCACGACGAAGGTGTCGCCGTTCGCGTCGAAATACTTGTCGAGCAAAGCGGGCGGGAGGTCGGCGACCAGGCGCGCCGGATAGCTTCCGTGGCGCGCCTGCGTCAGCGCGTCATGGTCCACATCGGTCGCGTAGATCTTGACGCGCTCCGCCAGGTGCTCGAGCCCCATGTGCTCCGCAAGCAGCATGGCGATGCTGTACGCCTCCTCGCCCGACGCGCACCCCGCGCTCCAGACACGAACCGGTGACGAGGCCGGCCGGTCGGCGAGGAGGGCCGGCAGCACCTCCGCACGGAGGTAGTCCCAGACGTCCGGATCGCGGAAGAACGAGGTGACGTTGATGAGAATGGTATTGAAGAGCGCTTCGAACTCTTCCTGGTGCACTTGCAGGTAGTCGAGATAGTCCTCGAACGTCTCGACCTCGACGGTGTGCATGCGCTTCACCACGCGCCGCATCAGGCTCGCGCGCTTGTACGCGGTGAAGTCGAATCCGCGCATGACGCGGAGATGCTCGAGGATGTCCTCAAACGACTGGGATTCGGTTCGCGACGACATCACGAAACGGCTGGTGCGGGGCCTG
>JBBWZJ010000063.1:0-3033 GCA_039648985.1 Acidobacteriota bacterium | reverse complement strand
CCGTGGCTTGACGCTCTTGGTGAGTTCGCGATCTTCGCGGCTCTCTCCTTGGACATGCCTTTGTCCTTGAGCGCCTCGTACTGCTTCTCGTTCTTCACGTTCGCTGATCGTCCAGGCATGACAACCTCCTTTCGACGTAGTGGGGATTCCCGAACGCTCGGCAACCGAAACATCGACCGATGCGTCGTGCCGCCGGCACGCAATAGCCACGGCCCCGCCGATAGTTCGGCCGAATCAAGCGTCGCGTGGCACATGTCACCGCAGGACCGGCTTCGCGAGGGCCTGGCTCTTGTGTGGCTCGTCGGCGTGGGCTAACGTACAACTTGATGGTTGTAGAACTGGTAGGCGCCGATCGAGCGGATCAGGTCTTCCACGCGCTCGCCGACGCGACCCGCAGAGACATCGTGGCCCTCGTCCTGCAGGGCGAGCACTCCGTGTCCGACTTGGCCCGTCGTTACCCGATGAGCTTCGCTGCAGTGCAGAAGCACGTGGCGGTGCTCGAGCGCGCCGGCCTGGTCAGCAAGCACCGGCAAGGGCGGGAGCAGCGCGTTCGCGGTGAGGTGGGCACCGTCCGTGAGGCGCACCGCTTGCTCGACCAGATCGAGGCGCTGTGGCGAGGACGCCTCGGCCGCATCGAGGACCTCGTCACCAGCCCTCGCACCCCGGACAGCAAAGGAGACATGTCATGACCGTTACCTCCGTCGAGAAGGACACCGAGTCCTTGACGATGACGATCACCGCGCGGTTCGACGCGCCGACCGCGCGGGTGTGGCAGGTGTGGGAGGACCCGCGCCAGCTGGAGCGGTGGTGGGGACCGCCGACCTACCCGGCAACCGTGGTCGGCCACGACCTCACCCCGGGCGGCAGCGTCACCTACTTCATGACCGGCCCCGAGGGCGACACTCAGCACGGGTGGTGGCGCGTATCGGCGGTCGAAGCTCCCCGCTACCTGGAGTTCGTCGACGGCTTCGCCGACGCCGACGGCAATCCCGATCCGGACATGCCCGTCATGACGATTCGCGTCAGCCTGCACGAGGAGTCAGACGGGACGCGGATGCAGATCACGACGATCTTCCCGACAGCCCAGGCCATGGAACAGCTGATCGCGATGGGGATGGACGAGGGCATGGCAGCCGCGATGGGACAGCTCGACGGCCTTTTGCTGACCGAGAGCGTGTAGCCAAGCGGGCGCTTGGGAGCAGTATGCCCCGATCACTCGTTCGGAGTGCATCGCTAGCCGCTGACCACCTGCTCGCCGAGCGCCTCGGCGGCCGCGTCGAGATCATCGGGGCAGATCACTGCGTAGAACTGGTCGTCGAAGATCCGGATCGGCAGGAAGACGTCGAGGTTGACGTTCGCCTGGGCCAGCGTGCGAAAGGCGGTAGCGCCGGCACCGGGCACATTTTCCAGCCGGACGGTCAGGGCCGGCCGTTCCACGTAGTCGATCTCCGCGGCCTGAAGAGCCCCGCGCGCCGCCGGCTCATCGTCTGCGATGAACGCGATGGTGCCGCCGCCGCCGTGCGCGAGCCCGCAGACGACGAGGTTGACGCCACGGGTGGCCAGCACGTCGCACAGGCGCGCCAGCTGCCCCGGCGAATTGGCCATCTCGACCGTGAAGGCGCTCATGATCCCCCCGACGAAGACCACTTGGAGTGACGATGCCGTCACCCGATTCCGAAGCTACTCCTGGCCGCCCGCGCCAAGTAGGGGTTCGCGAGGCTCCGCTGATGCCACGTCACGTGTCATATCACGGCGGGGGCTTGGCAGCCTCGCATTGGCCGACGGCACTGTCACGGGGTCGGGAAGCCGCTGCGCACATCGTGTCGGCCTGGCTGATCACGCCTGAACGATTGCCTGAGTCCGCGGCAGCTGCCTGACGGAGGCGCCGCACACAGGTGTTCCGTAGATGCCGAAGAACTCCGGAAACCAGCTGGCCTCACCCGTGACGGTGGCACACTCTGTAATTGGGAAGTGATCGCGATGCAGAACACCGGATGGCACGTCATTATCGAGTTCGACGAAGACGACACGCACACCCACGCGACGGCGACCGCGCGGGTCAGGGAGGACCGCGCGATGACTGCTCGCGGCGACGCATACCGGAATCCGAGGGACTCGAAGCAGCCCTTGGTCGGCGAGGAGATTGCGGCGGCGCGGGCACTGATCGACCTCGGGTCGCAGTTGTTGCAGACTGCCGCCGCGCAGATCGAGCAGGTCACTGGGCATCCCGCTCATCTACCCCGCTGACGCCTATCGCTCGCCGTGGCACTAGCCGTCTGTCTGCTCTTCGACCGCCAGTCGGATCGCGCGCTGCGGGCGCTGTGGGACCGGTTGGAAGAGCGCGGCGTGCCGAGCCTGCGGTCGCACACCCACGGGCACCACGTGCCGCACGTTTCCTATGCTGTCCTGCGGACCTGGGAGCAGGCTGCCGTGACGGCGGCTCTGTCGTCGTTGGGTGAGCGCGAACCCGTGGAGTTGAGCTTCGACGGGGTGGGGCTGTTCCGCCGTGGCCGCGCCTGGCTGCTGGCCGGGGTGACATCCGACTTCGTGGCCCGTCAGGAACGGGTGGTCTCGGCGGTGCTGGCCACCGGCGCGGAGTTGCACAAGCATTACCGGCACGGCATGTGGGTGCCGCACTGCTCGGTGGCGCCTCGGGCGTCGCTCACGCAGTTGCCGGCTCTGACGGCGACCATTTACGACGTGCTGCCGCTGCGCGCTCGCTTGGACCACGCGGCGCTGGTGAACAGCGCCACCGGTGAGATCCGGCCGCTCGAGACCATGGCGTAGACGGTCGATCACGCGGGCGACGCGTCGCCCTGGTCATCGTCGTCGCTGCGACTTGAAGCCCTCGTGAGTGCGGGTGCATGCTCGTGCTGATTGCCGGCGTGTGCTTCGGCTTCGAGCTTCTCCAGCAGGTGCGGGTAGTGGTACTCGAAGGCCGGCCGCTCGGAGCGGATGCGCGGGATGGACGTGAAGTTGTGCCGCGGCGGCGGGCAGGAGGTGGCCCACTCCAGGGAGTTGCCGAAACCCCAC
>JBBWZJ010000054.1:0-2896 GCA_039648985.1 Acidobacteriota bacterium | reverse complement strand
CGAACCCGACGTCGCGGCGACGATGCGGAAGATGTACGACGAGATCGCGATCCCCGCTGACTCGTTCGCCCGGGCGGTCGCCTACGCCATGAGCCAGCCCGACGACGTGGACATCAACGAGATCCTGTTCCGTCCAACGCGGCAGGAGTTCTGAGAAGCGTCACAAGGAGAACCGAACGATGAAGATCACCCGCAGCGGCTCGCAGCCATCAGGGAAGGGACCGAGCGACTGGTTCAGCGGCACGGTCCGCCTGGCGAGAAGCACTGGCACGGCGCAACGGCGACCACGGCCATGCAGCACATCGCCATCCAGGAAGCGCTCGACGGAAAGCCGGTCGACTGGATGGAAAAGGTGACCGACCAGCAATATCAGGCCGGGCCACCCGCGTCCTGATCGGGCGGGCTACCTTACTGCATCACCCATCCTGGAGAGCACAGATGAGACGGGTCCCCTCCCTTGCGGGTGCCGCCCTGCTGGCCATCGGCATCGTTCCCGGCGCGTCGCTCGCACAGCAGCCGCAGGGAGCTCCGCCGTACGTCGTCGGCAATCCGCTCGGGCTGCCCGTCACCCCCGCGCCCAACGGATCGTTCGACGCCATCTCGCCGAACGTGAAGGTCTACGGCGCGATCTACTCGGCCGAGAGCTGCTCGTACGATCCGGATCGCGGCGTCATCGTCGTGCCCAACCGGGGCGTCACGCAGAACGTGCTGACCAACGACGCCTTCGTGTCGTTCATCAATCACGACGGCTCCGTGAACACGGCGCGGTGGATCGGTGTGCAGAGTCCCGCCGACCGCGTCAGGTCGACACCGGCCCTGGTGCTGAACGAGCCGTACGGCAGCGACATCGTCAACGGGATGCTGTACGTCGCCGACCGCGACGGCGGCACGTCGGCGACGGACGCGAGCATCGCCGTCATCCGGAGGTTCGACATGAAGACCGGCGCGCCGGCGGGCGAAGTGCGCATGCAGGGCGTCGACTGGATCAACGACATCGAAGTCACGAACGATGGGACGGTGTACGCCACGCGCACCGGCGCCTTCGGCGAGAGGCCGGACCCCGCCACGTGGCAGGTCTGGAAGATCGCGCCGAACGGCACGGCCTCGGTGTTCGTGCAGGGCGCGCCGCTCTTCCAGCCGAACGGCATCGCCTTCGATCCCGAGGGAAACATCGTCGTCGTCAACATCGGCGACGATGCCGTGCTGACCTTCTCGCCGGCCGGCCAGCTCGTGAAGACGGAGCACGCCGCGCAGGCGGGCAACGATGGCCTCGTGATCATGCCCGACGGAACGAAGTACGTGAGCAGCGTGCGGTTCGGCGGCGTGTCGCGCATCCGGCCCGGCAGCCCCGCCGAGCTGATCGCCCGCAACATTCCGAGTGCCGCCTCCATGTGCTACGACGCCGGCGCGAACCAGCTCGTGATCCCGATGAACCCGAACAACGCGCTCGCCTTCATCTCGCTCAAGTAGCCGCACACGCATATGCTGCCCACCCGCACGCTAGGCACCCAGGGCCTCACCGTCTCCGCGCTCGGCCTCGGCCTGATGGGAATGAGCCAGGCCTATGGCACGACGGAAGAACGCGACGAGCGCGAGTCCATCGCGACCATCCATCGCGCGATCGAGCTCGGCGTGACTTTCCTCGACACGGCCGAGGTATACGGTCCGTTCAGGAACGAAGAGCTGCTCGCGCGCGCGCTCGCGGCGCTGAAGGGCGCGCGCGATCGCCTGATCATCGCCACCAAGTTCGGCTTTCGCATCGAGAACGGCGCGTCGACGGGCGTCGACAGCCGGCCGGCGCACATCCGCGAGGTCGTCGAAGGCTCGCTTCGACGGCTGCAGACCGACCGCATCGACCTGCTGTACCAGCATCGCGTAGACCCCGCGGTGCCGATCGAGGACGTGGTCGGCACCATGGCCGACCTCGTACGCGAGGGAAAGGTGCGCTTCCTGGGTCTCTCGGAGGCCGGCGAGCAGACGATCCGCCGCGCGCACGCGGTGCACCCCATCTCTGCGCTGCAGAGCGAGTATTCGCTGTGGGAGCGCAACCTCGAGCCGCGCATCATCCCGCTGCTGCGCGAGCTGGGCATCGGCCTCGTGCCCTTCGCGCCGCTGGGCCGCGGCTTTCTCACCGGCGCCGTGAAGCGCGCCGAGGAATATCCGGAGGGCGACTTCCGCCGCGGCGACCCGCGCTACCAGGGCGAGAACTTCGACGCCAACGTGCGGGCGGCATCCGCGGTCCGCGACCTTGCTTCGCGGAAGGGGGTGACGGCCGGGCAGATCGCGCTCGCCTGGCTGCTGCACAAGGGCGACGACATCGTGCCGATCCCCGGCACCAAGCGGCGGACGTACCTGGAGGAGAACGTCGCCGCCGCGAAGGTGCGCCTCGCGCCGGACGAGATGGCGATCCTCGATGCGGCCCTCGCCCCGGAGAAGGTGGCCGGCCCGCGCTACGGCGAGAAAGCGATGGCGCAGGTCGATCGGTGAGCATCGTCATCCGTCCCGCCGCGCCGTCCGACATGAAGGCGGTGGGCCGACTGGGTGCGCTTCTCGTCCAGATCCATCACGACTTCGATCCCGAGCGCTTCATCGCGGCGACGTCGCGAACGCAGCAGGGATACGGCTCGTTTCTGGGCACGCAGCTCGAGGACTCGAGCGTCGTCGTGCTCGTCGCGGAGCGGGACGGCCAGGTGCTGGGCTACACTTACGCCGGCGTCGAAGGGTTCGACTACATGTCGCTGCGGGGGCCGGCGGGAGTGCTCCACGACATCGTGGTGGATCCCGCACACCGTGAACATGGCGTTGGCCGGATGCTGCTCGATGCCACCTTGGCGGCCCTGGAAGCCCGTGGTGCGCCGCGGGTCGTGCTCTCGACGGCCGAGCGCAACGAGCCCGC
>JBBWZJ010000032.1:0-17933 GCA_039648985.1 Acidobacteriota bacterium | reverse complement strand
TTAACGCCGTTCAACCTCGCATCCCTGGTCGCCTCACTCTTTGCGGTCGTGGTCTCCCGCAGCGCACCGAGCGCCACGTTCCGCGCGCTGCCGCCGTACCCCGCACCTGAGACGCGTCCAGCGCCGTCGCTGGTCCTTGGGGAAGCGCCCAGCTTTCCGATGCGCGCGCCGCATGCTGAACCTCCCGGCGGAATCAACGCGCGTGCGGTCCGAGTCCCCTGGGTCGAGGGGTGGTAACTGGCTGGTATATGTCGGTTTCGCGGCTAGCGAACCCTTCCAACCACGGGCAGGACCCGAGACTGTAATTTTTCTTCAGGAATCGAATTCGGCACCCGCCCTCTCCGAGCAGTTCCATCATCTGGAACGTCTCCCCCTGCTTGATGGTGAAGGCTTTCGCATCACCGCCGATCTCAAGCGTGGCACGCTGATGGCGCTGCGATCGGGAGTAGGGCTTGACCTGCACGTCCTGCGTCACTTTCAGCGTGACAGGCAGATGGCTGCGATACCACGCGTCTGAAGGGTCACGGGGCGGGAATTGGACGGAAGCATTCAAGGATGCTAAGAGCACGACGGCGATCATCATGGCGTGAGCCTCCGATTATGGACCCGTCGCATCTTAGGCCAGCACAAGGGCCGCGCGGCACGCGGTTAGCCGATACGGCCGATCATGGACCGAACGGGCCGTCAGCCAAACTGCCCCGCTTCGTAACGGGGCGGAACAGTCTCAGATCGAGATTAATCGAGCATCGTGGACGAGAGGCGCCACCTATGGAGCTGCGAGATACTGAAAATCTCCGAAGGAGTCGGAGCAAAAGTGGTGAGCCCAAATTTCGCGGGTTGGAACATCATCAGCGGTTGGCCCGCTCGGCTCGACGGCGTGCGTCGGGCTACGTAGGCTCTGGGCGATTGCTCCGTGCGATTCTCAAGTCTTGTGAATCGCCGCAGGACGGCGGCGCATCGCCATCAGCGCGAGCGCGCCGCCGATGCTGCCGCAAG
Source organism: Acidobacteriota bacterium (assembly GCA_039648985.1). GTDB lineage: Bacteria > Acidobacteriota > Vicinamibacteria > Vicinamibacterales > 2-12-FULL-66-21 > JALZOC01. The sequence goes on along the minus strand of JBBWZJ010000032.1, from coordinate 16,937 downwards.
CCACCGACACGATCAGCATTGAGATGCCTGCAAAGAACAGAGCTCCGACGTTGTCCCAAAAGACCCAGCGGAGGAATGTCTCATCGGGCGTATCGGGATTGAAACCGGCCAACGATGGCGGGTGGGCCCGATGGGTGCTCCATTGCCACGCCTGAATCCAGTAGGGATTGGACTGCTGCACCTGCGCGAAGGGGTAGAACGTGGCGTTCCACCAAATCGCCATGAACAGCCATACGACGACGAACGTCCCTACTGCGGCGACCAATCCGCCTTCCCATCGTTGCGTGCGCCACCCCCCGTAAGCGCCCGCCAGCACGAAAATGCCAACGCCGACGAGGGGTGACAGCGGCGCAAGGGCGAGTTTGGGGAGGCCGTCAAGATACGACCCGCCAGACGGTGCGCGAAACGTGTTGAAGATGTCGTGAACGACGAGCAGGAGGACGACGGGCACGATGAACCACCAGTACGCGCGCAGCCAAATGCCGCCCACCTGTCGCCAGTACCAGAAATCCGCGCGCAGCTGGCCGAGCGCCGGAGTTCTGGCGTCACGATATTCTTCGAGCAGATCACCCGACACGGTTTCGCGCGCATCGACGGGCAAAAGCAGGTCCAGGAGCGCTTGTGCAACCGCAGGCGGGTTTGACATGGTCATGACCTCGTTTTCAGCGGTCGAGCAAAGCCGCGCCAAATCGTGTCGTGCGTCGTGCGAGCCTCATTCAGCTCGTGCCGCCCCTTAGCCAACACGGCATAGAACCGCCTCGCACGGCCGTCGCGGATCGGTGTGCCGCTTCCGAGTGTCGACCGGACGAGCCCCTTGCGTTCCAGCCGTTCCAGTGTGGACTGCACAGCGCCCGCGGCGACGTCACGGTCCAGACGCGCCGCGACTTCGTTGAGAATCGCGCGCCCGTAGGCCCGCTCATCAAGCCGTATCACCGCGAGCAAAACGGCCTGCTCGAACGATCCAAGAATGTCCGCCATAGAAACTACATTGTAGTTATAAACCTCCTGTTGTCAAACCGCAGCCCAGTGAATCGGGCCCGAGAGCCGGGTGGCGAAGGGGATCGCAGGCGGGTCGAATAGTGAGCCGTGTGGGAATCGGACCCTTGGGCGCGACAGCTCCGGCTAGCTCTCGGCATCGAACTCCTCAGGTCTGTGGGTGCGGGGGGAACGGACATTGCGACGAGTCACGACCACACGCTGGCGAGCGCACCAACACCCTTTTGCCTGGCCCACTTGCAATAGCCAACCCCAGCAGGTTGATTCCCGCCGGTCCACCCAGATGCTCGCGGGAGCTTGGCGAGTGTAACGGATCGGTTCGGAATCTGCGTTCTTCAGATCGTGCAAGGCAACTCCATGCGGTGGGGCCTCCTCGAGCTTTGTCCACGCATGCGCGACATCGGCCCCTGGGTCCCACTCTTGTTCCGCGTCATACCGACCCGCCGGAACGTAGCCAACGCTCGAGCCACGAATCGAGCTCGCCGACGACGATCAGCGCGTCATTTGGCACGACCGTCCGCCGCGGAGGATGCGCTGCTTGAAGAGGTGACGCAGCGGCTCGACCTGGCGCAGGAGCACGCCGCGGAGGCGTACACCTCCGCGGAGCAGCACGAGACAAACCCACGTCTGGGGCTGCGTGCAGGGGCTGACACAAGTCAGTCAATGCATCCCTGGCAAGACGGACGCTTCGTCTCCGACGGCGCCGCCAGTCGCCTCCTGACCACGGTTCACTAACCCTGGTCCTTTGCCGTGTGGGCCCAGCGCCCACACGCCCCTTTTTCAAATCAAACCCGACGAGTGGGCCCAGGCCTGCCCGTTTCACGGCGCGCGTGGTGTCGCGCAATCCGGCGTCGGCGCTCCAGAGGCCGCCGATGGTTTTCGCTCGAGGTTCGTCCAGCAGTTCCGCGAAGCCGGTGTCATCGCGGCAGCGAAGCAGCACGGAACACATGAACGCTCCGGGCCATCACGGCGCGATTGTTGGGCACCCCTCAAGCCCGTCAAGCCTCTCCGCTTCGCTCCGACCCCGTTCGGGGCTGGCGGGCTTGACCGCCTCTCGGCGGTGACCAGGGTCGGCGCTTACGTGATGGCCCGGAAAGCTGCACGAAGCGATCGACACGGAGTAGCACCATGGGCGTGAGAAGGACCGAGTCTTTTGGCCGCCATCGAGAGGGGTTTCCTAAACGAGGGAGTGTTCGCATTCTGTCTGACGCACTGGCGCCCGACGATCCAGCCGCCAGGGATCGAGGAGCGAGCGACGGATATCTGGCGTTGAAGGCGCTGGCCGCCTACTCCGGCCTGTCGGTGCGCACGTTGCGCGGCTACCTTGTGCATTCGTCTCGTCCGCTGCCGCACTACCGCGTCGGCGGGAAGCTGCTCGTGAAACGTTCGGAATTCGACAGCTGGATTACCGGTTTCCGCGCCTCTGAGCCGGTCGGTCTCGACGCCGTCGTCGCAGACGTGCTGCGCGGCCTGTAAAATGTGTGAGAGCCACAATGGGCGTTAAGGTCAAGTTTCATAAGAGCGCCTGGTGGGTATTCATCTCTCACGACGGGCGTCGCCGCGCGAAGAAGATCGGTGACCGCGCGACAGCATTGAGTGTGGCGAAGCGCATCCGCGAGCGCCTCGCCTGCGGTGATTTGCAACTCGACGAGCCGAAGGCCGCCGTCGTCGAGACCGTGAACACGTACGCAGACGCCTGGCTCCGGTCGGTCACGGCCACGCTGAAGGCCAGCACCGTCCGTTTCTACACCGACAACCTCAGACGCCATGTGCGGCCGCTCCTTGGGGAACGGCCGATTACGTCGATCGCTCGGGCCGATTGCCGTGAGCTGATAGCGGCGAGTCGCGCCAAGGGGCTCAAGGTGAATACGGTCCGCGGCATCGCCCGCACGCTCAGCGTGCTGCTCTCGCAGGCCGTCGAGGATGACAAGCTGCCGGCAAATCCGGCATTGCGCCTGGGGCGATACCTGCGCCGCGGAGATGAACCCAAACTGCTGATTCAGCCGTTGACGCGTGAGGAAGCCGCGCATCTCGTCGCGGTCGCGCGCAGGGACTTCCCGCGTTGGTACCCTTGGATCCTGCTGACGCTGCGGACCGGGTTAAGACTCGGGGAACAGATCGCGCTGCAGTGGGGGGACATCGACTGTAACAGGCACTTCCTCGTGGTGCAGCGCAACAGGGTCCGGGGCGTCCTCACGACTCCGAAGACGCATCAGTGCCGACGCGTGGATCTGTCCGCCCAGCTCATGACGGCACTGCTGGATTGGCGGAGGGTGCAGCAGGCGCGCTGGCTAAAAAAGGGCCAGGAGATGCCGCCCTGGGTGTTCCCCTCACGGCAAGGACCGGCGCTCGAGGAACGCAACGTGCGCCACGTCTTCGTGCGGATGCTTCAGAAGGCAAACCTTCGTCATATCCGCATTCACGATCTGCGGCATACGTTCGCGTCGCTGCTGTTGCAGCAGGGGGAGAGCGTGGTGTACGTCAAGGAGCAGCTTGGCCACGCCAGCATCCAGATCACCGTCGACACGTACGGTCATCTGATCCCGGGCGCGAATCGCGGCGCGGTCGATCGCCTCGACGATGACGATGCGATGCAACCAAATGCAACCCAGGCGCAACCTGAGGCATTCGTCGAGGACATCGACGTGTCGGAGATTGATGTTTTGTTAGGAGAAAGTGGTGAGCCGCGATGGAATCGAACCATCAACCCGCAGATTAAGAGTCTGCTGCTCTGCCAATTGAGCTAGCGGCCCACAGTCGGAGGCGACAAGAGGAAAAGTATATCACGCGCGCTGCAGGAACCAGCGCCAGAGCGGGGGCTCCAGGTTCCGCAGCTTCGACACCGACGCCATCACGGACAGGGGAGGGCCGCCTGCGTGCGCGCGCACGGCCAGCGTGTCGACTACACTCCCCTCGGCCGCGGCGCGCGCGAGCAGCGCTTCGCAGGCGCCCGGGTCCGCCGCGCGGGTGCAGATCGAATCGCGGCCCAGGCCCTCGACCGAACCGCCCAGGAGCAGCAGCGCCGACGTATTCGCTTCGAGGATCGTGCCCTGCGCGTCGGTCAAGACGCACGCGACCGACAGCGCCTCCATCAACTCGACCCGCCGCCGCCGCTCCTGCGCCACAGCCGCCACGATCCGCTGCACATCGTCGCGCCCCTGCGACAGCTCCTCGAACATGACCTGCAGCTCTTCGATCACCTGGTCGATCTCCGACATCGCCTGCTTCAGCAGCGGCGAGCCGGCGCGCTGGTGCGCAGAACGGATCGTCAGCAGACGCTGCACGGCAGCATCGAGCTCGGTGATCCCGGCGAGAGGAAAGCGGTCGGTGTTCATTCGCAACTGTTCATGCACCCTGGGATCCCCGATCGGCTCGGACGTGCGTGCCTGCGACAATTGACGACGCGACAGCCGTTGCATCCGCGGTGCAGGAGGAGCGGAGCTCATCAGGCGGAGCCGCCGCCCGAACACCCCAACCGGCGGCGAACCGGCCGAAGGGCCGAACAACGCCGATCGTCAGGGTGTGATTGAGGCTCAAGGCCATCGAACCACTCGCAGGCTCCTGTCGGACTCGCTCAATTATATCAGCGGCCAGTGAGGGCAAAGCGCCGGAAAGCGTCGCTTCACCCGAGTGCTCACGCAATTACCCCAGGGATCCCGAGCCTCCCGCTGGATACCTGGCCATGCGCCTGCGAGCACGGCCAGGGACGCTCGAGGAGAAGGGGCCTTGCTCCTCGATCCCGCCCAGGTGGTGGCGGACGCACTCGTGATCGATCGGTATACTGGTCGTCCGACCCGAGTGCCGAGCCGACGCCGACGATCGTCCCGGCTGCGCGCACCTCTGGCAGCGGGAAACCGCAACCCTTCGAGAACCCATCGCATGAAGATTCTGGTCTCCTGGTCAACGGGCAAAGACTCGGCGTGGATGCTCCATCTGCTCAGGCAGCAGCACGGTGACGCCGCGGCGGGCCTGTTGACGACGACCAACGAAGCGTTCGACCGCGTCGCGATGCACGCAGTTCGCCGTGACCTGCTGGAGAGCCAGGCGGAAGCGGCCGGGCTGCCGCTGCACGTCGTGCCCCTCTCGTGGCCCTGCTCGAATGCCGAATATGAGGCGCGAATGGCGCGCGCCGTGAGCCGCGCCGTGCAGGACGGCTTCACCCACGTGGCCTTCGGAGATTTGTTCCTCGAAGACGTCCGCCGTTACCGCGAAGAGCGCCTGCTCGGGACCGGTCTCGCGCCCCTGTTCCCGCTCTGGAAGACGAAGTCCACGGCCGCACTCGCCCGCGAGATGATCGACGGCGGCCTCGAGGCCCGCCTCACGTGCATCGACCCGCGCAAGCTCGATCCGTCGTTCGCCGGACGCCCGTTCGACGGCGCGCTGCTGGACGCGCTGCCACACGACGTCGATGCGTGCGGGGAGAACGGCGAGTTCCACTCGTTCGCGTGCGCCGGTCCGATGTTCCGCCATCGTGTCAACGTGACCGTCGGCACCGTAGTGAACCGGGACGGCTTCGTGTTCGCCGATCTGGTCCCGCTCTCGTGACGGCGTGTTCCCCGGCAGATCATCCCATCGAAGACTACGCGCAACATCTGACGTGCCACGTCCGACGTGCAACGTGCCACGTGCACCGTGCCACGCGCTCGACGTCCAAAAACCTCTGACGAGCCACGTCCGACGTGCGACGTGCCACGCGATGCACGTCGCACATAGCACGTGTTGCACGTAGCACGTAGCACGTAGCACGTGTAAGTTGTTCGAAGGAGCCCGGGCCGGGACATACAATAGGGCGCAATCCAGGACGATGAGCATCGAACATGCGCCGGTCGCGGCCGCGATAGCGATACTTCTTGCCTGCCCCGGCTATGCCCAGGAGCCGAAGCCCGGCGATCCTGCGGGCGTGCCGCGCTTCAAGGTGGAAGTCGTTGGCGACTCGATGGCTGACTTCACCGCCCGCGTGTCGGCCTACGTCGAGCTCCGCAGCGAACTGATGAAGGGGCTGCCCTCGCTGACCGTCGACGATCCCGCCGAAGTCAGGAAGGCGGTGCACGCGCTCGCCTCCAGGATCCGCGTTGCCCGCGCGCGCGCGAAACGCGGGGACATCTTCACGCCCATGATCAGCCGCGAGATGAAGAACGTGCTGCGTCTTCACATGGACGACAGCACCTGGGCGGATCTCACGGACGACAATCCAGGCGAGATCGCGAAGCGCGTCAACGGGTCGTACCCGGAAGAGCGACCATTCTCGACGGTCCCGGCAAACATCCTCGCGCTCCTGCCGCGGCTGCCCCCCGACATCGAGTACCGCTTCCTGGGACCCCATCTGAGCCTGCTCGACACCCGGGCCAGCCTCATCGTCGACTGGATCCCGTATGCGATCCAGTGTGCCGCCTCCGACGACAAATCGAAGTGCTATAGGTAGCGTTCTTTGCTGCGACCTCCGCCGGCTCGAGGGTTTTGACTCCGAGAGCCCAGCTATAGCGGCTCAGCAGTGTGTAACGGACGCGCCGCGAATGCCGTCTTGGAGTTTTTTCACGTTGTCAGAAAGGGACGAGACCACACGGGCAGGATTGTGAAAACTGCTCGTAATTAGCAGTCGAGCTCGCCTCGCCGAATGGTCGGACCCTTGCTCCTCACACAGGTGAGGAGGGCGCCATGATGGATCGCAGCGACAGTCTGAAGCTGGAGCGTTGCCGGGAGACGCGGGAGCGACTGGAGCGCGAGAATCGTCGTCTCCGCAGAGTCGCAGACGCGTTTGGCGAGCTCGCAGAACGAATGAACCACGTCGCGCGCCAGCGGCGGCGCGCAATCGCCGACGGGCTCACGCACGACTAGCGACGGCCCCCGGAGGCAGAGCTGAAGTCCGAAGGACCGAGAGCCCTTCGGACTTCAGCTATCCTGCTTGCCCGGCCTGGCTCCGCACAAAGCCTTTTTCACGACTCCCGGCGTTCTCACCCGAGTCCTCGCGATCGTTTCCCCTTCACGGTTCGAAGGCGTTGGCTCCGCGGCCAACTTCCCCTGCCAACCTGCAATCTCCCGGCTGTCATAATCGGAGCGGAGGACGTTGATGCCGAACGAGGAGGGAACGACAAGCGCGACCGTTCCGGGCGGGCAGCCGCGCGAGGTCGCGGTGCTCGCCGGAGGATGTTTCTGGGGAGTCGAGGAGATTCTGCGCGCCGTGCCCGGCGTGATCGACACGGACGTCGGCTACACCGGCGGCTGGCTCGAGAATCCGACATACCACGACACGCACGACAGCAAGTCGGGCCACGCGGAGGCGATCCGCGTGACGTTCGATCCGTCAGTGCTCTCCTACGAGGACCTGCTCGAAAAATGGTTCTTCAAGCTGCACGACCCCACCACCCTCAACCGTCAGGGAAACGACGTGGGGACGCAGTACCGGTCGGCCATCTTTCCGCAGACGCCTGAGCAGGCGAGCACGGCGGAGCGTGTCAAGGCGCGCGTCGCGGCGTCGGGCAAGTGGAAACGGCCGATCACGACGACGATCGAGCCCGCCTCCACGTGGTACAGCGCCGAGGATTACCACCAGGACTATTTGAGGAAGCACCCCGGCGGATATACCTGCCACTACATGCGAGAGTAAGGCGGAGCGCACCGACTGCGCGCCTTTCAGTGCCGCAGTGCCGCGGTCACATGATCTGGAACGGGACGCGCCGTTCGACGCGTTCGCTCCCGCCGGGCAGCGTCCCGACGATGCGGAGGACGTACTCGCCGCGGCGCAGCGGACCGGTGTCGAACTTGAACACGACATCGCGCGCGCCCGCGCGCCCCGCCGTGCCTGGCACCGGCGCGAGTGACACGACGTCGCCGGCGGGACCTTCCAGGGCGGCGACGACGGCGGCCTCCGATTGCCCGTGGTCGGGACCGTAAACCTGGACCGCTGCGGTCACGCGGTCGCCCGCGACAAAGGTTCGCGCTGCGGACGGCGGAGTCTCCAGGCTCGACTCCAGCCACGGTTTCCCGCGGGTGAGCATGACAACCGAGGGCAGCGAGGTCATCGTCACCCCGCTCATCGAAAGCTTCTCGCGATCGAATCGAGGAACCTCGACAACAATCGTGACGAGGCCCGACTCTCCGGTCCGCTCCGCCGCAGCCGCCACTCTCACCTGGTACCGGCCGGGACCCAGATCCAGCTTCGACAGCCAGCGGACCCCCGTCGTCCGCACCCGCGCCAGTTCTTCGGGTGGCAGACTCAGGTCGATTGCCGTCGACCGGCCGTTGGCCGCCTTGCCGCGTTCGTCCACCGTCAGCAACGCGACCTCGACGCGTTCGTGCGCGCGGCCGCCGCGCTCGTCGAACTGCAGCCCCGCGCCGAGGATCTCGACAACGAGTTGCAGCACGGGTTTGCCGTCCGACCCGAAGAACGGCACCGCCTGAACCCGCAGCGGCAAGCCGGCCTTGGGAAGAGGGCTGGCGAGCAGCTGCGCCAACGGACCGGGCACCCCGGGTGTCGATGCCGGCCCGGCGGGCGACAGGATCGGCGCCGGCATGCTCCGGCGCTGCCGGGGCGGGCCGCCCATCTGGATCATCGGATCCTCGGACGGCGCTGCGACGACAGCCCGGGGCTGTGGCATGACGTAGCCCTTTCGGGCGACGAGCGTCACGCCCGGACGGGTCGTGCTGACCGTCAGGCTGCGTGATTCGCCGGGTTTCGGGGGCTTCGCGGGGCTGTAGCCGAGCACGTAATAATCGCTCGTCTCTTCGGCGATCTGCTCGAACGCGCGCGCGATGCCTTTGTCGCTGGCGAGGAAGCCTCCGGTCGCCTGCGACAGGTCGCGCAGGCTGCGAATCGATGCGGTGACTTCCGCTTCGATGGCCCGCTCCGACAGCCCGCCCGGCATGCCGGGGCTCGCGTCGTTGATCGGCGTCTCGATGATGTCCCCCTGCGCGCTGCTCAGCACGCGTGGATCGATCGCGTACATCGCGACGTTCGTGCGCATGAGCGCCCCGGCGGCCCGGGTCATCGCGTGCGCTACCTCCGATGCGTAGCGCTGCGCGGCGCCGAAGATGTCCATCGTGTCGTAGTCGATTCCCTCGCTGAAGAGGAGCAGGGCCTTGCGTCGCCCTTCGATCCGCTCCGCATGGGTCGCAATCGCCTCGAGCGTGCTCGTCAGCGAGGCCGCCCTGTTGGCGCGTTCGCCGTCGCTCGGGTCCTTGCCCCCGTGCATGGGATTGCCGTCGTAGAACTGGCGGCTCTCCCGCTCGCGCTCCACGGTCGCTGACACGAGCTTCGTGCCCGTGAAATGATCCACGGCCGCCAGCAGCCGGGCCTTGTCGCTCGTGAAGTCTTCGGTGGCGGAGGGTATGCCGCCGGGCGACAGCACGGCCGCGAGATCAGCCGGGCCTACGTTCTCCTCGATGAACTGTTTCGCGTAACGCCTGACCGCGGTGTTCCGGGCCGGGGCGACATGAAGCGCATCGAGCACCAGGATGAACACGCGCGCCCCCGAGACGCCTTCGTTCGAGCTGACGTCGGACGGGGGGGTGCCCGCCGCAGCCGGAGTGGCGGGCGCCCGAAAGCGGGGAACGGCGATCCGTTCGAACGCCACGATCTCCTGCGGGGTGCCCTCTTCCGCCACCGTCACCTCGGCGCGGGTGAGATCGGTGACGGGATGCCCGGCCTTGTCGCGCGCGAGCACCGAGACCTGAACGACCACCGCACCAGACCGGAATGGGCCCCGGGGAATCTGCGCCGTCGAGCTCTGGCCGCTCGTCGCGCGGAAGGCAGCCGGCACCGCGCCGTCCTGCGCGCCCAGCCTGGCCGCGACGGCCCCGCCCGACATGAGCAGGCAAAGGCCTATCGCAACAACGCGCGCCCGTGGTCCAGCCATCACTTGATTACCTTTCGGCGGCCAGCGCCACACGTGCGTGCGCCGCGTTGAACCTGTCTGCGATGACGGTCCAATCACGGCTTACAGAACTTTCCGGCTCGACGGGGATTGTAATGCGCCAGGCATCCTCCACGGCATTCGTTTTCGGGTGTAACTCGCAGTACGGAAAAAACTTTTCGTGACACGCGCCGGCCCAAGGCGAGACGGCACTCCCATTGCTTTTGCCCACTTGGGTCAGCACGGCGGAAATCCGGAGCTCATCTACATGTAAAGGGTTGTACAGGAGAACACATGAGAGTTCGTCACCAGAAGGGCTTTACCCTCATCGAGCTGCTGATCGTCGTGGCGATCATCGGCATCATCGCGGCCATCGCGATTCCCGGTCTGCTCCGCGCCCGGATGTCCGGCAACGAGGCGTCGGCGATTGGCTCGATGCGCGCCATCAACAGCGCGGAGTCGACGTTTTCGTCGAGCTGCGCGAGCGGCGGCTATGCGCAGAGCCTCGCGGATCTGGCCAAGGCGCCGGCCGGCAGCACCGCGGGATTCATCAGCCCCGACCTCAATGCGAACGGGATCGTAAAGAGCGGGTACATCGTCAACCTGGGTCCCGGCATGCTGGCGACGGTGGTCGTGCTCGCGGCCAACACCTGCAACGTGTCGGCGGCCGATGCGATCGCGTCCTACTTTGCCGAAGCGCATCCGACGTCAATCGGATCGACCGGCCAGCGTTCGTTCGGCACCGACCAGCGCGCGACGATATTCCAGAACAACACGGGCGCGACCTACACGAACGCGACGGTGAATACGGCGACGACGCCGGTCCAGTAGTTGCGCTGGTTCGGGGTTCCGGGTTCGGGGTTCCGGGTTCGGGTTCGGGGTTCGGGATGGGAACCGCGCAGGGGCAGCATGGAGAGCGCGTTCGGGCGCTCCCTGTCGCTGCCCCCATCGGCGGGCGGACCATCCGAGACCAGTGCGCCTCATCTTGTCGTCTCCACCGCCCTGCTCAGCGCTCCACGCGCTGACCAATGCGGACGTGCCGGTCGTATCTGTGACCGTCGACTTCGTGGCCGCCCGACGACGGGACGCCCTGCGCGCCAGGGATGAAGGCCGGCGCGACTGGCCGGCTTGACAGACGTCTCGATCCCCATACCAATAGATGCGCGAAACCGCGCCAGAACTGGGCATCGGTGTCGCGATTGTCGAGTCCAACAGGCGTTTTTCGCCGCCCGATGGGAGGGGCAACCCTCTGGAGCGGCAGATCGTCCAACCGGTGTCTCGGAGGGCCCCATGTCGCTGACCGCCGATCTTCGTCACGCCGGCCGCATGATGCGGCTGAATCCGGGATTCGCTGCCGCGGTCGTCCTGACGCTCGGGCTGGGCATCGGCGCGACCACCGCCATGTTCACGGTCGTCGACGGCGTGCTGCTGAAGCCGCTCCGCTATCCCGGAGCCGACAGGATTGTCGCGGCGTCAACCGTGTTCACAGACCGGGGCCGTGCGATCCCGAGGCTCACGGGAGGCGACTTCCTCGACCTCAGGGCCGATCGCCAGACGTTCGAATCGATCGCGAGCTACTACGGCGGCGCGATGGGCGTGCAGATCGCCGATCGTGCGGAGTTCGCCGGCGCGGTGCTCGTGGACACCGAGTTCACCAGCATCTTCGGGATGCCGCCGCTGTACGGCCGGCTCTTCAACGTGGACGATGCGCAGCGGTCCGCGGTCGTGAGCCTGCCATTCGCGGTGCGGAATTTCGGCAGTGGCGATCGTGCCATCGCGCAGCCGCTCCACCTGGAAGATCGCACGTATACGATCGTCGGCGTGCTCCCGCCGTCGTTCCAGTTCCCTGAGGCGACCGACGTCTGGATCGCCGGCGACAGGGATCCACAGAACCTGGAGCGGACCGCGTACAACTATCGCGTCGTCGCCCGGTTGCGCGAAGGGGTGACCGTCGCGGTGGCGAATTCCCGGCTTGCGGCGTTGAGCGCCAGGCTCGCGACGGCCTATCCGGCCAGCAACACGAACAAGACATTCACGGTGAAGCCGCTTCGGGACCAGCTCGTCGCCCCAGTACGTACGACGCTCATCGTCCTGATGGGAGCCGTCGGGTTGCTGCTGCTCATCGCGTGCGCGAACGTCGCCAATCTCATGCTGGCCCGGGCCAGCGCACGAGGGCGCGAGATTGCCGTACGGGCCGCCCTCGGTGCGACGCGGTGGCAGATCGTGCGGCAGATGCTCGCGGAAAGCCTGGTGCTCGCTCTGGCGGCCGGCGTGCTGGGCGTGATGATCGCCACGATCGGGACCAACCTCCTGCTCTGGGGAGGCGCCGCTACGGTACCGCTGCCGCGACTTGCGGACGTCAGCATCGACTGGCGGGTGCTTCTGTTCGCCGTCGCGGTGTGCTGTGTCTCGAGTGTGGGCTTCGGCCTTGCGCCCGCGTATCAAGCCTCCCGCGTGAACCTGTCCGAGGCGCTGAAGCGCGCAGGCGCACGTGGTGTCCTGGGGAACGCGTCCGGGTCGCTGCGCACCACGCTCGTGGTCGCGCAGATTGCTCTCTCGCTCGTCCTTGTCATCGGCGCCGGCCTGCTGTTCCGGTCGTTTCTGACCTTGATGTCGGTGCAGCTCGGGTTCCGGACTGATGCGGTGCTGGTGATGTACGCGCATGCACCCGCACGCACGCTCGACGACTATGTGCGTGTGACGCAATTCGAACAGGAGCTGTTCGAGAACCTCAGACAGGTGCCGGGTATCGCCTCGGTTGCTGGCGCGATGGGGCTGCCGACCGGCCAGTACGGGTCGAACGGCGGGTACGCCATCGAGGGGCAGGGGACCATGCAGCACCACGCGCAGGAGCTGCCGCACGCCGAGTTCAGCCTGGCGAGCCCCGGGTACTTTTCCACGATGGGAATTCCGCGGCTGCGGGGTCGCGACTTCACGGACGCGGATCGGTACGGCAGCCAGCCGGCGGCGATCGTCAGCGAGGCGCTGGCGCGCCAGAGCTTTGGCGATGCCGATCCGCTGGGCCGGCGGATCCAGTGCGGCCTCGACGGCGAGAGCATGCAGTGGATGACGATCGTCGGGATCGTTGGCAACGTCCGCCAGGACTCGCCAGCGTCACCGGCAGCGCCTGCCTTATACATGCCCCTGGCGCAGCATCCGTTCCGCGCGAACGAAGTGCAGGTCGTGATGCGGACACAGGGTGAGCCGTTGTCCTTCCGTGCGCCGGTCGAGCAGATTGTCCGGGGCATGAACCCGGCCGTCGCGATGAAATTCACGACGATGGAGGCGATGGTGGGGGACTCGGTGGCCGCGCCGCGGTTTCGTACCAGCCTGTCCATCGCGTTCGCGGCGCTCGCGCTGCTGCTCGCCATGACGGGGGTGTATGCGGTGATGAGTTACGTCACCGTCCAGCGCACGAGCGAGTTTGCGATCCGCGCCGCGCTCGGCGGCTCGCGCGCGGCCATTCTGCGGCTGGTGCTGGGCGGTGCCGCTCGCGTCGCCGGCATGGGCGTGGTCGCGGGCGTGGTGCTCGCCGTCACGGCAGGGCGCGTGCTCGCGACGATGTTGTTCGGCATGGCGGCGACCGACATGGTCACCTACGGCATCGTTCTGGCCCTGGTCCTACCCACAATCCTGCTCGCCGCTGCGGTTCCGGCCCTCCGAGCCTCGCGGGTGGATCCGCTCGCGGCGCTGCGGACCGAGTAGGGATCACCTTCGAGTAGGGATCACCTTCGTTAGGGCCGACCCTTCAGCGACTCCCGGGATTCTCGCCGCCCGAGGTGTGCTTGCACACGACGGGGACGACATGTCCGTGCACCGCCGCCAGTCCGCCCAAATGAAATTCCCTGATCAACTTTGCGAGCGTGACGAGACGCTATCGCGCTGAGACCGGGACGCTTCTCTTGACACAGCGTCGGCGCGGATGATACTCGGAGCGTAATGGGGCCAATCTGCGCTCTGGCCCGGGCGGCGGGCGTGTCCGATAGCCGGGCGGTCATCCTTCTGCTTGCTCTGGCGCTCGCTCGCCCCGCGGACGCGCGCCTCCAGCCAACAAGCCAGGACTCATTGCCTCGGCTGGAGATGGGCAATTTTCTGCCGGCCATTCGGGAGCAGCTTCAGCACGCCTATGCAGCGGCCGAGGCGCAGCCCGGAGATCCCGAGGCCGTCGGGGCGCTGGGCATGGTGCTGGACGCCTACGAGCAGTACGATGCCGCCGCGCTCTGCTATCGGCGGGCTCAGCAACTCGATTCCGAGTCGTTTCGCTGGCGCTTCTACCTGGGGTGGGTGCAGGCGGTCCAGGGACGTCACGAGAACGCGGCCCGGACCCTGGCCGACGCCTTGCGCATGCACCCGGGGTACGTGCCCGCCCAGTTGAAACTCGCCGAGAGTCTGCTCGCCATCGGGAAATGGCAGGAGAGTGGCGAGGTCTATCACACCGTCAGCACGGCGCATCCCGAGAGCGCCGAGGCCCAGTATGGCATGGGGCGCGTGGCTGCGGCTCGGGGCGATGCCACGGCCGCGGCCGCCGCGTACCTCAGGTCAGTCGAGTTGTTTCCGGACTATGGCGCTGCTCATTACGCGCTCGCGCTCGTCTATCGCACACTGGGCGACGACGAACGGTATCGGCAGCAGATCCGCTGGTACGAGCAGAACAGAACGTCGGTCCCGCCGCTGGACGACCCATTGCGGGGCGCAGTCGGCCGACTCAACATGAGCTCCGTGGCTCATATTCGTCGCGGAGCGGACCTCGAACGCGCCGGCAAGATCGACGAGGCCATTCAGGAGCAGCAGGAAGCGCTGCGCGTAGACCCCAAGGCCGTGCAGGCGCACATCAACCTGATCGCCCTCTATGGCCGCCTGGGTCAGTACGAATCGGCGGCCGAGCACTACCGCGCTGCGCTCGATCTCGATCGCAATCAGGCCGATCTTCACTACAACTACGGCGTGCTCCTGCTCAAGCAGCGTCGACCTGAGGAGGCAGAAAGGGCGTTTCGCGCAGCCCTCGAGATCAATCCGTACTACGCCGACGCGCATGTCAATCTCGGTGTGCTGTCCGAGCAGCAAGGCCGATTGGACGACGCCGTGCAACAGTTCGAGGAAGCCATCGAGAATCGGCCGAATGATCGGACGGCGCATTTTCACCTGGGTCGCCTTCGGGCCAACCAGGCGGAATACGACGAAGCCATTCAGCACTTGCTGAAGACGCTCACGCCGGAGGACGAGAGCACGCCCCGCTACCTCTATGCGCTGGCGGCCACGTACGCACGGGCCGGGAACAGCGGAGAAGCACTGAGGTACGCCCGCACCGCCCAGGAGCAGGCAGCGGCTCGCGGTCAGGCCGAGTTGCTGGCGAGCATCGGGAGAGACTTTCCGGCCCTGGCGAAACGGTGACGACCGCCGAAACGGCATGAACAGGCTCCACGGCTGCCTGGTGCTCGCGGTGGTTGCTCTCGGCATTCCGGCGGCGCCCGCTCCGCTGTTCCGGGACATCGCCGCCGACGTGGGTCTGTCGTTCCAGCACGTCACTGGAGCGACAGGCGATCATTTCATGCCCGAGATCATGGGTGCCGGAGCGGCGCTCTTCGACTACGACAACGACGGCGACCTCGACGTCTACTTAATCCAGGGCACCGCGCTCGATCCCGGCAAGCCACCGCTTTTCCCACCGCCCGCCGGCGTCAAGCCCGGCAACCGGCTCTTCCAGAACCAGCTGTCGCCCACCGGCACGCTGCACTTCGTCGATGTGACCGAGAGCGCGGGCGTAGGTCACATCGGCTACGGCATGGGGGCAGCGACTGGCGACTATGACAACGACGGGTTTCTCGATCTGTACGTGACAAACGTCGGGCGCAACGTCCTGTACCACAACAACGGCGACGGCACCTTCACCGACGTCACCGGCAAGGCCGGGGTGGATGATGCTCGATGGAGCACCAGCGCGGCGTTCCTGGATTACGACGGCGATGGGTTCCTGGATCTCTTCGTCGGGAACTATGTGGACTTCACGGTCCAGGGCAACAAGCATTGCTATGCGCCCACCGGCGAGCCGGACTACTGCACGCCGATGGCCTACAGGCCCGTCCCTTCCCGGCTGTTTCGCAACCGGGGCAACGGCACATTCGTCGACGTCACTGAGTCGTCGGGAATCGGATCCTCCTACGGACCGGCGCTTGGTGTTCTCTGTGCGGACTTCAACGGGGACGGCCGGCCGGACATCTTTGTCGCGAACGACACGGCAGCCAACCGGCTGTGGGTGAACCAGGGAGCAGGCATCTTCCGCGAGGCAGCCCTGGAAGCCGGTGTCGCGTACAACGCTGACGGCCGCGTAAAGGCCGGAATGGGTGTCACTGCCGAGGAAGTAGACGATGACGGGACGTTGACGTTGCTGGTCACCAATCTCACCCGAGAAGGCGCCACGCTTTTCCGCGGGAACCGAAAGGGGCCGTTCGAAGACGTGACGTCGCACGATGGCCTGGCGATGCCGACCTTCGGTTTCACCGGATTCGGGACGAGCTGGTTCGATTACGACAATGACGGGCGGCTGGATCTGTTCATCGCCAACGGCGCGGTCACCATCGTCGAATCGCTGCGCGCCCAACCGTACCCTTACGGTCAGCGCAACCTGCTGTTTCACAATGACGGCCAGCACCGGTTCTCCGACGTGAGTGATGGTGGCGGACCTGCGTTCCAGCGCCTCGACGTCGGCCGCGGCGTGGCGATCGGCGACATCGACAACGACGGGGCTGTCGATGTCCTCGTGACCAACAACAACGGCTCCGTGCGCCTTCTTCACAACGAGGCCGGGGCCCGGCAGCACTGGCTCGACGTGCGCCTGGTCGGCACGAAGAGCAATCGGTCCGGCATCGGCGCACGGGTTGCGCTCCTGCGGGACGGCGCCGCGCCGCAGTGGCGCAGGGTGCATACGGACTCGAGCTACCTGAGTGCCAGCGATGTGCGGGTTCACTTCGGCCTGGGGGAGCGTTCCGACATGCGGGGTCTCGCGGTGGAGTGGCCCGACGGCTCCAGCGAAACGTGGGACCACGTCAAACCCAACGGCGCCGTTGTCCTTCGGCAAGGCACGGGGACGCGGCG
>JBBWZJ010000016.1:0-2589 GCA_039648985.1 Acidobacteriota bacterium | reverse complement strand
CCCGTTGGACGGAGGTGAGGAGTTTCGAGGTTCCGATGGCGTCCGGAAGCCCGCCGATCCGAATGCCAGCATCCACGGCCTCCCGCACCATGTCCTGGACCTTGTCCTCCAGCATGATCTGGAGCGTGAGATCAGGGTGGAGTGCGGTGAAGTTCGAGAGCGCAGGAAGCACTACCCGATTGCCGAAGCTCGCCGGCATGCCGATGCGCAGATGGCCGCGCAGCGCGCCGTCTTCGCGCACGCTGAGTTCCGCGTCCTCGATCAGCAGCAGGATCGGCTCGATCCTGGCCAGGAATTCCGCGCCCGCCTCTGTGGTGACGACGGCTCTGGTCGTCCTGGCGAGCAGGCGTGCGCCGAGTTCGGCCTCGAGATCGGCGATCATGCGCGAGACCTGCGATTGCGCGAGCCCGCATTCGCGGGCGGCGGCGGAGAAGCTTCCCAGCCGCGCGACGCGCGCGAACAGCCTGAGGGTGGTGAAGTCCTTCACGATGTCGGACTACACGTGCGGGCCTCGCAGCGCCAGTCGGGGCGCGAGGGCCGTCAGTACGTCGAGGACCGGACGACCGCGCCTTTGAAGAAAGGTGCCTCGAGGCTTCCGCAGTTGTCGGCCTTGAAGCTGATCGTCGCGTGCTGGCTCGGTGCGAGCACGACGGCCTGGTTCGAACCGAGCGTGCCGGAGCAGGACCATGCGCGCGCATTGCCCTTCCAAGGCGCGGCGGTCTGGTTGTTGATTTCGAACAGGGCATCGATGGTTCTTGCGAAGGCGGGAACGGCAGGATCCCATCCCCAGCGGTAGCGATACTGTACTCCGTCCCTCGAGATCCAGGGAGACCAGCCGCCAGTGCGATAGACGCTCGCCGGCGCGGCCGGCGGGAGGGCGCCGACGAGGGGCGCGCGGGACGCCGCCACCGCGTTGTCATGCGCTATCACGGCACGCTCGGCCGGAGAGACGCAGACCGTGTCGCCCGGCCGCGCATCGCGCCAGACGAACCCTTCGAGGCATTCCGCGAGTATGACACCGGCGAAGCCGGTCCTGTGCCGCGGCCTGTCGCTCATGTTGTCGAGCGCGACGATCCTGCGTGCCGCAGGCGTGACGCAGAGGTGATCGCCCGTGAAGGCCTGCCGCCAGATCAGGCCGGGGGAACAGCCTCCGTCGGTTCTGACCTCGCCCGGAAGCGGGGGGCGCTGACCGGCCGCCGGCTGCGCGGCGAGGACGTAGGACGTGGAGAGTGCGGCGGCGCAGGCCAGTTTGAACGTTCGCATCACGTCAATCCCTTCTGATGATGAACGGTTTCCGATTGGTCGTTGCTTGGCTGCCCTGCGGCACTGCTGCCCTCTTGGGGCGGGCGCGAGGGCATGATGACGGCTACTGCCTCCGCCGCCGCCTGTGGCGGAACCCTGCCAGAAGACCGAGGAGGACGCAGAGAACGAACAAGGCCATGCCACCCAGCATGATCTGCTCCTCGCCCACCCTCCCGCCGGACATCGACGTGATCTTCTTCTCCAAGTCTCGCCTGGTGTCCGTCTCGACCGCTCCGATTGAGCAGTTCGACGGCGCACGCTCCTCGCCATAGACGTCGACGCCACCAACGAGGGGGTCCTCGGCGCAGGCGTTCGGACTGCCGCCGTTCCTGGCGGAGCTGGTGAGGGCGGGCGCATAACGGCTGTCGAGGGCGGGATCCGATCGGGAGACGGCGTCGCCGCAGTCACTTGCGGGGTTCTGCACGTTGCCTCCGAGCGCCGTCACGCCAGCGGAACCGGAGGAGCAGTTGCCGCCCTTGTTGCCTGTGAGTATCGTGTTGGCGAGCGTCGCCCCGGAACCGCCCGGAATGACGTCGAGGCCGGCTGCCGTGTTGTCCGCCAGCGTCGAGCCCGCAAGGGACATGCCGCTTCCGCGAAGGACCGCCGCCTTCGAGTCGCGGGTGCCGTTCCTGACCGCGAGCACGTTCCCGAGCCTGAGCGCCGCCGCCGACTGGCCGTCCACGGTCGGCCCAGCCGAGACCTGGTCGAGGAGGAAGGCCCTGGATAGTGAGAGTGACCCGGCGGGCATCAGGGGAACCTGAGCCGGGTTCGCGCCTGCCTGAGCCGCGGCGAAGTTCTTCTCGGGTGGGCTGAACGCGATCGCGCCGCCGTTGCGGCCAGCCCTGTTTCCACTGAACAGGACGTCCACTCCGTGCACGTCGCCGTTGGTGACGATCGCGCCGCCGTCCTCGCTCGCGGTGTTGCCGCGCATCTTGACGTTGGAGAGCTCGAGCGCTCCGCCGAGCGTATCGTCGTCGAGCGGAACACCTCCACGCAGGGAGACGATCGCTCCGCCCGACAGAGCGGAATTCCTGTCTGCGGTCACCACCTGGAGCGAAACCGTGGAGGATTGCGCCAGAACAGCACCGCCGTGGTCGCCGTGGTTGCCGGTGAACGAGGTGTTCTGGATGGTCGCGCGCGTCAGGAAGAGATCGAGTGCGCCCGCCGAGCTATGGATGCGTGGCAAGTCCAGCAGCAGATGCATGGGTGCCGACTGCGAATATCTCCCGGCATCGTGACCGTTGCCTTCGAAGCGTGAGCCATCGGAGGTAAACGTCCCGTGCACCC
>JBBWZJ010000011.1:0-4416 GCA_039648985.1 Acidobacteriota bacterium | reverse complement strand
GCGCGGCGATTGAGGCGCCGGGTCTCTTCGCGCGCGTTGTCGTGCTTCGGCCGTTCTTCGCCGTAGCTGACCGTCCGCAGCCGATCCGCCCCGATCCCCCGGCTCGCCAGGTAGTCGCGCACCGCCGTGGCGCGCCGTTCGCCCAGCGCCAGGTTGTACTCCGCCGTGCCGATGTTGCACGTGTGCCCTTCGATCTCCAGCCGCAGGTCCGGATTCTGCTGCAGCGTCGCAATCGCTTCGTCGAGCGCCCGCGTCGCTTCCGGCCGCAGCGAATACCGGTCGAAGTCGAAGTGCACGTCCTCGAACGTGAACTCCTTCACCGCCGGCCGCGTCACCTGCACGTTGACCGTCGCGGTCGCGGTCTTGCCGTCACTCGGGCACGTCACCGTAACCGTCACCGGCACGGTCCCCTCCTGCATCGGCGCCGTCCACGGCGTCTGCCGCGCCGTGCCGCTCGTGAACGTCCCGGTCGGCGCGCTCCACGCATATGTCACCGCGCAGCCGATCGAGTCGAGCGCCGTCGCGGTCACGGTCGAGACCTTGCCGACATCCACCGTGCACGGGTCGCACTGCGCCGTCACCGTCAGCGTGTGCTGCGGCGCGGGCGCGGGCGGCGGGGGCGGCGGCAGCGGGGGCGGCGGCGCCACGTAGACCCGCACGCCGGGGTGATAGCCCAGCCGCATCTGGAAGCCGTCCGAGTCCCCCGTCCGGTTGTCGTAGCCGGTGAAGAAGTGGTTGCGCGCATCCATGTGCAGGTTCCAGCCGATCCCCGCGCCCGCAAAGAGGCCGTTGCGCCCCTGCCACGTCAGCCCGAACGACGCCATCACGGGCGAGTTCAGGTCCGTCACGAGCGGCGAGATGCTCCCGTCCTGCCCGATGATCGGCGACGTCAGCGTCACCCGGTTGGTCGAGTAGCGTTCGCCGTGCAGTTCGGCCGTCAGCCGCAGCCGCGCCCGCGACGGCAGCCCCGCCCCGACGCCCCACCGCAGCCCGTTGCTCAGATCCACGCCCGAGGGGTCCCCCCGCACGATGAACCCGGCATAGCCGGCCAGCTCCACGCGCCGGTTGATGTCCTTGCTGAGGATCCCGTCGACGCTGAAGTCCGGCTTGCCTGTGCCGACGCCTTCGTCCGTGTCCTTCGCCGTCGGCAGCTTCACCTGCCCGCGCACCGCGAACGCGAGCGGCCGCTGGTCGCCCTCCGACACCAGGTTCACCTTCGCGCCGATCGTGAGGTCCCCCAGCTGGCTGTCCGACCAGCCCTGGCGCACGAACGGATACTCGTTCACCACGCCGCCCGCCCGCGGCTGCGTCGGGACGAATATCGCCCGCACGTCCCGGTCGATCCGCCGCACGACCGTGAACGCCCCGAACAGCTCCAGATGGTTCGCGATGCCGATCCCGCCCGTCACCGGCCAGTTCGACACGTCCGTAAAGCCCTGGTCGCGGTCGAAGTTCACGCGGTATGCGCTCAGCGACCAGCGCTTCGCCGGCAGCACTTCCCCCGTCGGCACGAACCACAGGCCCGTGTCCCCTTCGAACGTCGTCGTCGCCGGGCGCGTCTCCGTGTCGCTCCCCACCCGTGCCGGCGCCTGCTGCGCGCCCGAGCTCTGTGTAGACGGCTGTGCCGTTGGTTGCTGCGCGGTGCTCTGCGCAAGAACCGGAACCGCGGTCACCAGGAGTGCCACGGCCAATCCGGAAATTCTCGCGTGGGCTGTCATGTGCATCGAAACCTTCCTCGACCTCTGCTGGTGCGCTGTCCCGTTGTAGAACACATCGGAGCCGGAGGTCGACTCATCCTGTCAGTGTAGGCTCTTCGGCCGGATGCGTCAATCCAGCCGTGAGCGAGCGGGAGGGCTAAGTGCCCTATTCAGGCGGCTTTAGGCTTGCCGAAGATCCACGCAACCAGGATGCTGATTGCATAAAGGGCGAGCATGGGAAAGGCCATCATGCACTGCGAAACCACGTCCGTTCCCGGGCTGATCACCGCGGCGACGATGAAGATGATGAGCACGGCGTACTTACTGTGCCGCAGCAGGAACCCGGCGGTCAGGACGCCCATTCGCGCAAGGAACAGTACGATCGTGGGCATCTGGAAGATGAGCCCGAACCCCAGCAGCATCGTGACATACAGCGAAAATGCCTCGGAAATTTTGGGCATGAACTGCATGTAGGGCGTTTCGAAGCTGATGAAGAACTTCCAGGTCCACGGGAACGCCACGTAATGAGAGAACAGGGCGCCGATGAGGAAGAACACGGTCGAAAAGAGCACGAACGGAACGGCGAACTTCTTTTCGTGTGAATAGAGGCCTGGCGCGATGAAGAGCCAGAGCTGACTGAGGATGAGCGGAATCGCGATGACCAGCCCCGCGAGTGCGCCGATCTTCACGTACAGCATGAAGGCTTCGCCCCCCTGGGTGTAGATCAGACGACCGCCCGGCGGGAGCATCTGCTGCAGGGGCAGCATGACGAAGGCGAAGATGCGATTGATGAAGATGAAGGAGATGACACAGCCGACCACGAGCGCGAGGACGCAGTTGATCAGGCGCTTGCGCAGCTCGTCGAGGTGGTCGAGAAACGACATCTTCGCCCCGGCGTCTTCGAAGACGTCGGGGTCGGTGAGATGGATATGCGGGTCGTCGTCGGGCGCAGCTGCGCCTGGGAAGGGCACGAGCGCCATGATCCGGGCTACACCTCGCCGGACTGGCGGGGCACGCCGTGCTCGTCAGGGGCGACGTACGGGCGCGCCGGCTCGGCCACCCGCTGCCGCTCGGCGGAGCGTGTCTCTTCCACGCGGATTTCCTCGTCGAGGGTGTTCCTCAGCTCGTTGGACGCACGTTTGAATTCGTTGATGCTTTTGCCGAGGGAGCGGCCGAGCTCGGGCAGCTTGCGTGGCCCGAAGATGATCAGAGCGATCACGAAAATGATGATCAGCTCGGGCATCCCGATGGAACCCAACATAATAAAAATCCTTGGCTGACTGACAATTACCGGTGCGCGGAGGCGACTGGGTGGCGCACTTCGCATTATAGGAACCCCGACGAACGGGGTCAAGGCAGACCCCGTTCGCCTTCTGCCCGGAAGTCGTTGCGGTACCGCTATTTGGTCTGTTACGATCCGTCTATGCGCACTCCCCGATTTCTTGCGGCGGCCGTGCTGGCTGTCCTGCTTGCCGCTCTTGCCGGTGGTTTCTTTGGCAGCACCGCGCTCGCCCGCCAGGACGAAGTGACGCAGCAATACCGCGTTTTCACCGCCGCGCTCGACGCGATCGACCGACAGTACGTCGACGAACTGCCGTCGGACCGGCTGGTTTACGGCGCCATCGACGGGATGCTGCATACGCTTGATCCCCATTCGAGCTTCTTCGATCCGAAGTCGTACGCGCAGATGCGCGAACGGCAGGAGGGGCACTATTACGGCCTCGGGATCACCATCCAGGTGCTCGACGGCGACATCACCGTACAGTCCATCTTCGAAGGCTCGCCAGCGTACAAGAACGGACTCCGCCGCAACGACATCATCGCGCGCATCGCCGGTCAGGACGCGAAGGGCTGGACGAGCGACCAGGCGGTCAAGAAGCTGAAAGGTCCGAAGGGCACGAGCGTCAACATCTCAATCAAGCGCGCCGGCTACGACGGCCTCATCGACATGGACGTGCAGCGCGACGAGGTGAACATCACGACCGTGCGCGGCGCCTTCATGATCGACAAGGACACCGGCTACATCAAGCTGGATCAGTTCACCGAGACGTCCGACCGCGAAATGGGCGACGCCCTGCAGAAGCTCTCGGCGCGGGGGATGAAGCGGCTGCTGTTCGATCTGCGCGAGAACCCGGGCGGCGCGCTCGACCAGGCGATCCGGATCTCGAACCGCTTTCTTCCCCGCGGCGACATGATCGTGTCCACGCACGGCCGCGTCCCCAACTCGAACCAGGATTACCGCGCGACCGAGGAGAGCCAGTACACGCACCTCCCGATGGTGACGCTCGTGACCCGCGGGAGTGCGAGCGCGTCCGAGATCGTCAGCGGCGCGCTGCAGGATCACGATCGGTCCCTCGTCGTCGGCGAACGCACGTTCGGCAAGGCGCTCGTCCAGTCGGTCTACCCGATCAGCGAAGGCGCGGGGGTCGCGGTCACGACCGGACGCTATTTCACGCCTTCGGGGCGGATGATTCAGCGGCCGTGGGACGGCAGCTTCGACGAGTACCTCACCTATACCTACCGGGATCAGACGGGTGCCGAGCGGCAGCACAACGCTTCGGAACTGAAGTTCACGGACGCCGGACGCAAGGTCTACGGCGGCGGAGGCATCGAGCCCGACAAGTTTTTCGCCGGCCCGGTCGAAGGCTTCAACCCGACGCGCTTCGGACGATCGCTCGCCTCGCGCCAGGCGTTCGCGACCTTCGCGGAACGCTACACG
>JBBWZJ010000326.1:0-14150 GCA_039648985.1 Acidobacteriota bacterium | reverse complement strand
GTGGATGGGGCGTTCGTGCGCGGCGCCGAGCGGATGGCGTTACGGGAGCCCGTGCTGCTCCTCAGCCGCGGGTTCCTCTTCACGAGAACGACAATGGCGCGTCTGGACCTGGAGGGTGGGTTCGCGTGGCTTGCCCGCCTGCGCAGCTTCGGTCCGATCGCCATCCCGCGTTCCGAGGCCGGCACCCTGCTGGAAACGCTGGCGCGCTCCGGTCTCGACCCGCGGTCGCTGCCAGTCGACCTTCGCTACGACATCGTGGACGGCGTGCCCCGACCGCGCATTCGCGTCGGCAGGCCCGAACGCCAGAACCCGTACGCGCTGCGCCAGGATCTGCGCGCGTCCGTCCAGTTCGATTACGACGGCATCGTCGTGGAAGGTCCGCCGGGCGCCACCGCTTACGACGTGGAGCGGCGCCGCCTCGTCCGGCGTAACCGGACGGCGGAGCAGGCGGCAATCGACCGATTGCATCAACTCGGGTTCCGTTACACGTGGAGCCACTTCGAGTCGCGGCAGATCCTGGGCATCTCGCCAGAGCAGTTCCCGAAAGTCGTGCATACCCTCGTCAACGAAGGATGGCGCGTCGAGGCCGAGGGGCGCGCGTTTCGCTCGCCCGTGGGCATGCAGCTCGAGGTGTCGTCCGGGATCGACTGGTTCGACCTTCATGGCGACATCGATTTCGGCGACGGCCGGTCGGCTCCCTTTCCGCAGCTGCTCGCCGCGATCTCCCGGGGCGAGGACGTCGTGGTGCTCGACGACGGGAGCGTCGGCCTGCTGCCGGAGGAGTGGCTGCGGCGCTACACGGCCATCGCCGGGTTCGGCAAGACCGAGGGGGACGCGATCCGGTTCCGGCGATCCCAGGCCGCGCTGCTCGATGCGCTCCTCGCGGCGCAGCCCACGATTGCGTACGACGAGGTCTTCGAGCGCGTGCGGTCGGAGCTGCGTACGTTCGGCGGCGTCAATCCGGCGGATCCCCCGGCCTCGTTCCGGGGCACGCTTCGCGAGTACCAGCGGGAGGCGCTGGGCTGGTTCGAATTCCTGCGCCGCTTCAACTTCGGCGGCTGCCTTGCCGACGACATGGGACTCGGCAAGACGGTGATGGTGCTGGCCCTCCTCGACGGCTGCCGCCAAAGCCGAGGGGCAGCGTCGCGCGTGCCCTCCCTCGTCGTCGTTCCGAAGTCGCTGGTGTTCAACTGGATGGAGGAGGCGGCCCGGTTCGCCCCGCAGCTGAAGGTGCTCGATTACACGGGTCCCATCCGGGACCCCGCGTCCATCCGCGAGGCGGATCTCGTGCTCACGACGTACGGGACGCTCCGGCGTGACGCGGTGGATTTGTCGGCGATCGAGTTCGACTACGCGATCCTCGACGAGGCGCAGGCCATCAAGAATGCGGCGACCGCCTCCGCGAAGGCCGCGCGGCTGCTGCGCGCGCGCCACCGCCTGGCGCTGAGCGGCACGCCGATCGAAAACCACCTCGGGGAACTGTGGAGCCTCTTCGAGTTCCTCAATCCTGGTCTGCTCGGAACCGCCAAATCTTTTCAGCGGGCGAGCGGGGCGCGCGGGCGCGGCGACGAAGATCTGGAGTGGCTCTCGCGGGCGCTGCGTCCCTTCCTGCTGCGGCGCACGAAGGAGCAGGTGGCGCCGGAGCTGCCACGCCGGACCGAGCAGACGCTGCAATGCGAGCTCGAGGGCCCGCAGCGACGGCACTACGACGAGCTCCGCGCACACTACCGCGAGACGCTGCTGGCGCGCGTGGCGCGCGAGGGGGTCAACAAGTCGAAGATGCAGATCCTGGAGGCGCTGCTGCGGCTGCGACAGGCGGCGTGCCACAGCGGCCTCATCGATCCGCGGCGCGCGCATGAAGCGTCAGCGAAATTCGACGTCCTGATTCCGAGGCTGTCCGAAGTGATCGAGGAAGGGCACAAGGCGCTGGTATTCTCGCAATTCACCAGCTTTCTCGCGCTGCTGCGTCCGCGGCTGGATGCGCTCGGGATCCAGTACGAGTATCTGGACGGCCGGACACGTGACCGTGCCGCACGCGTCGATCACTTCCAGACCGACCCTGGCTGCCGGCTCTTCCTGATCAGCCTTAAGGCCGGCGGCCTCGGGCTGAACCTCACGGCGGCCGAATACGTGTTCCTGCTCGACCCCTGGTGGAACCCGGCGGCCGAGGCCCAGGCCATCGATCGCGCGCACCGGATAGGCCAGTCGCGGCACGTCTTTGCGTATCGCTTGCTGGCGCGCGATACCGTCGAAGAAAAAGTTGCCGAGCTGCAGCGGACGAAGCGCGAGCTTGCCGACGCCATTCTCACGGCTGACGCGGGTCTAGTCCGGACACTCCGAACCGAGGACCTGGAGCTCCTCCTTTCCTGACGAGCTTGTTAAGTCCGGGAATGTTCCTTGCTCCCTCTCTGGACACGTGAGCGACATGATGAAAAAGGCGTTGAAAGTGGACCTCCACCTGCATACGGCAGAGGATCCGGAGGACTTAATTTCCCACGATGCGCAGACTTTGGTCGACCGGGCCCACGATCTGGGCTTCGACGCGCTGGCCATCACCCTCCACGACCGGCAGTTCATCGATCCGCGGGTGTGCGCGTACGCACACGACCTCGGGATCACCCTCATTCCCGGCCTCGAACGCACGATCGAGGGCCGGCACGTCCTGCTGCTGAATTTTCCTGCCGCCGCAGAAGCGGTGCGGAGCTTTGCCGACATCGCGGCGCTCAAGGCGCGGTGTAATGGGATCGTGGTGGCGCCGCATCCGTTCTTCCCGCATTCGTCCTGCCTCCGCGGATGGATGGATACGCATGCGGACGTGTTCGACGCCGTCGAGTGGAGTTACTTCTGGAGCGGTGGTGTGAACTTCAACACGCGTGCGGCGCGATGGGCGGCCGACCATGGGAAGCCTGTGGTGGGCAATTCCGATCTGCACGACATCCGGCAGCTTGGCCGCACGTATTCGCTCGTTGCCGCAGACCCCACCCCGGATGCGGTGTGCGACGCGATTCGCGCCGGGCGCGTGTCGCTCGAGACTGCGCCCGTGCCGAAGCCGGAGCTGGTCCAGGTGCTCGCGGGAATGTTTACCCGCGGCCGGAAAGCTGCCGCGCCTGCACCCGCGCTCGCGACCACCTGAGACCCCGCCTTCGCTGCACGAGCCTCACGAGTCGATCCTGATGAGCTCGATGTCGAAGACCAGCGTGCCCTGAGGAGAGTCGGGGCGGCCCTCATACGCGAGGGCTGCCGGAATCCAGAAACGGCGCTTCTCGCCTTCGACCATCATCTGCACGCCTTGCGTCCAGCCCGGGATCACCTGATCGAGCCCGAACGTGGACGGCTCGTTTCGCGCAACAGAGCTGTCGAACATTTTGCCGTCCACCGTCCATCCCGTGTAGTGCACCGTCACGCGCGAGTTGGGCCGTGGGTGACGTGTGCCGTGCCCCGGCGCGAGGATCTTGCTGGCCAGACCGGTGGCCGTCACACTCGCGTCCGGGGGAGCCGCCGCCACGTCTGGCGGAGCGGGGATTTGCGGCAGGGCAGCCGCACCGCTCGATCGTTCGCCGGGGCGGGAGCAGCGGGATGCGCTGAGCACGATCGAAGCGAGCACAAGGACGGCGAGAGCGCGCAGCATGGCGCGAACGGCGGGCATGAGCATGCACAATCTTTACATCCTTCGGCATTCGGAGCGAGTTTGATAACCTCTCCGAGTGTCTGCCACTCTCGCCGATCTGCTGCAGCGCGCCGTGGAGCTCGCCAGGAACAACAACTTCGGCCCGGAGGCGCTCGAGGTGAACCTCGAGATCACGCGCGGCGATGCGGCGAACCAGGGGGCCTGGACGCGCCTCGCACGCTGCTTCCTCGAACAGCGGCGCTTCGCGGAAGCCGCCGGCGCGCTCGCCACCGTTCTGGATCTGAACCCGTCCAATACGATCGCACGCAGCCTCTTGACGGAAGTGACGCGCCGCCGCGCCACCGCGCTGCCGGCCGCCGAAGCCGCCAGCGGCTTCGCGGCCCACGACTTCGACGCGCTCGGCCATCTGGCGCCGCCCGACGCCGCAGGCGCGCTCGGTCCCAAGATGGAGGCGCTGCTGCTCTCGGCGAACGAACAGCGGACCGCGCTGCGGATCGTCGAGGCGCGTGCGCGCGCGGGCCAGTCCGGCTCCAAGCTGTTCCACCGGAACAGCTATCACGCCAGGACCAGCGGGCACATCTACGCCTACCATCATGGCGGGCGCAGGGAGCCGCAGTTCAACGTCGGCCTGTTCAGCGGGCCACGATGGGGCGGCGACTGGATGCGGGCAGGCCTCGGGTTCAACCTCGGCAACAGCGGCCGGGACACGGACGCGGACGAGGGGCAGGAGCAGGTGCTCGCGGCGTTCGATAGATTTCAGCGGCAGGTCGCCGGCGCGTGGCGCAGCCACCTGATCGACTGGATGGAAACGTCCGGCGGCTTCATTCAGTACGGCACCCGTGGACCGGCGCTCGATCTGCTCCCGCGCGACGCGGTGGAATGGCTGATCAACTGCCGCAACCCTGCCGCGCAAGGCTGGGTCTTCGTCGGCCGATGGCTGTCGCGCGAGAAGCCCGAGGAAGCCCGGACGCTGGCGTCGATGCCCAAGCTCGTGGCCACCGTCGAAGACACGTTCGCCGCGCTGTTCCCGCTCTGGATGTCTATCTACGACGCGTGAGACCGCCCTGGCCCGCCGACCGCGTCAATCGGAGACCGTCGGGCCCCACCAGCCTTCGCCCTTGAAGCGCTCCTGCAGTGCCTGCCAGCGCCGGTGAACATCTTCGGCCGTCGCGAAGTGTTCCGTCACGACCGGCTTTCCCGGTTCGACGATGACGATGTCGAATCCCGAGCCCGTTGCGCTCGGCCGCAACTCGCACGTGACCGTGGCGCTCTCGCGGCGGAAGAAATAGAACACCGACTCAGTATGCGGCACCCGACTGCGAACCCAAACCCGAACCCTGAACCCGAACCCTGAACCCGAACCCGGAACCCCGAACCCCGGACCCGGAACCTCGAACTAGTACCCTCCCCAAATCCCCAGCACGATTCCAATCCCGCCGAGCACGAGCAGCCCTGCATAGACGGGGACCGCGAAGGCGAGCCAGTCGCCATACTTGACGCCTGCCGCGGCGGTGACCGCCATGAGCGCACCGTTGGTCGGCGTAATTAGATCCGTCAACCCCGCGCCGTACTGGTAGGCGAGCACGACGACCTGCCGTGAAAGGCCGATCAGGTCGGACATCGGCACGAGCACCGGCATCGTGAGCACCGCCTGCCCGCTGACGCTCGGGACCGGGCCGTGCACGAGCGCCTGCACGCCCAGCATGCCGAGCGCGGACAGCGCCACGGGCAGGTTCTGCAGCGGCGTGACGAGGGCGTTCACGATCGTGTCGATGACGCGCCCCTGGTCGAGCACCACGAAGATGGCCCGCGCAAAACCAATCAGCATGGCGGCGTTGGCCATCGCGGTGAAGCCGGTGACGAACGCGCCGGCGGTTCGGCCGATCCCGAGCCCGCCGATGACCCCCGAGATGAGCCCCATCGCGAAGAACAGCGCCGCCATTTGATCGAAGTCCCACCCGAGGCGCATGACGCCGTAGACGAACAGCACGAACGTCGCGATCACGAGGACGAGCACGGCCGTCCCGCGCGCGTCGAGGCCCGCTGGGGCAGTTATCTCCAGCGATTCCGAGGCCTGCCGGGTCCGGAGCGCGTGCCGCCACGTCGCGGCGATCCACAACGCCAGTGCAAGGCTCAGGAAGACGAGCCGGAACGCGGCCCCGGAGAGCAGCGGAACGCCCGCGAGCTTCTGCGCGATCTGCACCTGGAACGGATTGATTGGACTGAAAGCCGCGCCCACACCCGCGGCGCCGAGACTCATCGCCACGGCCGTCACCGCATCGAAGCCGAGGCGGCGGGTCACGAGGATCAGCACGGGGACGAGCGCGATGATCTCCTCGGACATGTTCTCGAGCGCCCCTCCCGCCGCGAACGCGAGCGACACGATCGGGATCACGAGGGCCTCACGTCGCTGCAGGCGCAGCACCAGCCATTCGACGGCCTGCCGCAGCGCGCCGGTCTCGTCGACGACGGTGAAGGCGCCCCCCACGAGAAACACGAAGAAGACGACCGACGCGGCGTCCGCGAGGCCTTTCGGGATCGCGACCATCGCCTGGAACGGCCCGACGTGAGCCGGCTCCACGCGGTGGTAGGTGCCGGCCACCACGACCTGCCGCCCCGCCGCAGGATCCTCGTGGCGCAGGTACTGCCCTGCGGGCAGAATGTAGCTGCAGACCGCAGCGGCGAGAATGCAGCCGGTCAGCAGCGCCAGCGGATGCGGGAACCGGGCGGACGACATGGCGCGCATGCTAGCATGCGGCCCAGCCCAGTCCCGCTGACGACACACCCCACATGGCCCTGCTCCACGTCTTGACGCTCCTGCTGCTTCTCGGTTTCGGCGGGCTCCGCCAGGACGCCGCGCGGCGACCCGACTGCCGGAGCGTGGACGAGTGCCGGCAGGCGGCGCTCGCCGCGGCCACTCGTGAGGACTTCGAGACGTTCCACGATCTGGCGTGGCGCGCCGTCCAGCTCGGACCCAAAAACGATCCAGCGCTGATGTACATGCTGGCCCGGGCGCAGAGCCTGAGCGGACGGCCGAACGACGCGATCGTGATGCTCGAGCGGCTGGCTGCGATGGGCGTGCCCGTGGACGCGGCGACGAACGATGACTTCCGGCGCGTGCGCGCGCTCCCACGCTGGCCCGAGCTGGCGTCGAAGATCGGCCCCGCCGCGCGAGCCGGTGACGCCCCGACCGTCCAACCACTGACGCCTCCCGACGCCGGGGAACGACCGCGGCCGGCTCTCGACAGTCCTCCACCCGCGGTCGAGTCCAGGCCCAGCGCCCCTTCGGGGGGGCCGCCGCTCGAGCCGCTGCGCTTCACCACGCCGCGGTTCACGCCCGCGGGACTCGCCTACGACGCGGTCTCGCGCCGCTTCGTCGTCGGTGACCGTCAGGGGCGCAAGCTTGCCGTCGTCGACGAGTTCTCGCAGCACGTGGCGAATCTGGCCGGCGCGCAGACCTCCGGGTTCGGCGAGATAGCCGCGATCGAGATCGACGCCAGGCAGGGGGATTTGTGGGTGGTGAGCTCCGAAGGGCCGCGGACCTCGCTGCACAAGCTTCAGCTCATTTCCGGACGCCTGCTCGCCACCTATCCCGTCCCGGAGCAGTTGTCGCCGGTGAGCCTTGGAGACGTCGCCGTTGCGGGATGGGGCGGGGTGCTCGCGCTCGACACCGCGGGGCACCGGCTGTTTCGCCTTTCCCCGCGCGCGGCGGCCCCCGAGATCGTGGCGACGCTTCCCGATACCGGTCCTGTTTCCATCGCGCCTGCCGAGAATGGGGTGGTCTTCGTCGCCACGGCGTCGGGCCTCTCGCGTCTCGATATGACAGCCCGGTCGACGGTCGCCGTCAAGGCAGCGCCAGGGGTGGATCTTGGCGGGCTCACACGGATTCGCTGGCATGCGGGCGCCCTTGCCGGTCTTCAGAAAGCCGCGGAGGGCGCCTACCGCGCCGTCAGCATCTCGGTCGATCGACGGGGCCGGACGGCGACCGCGATTGACGTGCTCGATCCGCGGATCTCGATCAGCAATCCGACAGCCGCGACGGTCGTCGGCCGGATCCTCTACTACCTGGCCAACGGTGAAGGCAGTGAAATGATCGTGCGGCGCGTGACGCTGCCCTGACGTAAGAAGAAGCGGACGCGCTACGCAGTC
The DNA here is from genome assembly GCA_039648985.1 of Acidobacteriota bacterium. Classification (GTDB taxonomy): domain Bacteria; phylum Acidobacteriota; class Vicinamibacteria; order Vicinamibacterales; family 2-12-FULL-66-21; genus JALZOC01. The sequence goes on along the minus strand of JBBWZJ010000326.1, from coordinate 6,373 downwards.
CCGGCCAGGGCCTGCCAGGCGGCGCGACGCACGGCATCGGCGGTCCATCCCCGCGCGCGAAAGTCACGGACGCCTGTGTCTCCGTCGGACTTGCTCAATTTCTGCCCGGGCGATTTCATGATGAGCGCGTGGTGGCAGAACACGGGCAACCGCTCGCGACCGAGCAGGCGCGCGATGAGCAACTGGCGTCCGGTGGAGGGGAGCAGGTCCATCCCGCGGATGACGAGATCGATCCCCTGGCGCCAGTCGTCCACCGCGACGGCGAACTGATACGTCCAGTTGCCGTGGCGATCGCGCAGCAGCAGATCGCCGCACTGGGAGGCGGGGTCCTGTCGCTCGGTCCCGACACGCGCATCCTCGAACGTCATGCTCTGGGGCTCGACGCGAAGACGCAAGCCGACGCCCGGTCCGAACGGCAAGCGCCTGTCTCGACAGCGGCCGGCGTAATGGAGCTCCATCGCGCCGGCGGTCGTGGCGGAGCGGCGCGAGCAATCGCACCCATACACAAGCCCGCGACCCGCCAGGATTTCCATCGCGTCCCTGTAAACCGCCTCGCGATCGCTCTGGCGGCCGGCGCAGGGGCCGCTCCGGAAGTCGCTGGTGGGATGGATGTCCGGTCGGTAGCCCAGCCAATCCAGATCGTCGAGGATGGCCGATTCGTAGGCGGGCCGCGACCTGCCGCGGTCGTGATCCTCGATCCGAAGGAGCACGCGTCCGCCGAGCGCCGCCGCGATTCCCCACACATGCTCGGCGTTGAGGACGTGGCCAAGATGCAGCCATCCGGTCGGCGCCGGAGCGAAGCGCGTCAGCGGACGGGGCGGAAGGCGGTCCGCGATGTTTGCGATGTCGAGGTCCGCGACGCGCACAGCCTCATCGTGCCACAACGCGGTGGAACAGGACCGGGGCGGGCCGTGCTGGCGCTACGGTTTCTTGACGACCTCGGTGCCGCTGACGGGTATGCCGCAGACCGTTCCTGCGTACGACACCTTGATCCCGCCACCGGTTTCTTCAGTCGCCTTGCCGTTCGGAAACGAAAACGGGCAGTTGGTGCCCCCCTGGCCCACGAGTCCCTGTGCGCTCCACTCGAGCGTCGCGCCGTTGACCTTCCCGGTGCCCGTGCCGCTCACTTGAATCGTGCTCGCGCACGTGGCCGCGAAAGTCACGTTCGCGGTCGTGGCGCTGACCGGGGTCACCGTGTAGTGAACGTTGCCGCACCCGGTCGCGGGAATAGCCGCGCTGGTCGACGCCCACGTGCCCGCGAACACGTCGAGCGATGCCGCGGACGCACTCGGGGACGCCGGGTTCTTGTTGGTCAATTTGTCGATCGCATCGCAGGCGCCCGTCGCGACGAGCGCCGCCGCAATCACCGCAGCCGAAAGGTTCTTCCGCATATCCGGCGTATCGGCTCGACCACGCCGTCGCTGCAGGGCACTCCGGTTTCGGCCGCGCATCAATGTGATCCACAATCCTTGGCGCCCCGCGGCGCACCTTGGCACCCTTGGCACCCTGAGAAGGAGGTCCGCCCCGTGCAGCTCGAAGGCGTCTATTCCGTGCTCCCGACGCCGTTTCACCCCAACGGCGACCTTGACGAACCGAGTCTCAGGCGCGTCGTGGACCTGTTCATCGGGGCGGGCGTCAGTGGGGTTACGGCCCTCGGCGTCACCGGCGAGGTCGCGCGCCTTGACGAGAGCGAGCGGTTGAAGGTGCTCGAGGTCGTGCTCGAGCAGGTCAACGGCCGCATCGGGGTCGTGGCGGGGACGACGGCCGAGGGCACCCGAACCTGCATCGGATACAGCCGGCAGGCGCATGATGCCGGCGCCACGGCGGTCATGGTCAGTCCGCCGCGGTTGCCCAAGCTCAATTCTGACGCGGTGGTCCGTCACTACACGGCGCTCGCGAGCGCGGTCGACATCGAAATCGTCGTCCAGGACTACCCGCCGGCGTGCGGATTCGCGATGGAGCCGGCGCTCCTCGCGCGAATCGCGCGCGAGATCCCCCGCGCGCGGACGATCAAGCTGGAAGATCCGCCCACGCCGCTCAAGACGTCCCGCATTCTAGAGTCCTGCGGCGAGGTCGCGGTGCGGATCTTCGGAGGTCTGGGCGGCGTGTTCCTGCTCGAAGAGCTGCTTGCCGGCGCGACCGGCGCAATGACCGGCTTTGCCTTCCCTGAGATTCTGGTCGCGGTCGTCTCTCTCTTTCGTGCGGGGCGGGTCGGCGAGGCGGCCGAGACCTTCTATCGGGCCGTGCCGTTGATGCGTTTCGAGTTCCAGGAAGGCATCGGGACGGCGATCCGGAAGGAGGTGCTGCGCCGGCGCGGGGCGCTCGCGCACGGGGCGATGCGCCCGCCCGCCGGTGCGCTGGACCAGACCACGCGCGAGGCGCTCGACCGCGTGCTGGAATGGAGCGGGTCGCTTCTCGCGGAGTACGCCTGCGACGTGGACGCGACGAAACGCACAGCCGCAGGAACGGCGCGCTGACACACGGCCGACCTGGCCTCCAGCGCACGTCGGCGATTGAGCTCGGAGAACTGAACATGGATCTTCATCTACGCGACAAGGTGGCGCTCGTCGCAGGTGCGAGCAAGGGACTTGGCTACGGCGTCGCGCGGGCGCTTGCGGCCGAGGGCGCCCGGGTGTCGATCTCCTCGCGCGACGAATCCGCAATCCGGGATGCGGCGGCGCGAATCGAGCGCGAGACAGGAGCGACAGTGCTTGCGACGGCCGTGGACGTCCGCTCGGCCTCGGCGATTCAACAATGGGTGCAGAGAACCGAGGACACGTTCGGCGGAATCGATGCGCTGATGACCAACTCCGGCGGCCCTCCCGCGGGGCTGGTTCTGTCGTTCGACGACGCGGCGTGGCAGGATGCAGCGGAGCTCCTGCTGTTCAGCACGTTGCGGATGGTGCGCGCGGCGGTGCCCTCGATGACGCGCCGCGGCGGCGGCGCCATTCTCGTGTCCACCTCGTCCTCCGTCAAAGAACCGATTCCGAACCTGGGACTGTCGACAGTGCTCCGTGCCTCAGTGGCTGCCCTGGCGAAGACGCTGTCCCTCGAGCTCGCCGGCTCGGGGATTCGCGTCAATCAGATCATTCCGGGCCGCATCGATACCGATCGCGTACGTCAGCTGGACGAGGGGAACGCGGCACGGCAGGGCGTGTCCGTCGAGGAAGCGAAGAAGCGATCCAGGGCGGCGATCCCGATGGGTCGATACGGCACGACAGACGAGTTCGGCCGCGTCGGGGCGTTCCTGCTGTCCGACGCCGCGGCGTACATGACAGGCGCCACCGTGCAGGTGGACGGCGGCGCTATACACGGTGTGATGTAGAGACACCAGCTGTCAGACTTCAGCTATCAGACCTCAGCTAACAGACCTCAGCTATCAGACTTCAGCTGTCAGGCTTCAGCCGCCAGAGGTCGTGCCCCATGCTTCGCTGCCATGCTCGAGACTGCGAGAGATCATGCGAGAGCTGAGAGCTGACAGCTGATAGCTAATAGTCGAGAGATTTATGCCCTTCCTCCGTAAAGCGCTGCTTGCCGGCTCGACCAGCCCGTGGCTGCGGGAGCGCGCGATGCGAACGGCGTTCGTCCGCAGGTCCGTGGTGCGCTTCATGCCTGGCGAGCATATGGACGATGCGATTCGGGCGGCGCGCGAACTGAAGCCGCAGGGCATCACCACGATTCTGACCCGGCTGGGGGAGAATCTCGAGCGCGCGGAGGAGTCCGAGGAGGTCACGACGCACTACCTCGAGGTGCTGGACCGGATTGCCGAGGCGGGACTCGACGCGCACATCTCGGTCAAGCCGACGCAGCTCGGGCTCGACCTCGATCCCGCGCTCTGCGAACGCAACCTCGCCCGGCTCGTCGCCCATGCCGAGGCGCGCCGGAATTTCGTGTGGATCGACATGGAAAGCTCCGGCTACGTCGATCGGACGCTCACGCTCTTTAAGCAGATGCGGGCGCGGACGCCGCGTATAGGCATCGCGCTGCAGGCATACCTGTACAGGACCGGGAAGGACGTCGAGTCCCTGATACCGCTTGGTGCGGCGATTCGCATCGTGAAAGGCGCCTATCTGGAGCCCCCGGACCTCGCGTTTCCGAAGAAGGCCGACGTGGACCGGAACTTCGTCGCATTGTGCATGCGCCTGCTTGCCCCCGATGCGCGCCGGCCGGGCGCGCTCCTCCATATCGCAACCCACGACGCCGCGATCGCCGCGAGTCTGGCGGCGTATATTGCCGCGCAAGGTGTGCCGCAATCCGCGTACGAGTTCGCGATGCTCTACGGGATACAGCGCGGTGCGCAGGCGCGACTTGCGGCTCAGGGGACCCGCCTTCGCGTCCTCATCAGTTACGGTGAATATTGGTTCCCGTGGTACATGCGCCGCCTCGCCGAACGCCCCGCCAACATCTGGTTCGTCGTCCGGACGCTCTTCGGGTAGAGTGCCGCAATCGACAGGAGAGCAAGCCATGAATGCCAAACGAATGTTCCGCTCGGCGTTGGCGGCCGGGGTGTGTGCCGTGATGCTCGGCGCCGCGATGGCGCGGACGAGTGCCGATCAGTTGAGCGGGGCCGTCGTCGCGGTGGACCAGGACGATCTGGGCGGCGTCGTGACCGGCCCCAAAGGGCCCGAAGCCGGCGTCTGGGTCATCGCCGAAACAACCGACCTGCCCACCAGGTTCGTGCGCATCGTGGTGACCGACGATCGAGGGCGCTACCTGGTTCCCGACCTCCCGAAGGCGACGTACTCGGTCTGGGTCCGAGGCTATGGCCTCGTCGACTCGTCGAAGGTGACAACGGTTCCCGGCAAGCTCCTGAACCTGACGGCCGTGGCTGCACCGAATCCACGCGCCGCCGCGCAGTACTATCCTGCGGGCTACTGGTTTTCGCTCTTGTCGGTGCCGGACAAGAGCGAGTTTCCCGGAACAGGTCCGACGGGCAACGGCATCTCTCCGGACCTGAAGAGCCAGGGAGAGTGGGTGCGCCAGGTGAAGTCGGGCGCCTGCCTCTCGTGCCACCAGCTCGGAAGCAGAGGAACGCGCGAGCTGCTGCCGGCGCTCGGCCATTTCGACTCGTCGGTGGACGCCTGGCAGCGACGGCTGCAGTCCGGTCAGGCCGGTGCCGACATGATCCGCGCACTCAATCAGCTCGGGCCGAAGCGCGCACTCACGCTGTTCGCGGATTGGACCGATCGGATCGCCGCCGGCGAAGTGCCGCCCGCCCCTCCCCGCCCGCAGGGCATCGAGCGGAATGTCGTCATCACTGAGTGGGACTGGGCGCACCCGAAGGGTTATCTCCACGACGAGGTCTCGACCGACCGCCGCAACCCCACGCTCAACCCGAACGGCTTGATTTACGGGTCGCTCGAGCTGAGCGCCGATTACCTGCCCGTCCTCGATCCGGTGAACAACAGGATCAGCCAGGTGGAGCTCACGGTCAGAGATCCGCGAACGCAACCGGCGGCTTCCCCGATGATGCTGCAGCCCTCCCCATACTGGGATCGCGAGGTGTTGTGGAACAGCAAGAACAACGTCCACAACCCCATGTTCGACGGGAAGGGACGGCTCTGGATCACGTCCGCCGTGCGCCCGCCCGACAATCCGGACTACTGCAAACAAGGATCGAATCACCCGTCCGCCAAGCTGTTTCCGATCGAGCGGGCGAGCCGTCATCTCGCCATGTACGATCCGAAGACGGGCAAGCTGACGCACATCAGCACGTGTTTCGGCACCCACCACCTCATGTTCGCGGAGGACGCGAACAACACACTCTGGACGAGTGGCGGCGGTCAGGTGGTCGGATGGCTGAACACGAAGATGTTCGAAGAGACAGGCGACGAGGAAAAATCGCAGGGGTGGACGGCCCTCATCCTGGACACGAACGGGAACGGCCGGCGCGACGCCTACGTGGAACCCAACGAGCCTGTCGATCCGACGAAAGACAAACGGTTCGGCGCCGCGTTCTATTCGGTGGCGCCGGCGCCTGACGGATCGATCTGGGGCTCGGTTCTCGGCTATCCGGGCGCGGCCGTTCGACTCGTGCCCGGCTCGAACCCTCCAGAAACCGCCCTGGCCGAAGTGTACGAACCGCCGTTCAACGACCCGATCACCCCTGGATTCTCGCCGCGAGGCATGGACATCGACCGGAACGGCGTCGTGTGGGCGGCGCTCGCGAGCGGACACATGGCGAGCTTCGATCGTCGCAAGTGCAAGGGACCGCTGAACGGTCCGAAGGCAACCGGTCAGCACTGCCCGGAGGGATGGACGCTCTATCCCGAGCCGCTGCCGCAGCTGAAAGGCGTGACCACGTCCGGCAGCGCCGAGGGGAGCTATTACACGTGGGTCGATCAGTTCGACACCCTCGGGCTCGGCAAGAACA
>JBBWZJ010000310.1:0-10169 GCA_039648985.1 Acidobacteriota bacterium | reverse complement strand
GCTCCTGTACCTGCCGCTTGCGCCGGCCCAGCGTGGTCCGGTGAAGAGTGCGATCGACATCGTGGTCAGCCGCCTGGCGGATGCCGTCGGCGCGGTGCTCCTCGGATGGGCGACCCACGGCTTCTTCATGCTCGACGGCCTCGGCCTCGGGTTGCGGGGCACCGCCGCGGTGAACCTCGTCGTGATCGGCATCTGGTGGGCGGTCGCGTGGCGCCTGCGACGCGAGTACGTGCGCACGATTCAACAGAGCATCCATCGCCACCGCATGGACGCGGAGCGCGCTTCGTCCGAGCAGCTCGATCACCCGGCGATCGCTGCCCTCGCCGCGACCCTCGCGAGCGACGACGCGTCCCGGGTCCGCCACGCGCTTGCGGCACTCGAATCGCAGCCCCTCGCGGGGCTCGAGGAGGCGCTTCGCAGCCTCCTCGGCCACGCCGACGCATCGATCCGCCGCGGCGCGCTGTCGCTGCTCAGTGCGACGGGTGACCGGACGATTGCCGCCCGGGCGACTGGGCTCTTACGGGATCCTGATCTGGGCGTCAGGACGGAAGCGCTGCTCTACGTCACGCGGGAGCTCGGAGCCGATCCGCTGCGCCAGCTGGAGGAGCTCGGAGAGTTCGAGGACTTCTCGATCCGTGCCGGGCTCGCCGCGTTTCTCGCATCTCCCGGCCACTCACAGAACCTCGAGGCTGCGCGCCTGATCCTGGAGCGGATGGTCGGCGCGTCGGATAACGCGGGGGTGGAGGACCGGCGACAGGCGGCGCGAGTTCTGGGTGTCGTGTCCGTGCCTTTTGACGACCTGCTCACACGTCTCATCAGGGACCCGGACGCGCCTGTCGCGCGGGAGGCGATTCTCGCCACTCAGCGCACGGCGGCCCCCGAGCTCATCGACCCCTTGCTCGAGGCGCTCGCGCGCCCCGAACTCACAGGCGCCGCTGGCGCCGCGCTGGCGCGATACGGCAACGCGATCGTCCCCGAGATCGAGCGCCTCCTGCAGGATCCCGACGCCTCCGCTGATCTCAAGCGCGAATTGCCTGCGGTTCTCGTGCGCATCGGGACGCCCCTGGCGCAGCAAGTGCTCATCGACGGACTTCTTCAGGCGGACGTCACGTTGCGACACCGCATTGTCACATCATTGAACAAGCTGCACGATACGCATCGGGACGTCCCGGTGGACGTGCAGCTGATCGAGCTGCTCCTCGCGGCGGAGATCGCCGGCCACTACCGCTCGTATCAGGTGCTCGGCCCGCTCCGCACGCAGCTCAAGGACGATGACGTCATCCTGCTGGCGCTCCACCAGACCATGGAGCAGGAGCTGGAACGGATTTTCAGGCTGATGGCGCTCATCTTCGACGGGCACGGGCTGCATGACGCGTACGTCGGCGTCAGGTCGTCGAACCAGACCGTGCGCGCCAACGCGCTCGAGTTCCTCGACAACGTGCTGAAGCCCGAGCTCCGGCGCGTGCTGGTGCCGCTGCTCGACAGCCAGGTCAGCGTGGACGCCCGGATCGCGCTCGCGAACAAGCTGGTTGGCGCGCCGCTCGAAACCGCCGAGCAGGCCGTGAGCACGCTCCTCGGCAGCGAGGACGGATGGCTTCGTTCCTGTGCGGTCCACGCCGTCGGCAGCCTGCAGCTGCACGGCCTCGAGGGCGAGCTGCAGCGGTTCGAGACGTCGTCAGATCCGCTTCTTCGCGAAGCGGCGCAGGCCGCCCGGCAGCGGCTGGCCGGCGATACCGATTCCATGCCCCAGCCGTCGGCCCCTGCGGAGATGACGATGGGGGTGGGTTAGAACCAAGGTCCGGGGTTCGAGGTTCGGGGTTCGGGGTTCAGGTTCGGGGTTCAGGTTCGGGGTTCAGGTTCGGGTTCAGGGTTCGGGGTTCGAAGTTCCGGGTTCGGGGTTCACGGTTCGGGGTTCGGCGGCCGTGACGCGACGCGGGACTAGTCGAAATCCGGAATCGGGGCGAGTGCGCGTTTGTGGTCGCTCGCGCGGACGAGGCGCTCGATCCGCATCGCGAGCGCCGGCGACACGGCGTCCGGCCCCTCGGTCACGTAGCGCTCGAGGTCTGCATAGGTGAATCCCATTTCCTGTTCGTCGGTCTGGCCGACCCAGAGTCCGGCGCTCGGCGCCTTGTCGATAATCGCGTCAGGAACCTCGAGCTCGCGGGCGAGCTTGCGCACTTCCCCTTTGAGCAGGCTGCCGAGCGGCAGGACGTCCACGCCGCCATCGCCGTGTTTCGTGAAGTAGCCGATCATGAGCTCGCTGCGGTTGCCGGTGCCCGCCACGAGATAGCTCAGGGAGTTCGCGACGAAGTACAGAGTGGACATGCGCAGCCGCGCCTTGAGATTTGCGCCGGGCCGCTGCGCGGCGGGGTCGTCCGACTCCGAACGCGCGACGGGGGCGTGATCGCCGAGCGCTTGCGTGAATGACGCGCGCACGTCCTCGATCAGCCGATCGAACGCAGAGCCCAGATCGACGTACATCGTGGGAATTGCGAAGTAGTCGGCCACGAGTCGGGCATCCGCCGAATCCGCTGGCGCGCTGTGGCACGGCATGATCACCCCGACGACGTTGCCTGGCGACGCGATTTGACAGAGCCGCGCGACGACGGCGGAGTCGATGCCGCCGCTCAGCCCGACCGCGAATCCCTGGGCCGCGCCGACCGTCAGCTGCTGGCGCAGCCAGTCCGCGATGTCTCTGGAAAGCTTGCTCATGCAATGGAGATGGCGACCGGACCGCTAGCTACGTAACCGGCATCTGCGGTTCGCGCTGTTCGATGACGCGCAGAAACGCATCCACGAGGGCGGGATCGAACTGTTTGCCCCGCTGGCGGTCCATCTCCGCGATCGCGTCGTTCACCGGCCAGGCCGCCTTGTAAGGCCGTTTCTGCGTCAGCGCGTCGAAGACGTCCGCGACAGCGACGATGCGTCCGGCCAGCGGGATCGCGGCCCCGGCAACCCCGGCGTACCCATCACCGTCCCAGCGCTCGTGGTGATTGAACGCGATCTCTTCGGCGAGTCGCAGGATCGTGAAGCGGCTGCCCGACAGGATCCGGGCGCCAATCGTCGTATGGGTCTTCACCAGCTCGAATTCGTCCGGCGTGAGCTTGCCGAGCTTGAGCAGGATCGAGTCCGGGATGCCGATCTTGCCGACATCGTGCAGCGGCGCCGCCCGCCGGATCAGAGAGACCTGCGGGTCGGGGAGGCCAACCTGCCTTGCGAGGAGCGCGGCCATCTGCCCGACGCGCTCGGTGTGCTGACCCGTGTTGTCGTCGCGAAACTCCGCCGCGCGCGCCAGCCGCTCGATGATCTCAATCTGCGCCGATTCGAGCTCGCGGGTGCGATCCCGGACTTTGGCTTCGAGGATCTGGTTCTGACTCTGGATCTGCAGATACAGGAACCGCGTCTCGAGCAGCGTGTTGATCCTGAGCAGCACCTCGTCGCTGTGGAACGGTTTGTGGAGGAAGTCCTTCGCGCCGCGTGAGAGCGCTTCCCGCTTGGCCTCCTGGGTGTCGTCGCCGGTCAGCATCAGGATCGGCAGGTAGCTCGCCTCCGCAATCTGATTCAGCTCGTCCATCACGGCAAGGCCGTCGCGGTGCGGCATGTGGAGATCCAGCAGGATCAAATCGGGGCGGAACTTCACATAGAGGTCCGCCACCTCCCGCCCGTCATTCGTGCTTTCGATGCGGCTGAACCCGGCGCGCTGCAGCAGCCGCAGCAGCAAGTCGACGTTCCCGGGCTCGTCGTCGACGATGAGGATGCGCGCGTTCTTGAATATCCGCGGGGCCATGATTGTGGTGGTCCGTCAGGATGCCGGCGAACCGTCCGCGTTCGCAATGCTCTCGGCGGCCGGTGAATCCGGCCAGACGACCGCGGGCGCCGCGGTGTAGGCGGCGTGCGCGAGGGCCCCCTGGAACAGCGCGGTTTCGGATGCGTAGAACAGGAGCTTCAGAAAAAGCCTCGCAATGATATAGGCCTCGCCAATCGCCAGGGCGACCGCCGTAGACAGTCCTCCGCCCGGCGTCCGGGGCGCCACCAGCGCGTAGACTCCGATGAGCAGGAGGAATGCTATGGCATTCAGCGCATAAAGACCAACAACGGCCGCGGCGTGCCGGCGGACGAAGCGCCACGAGGCGAAAAGCGCGCCTATGGCGCTGCGCCGATCCTCCACGACGAGACGCACGCGGGCGTAATCGAACACGAGGTTGCACCCGAGGAGGAGGGCCGCAAACAGCAGGTAACCCGCCGCCCGCCAGGCGAACGCGGTCCGTTCCACGGCCACGTCACGCGTCAGCCGCCCGATTGCGGATGAAAAAATCCACCCGTGCACGTACCGGAACAGAAACCCGTAGGCGGCGCAAGCCAGGATGCCGAGCCGGAGCATCCGCCAGAAGTGCATCCCGCATGCGGCAAAAAAGCCATGCGATCGGGTTCGGCGGCTCCGCGCCAACCGATCGATCACGCCTCCGCTCAGAAACGACCAGACAATCAGCCACGTGGCCGTCACCCCGACGATCGCCGACGCCAGCGGGAGATTGTCGGCGATGCCCTGCAGGTTGTCGAGGACCGCGCCGAACCCGACGATCGATGGCACGAACGTCTTGCCGATGCCGGCCGCCTGCGTCGTGAACTCCAGCCACCACTCGTAATTCGTGCCGGCAGCCGCCGAATCCGCCGCAAGGCTGTTCCCGAGGTGCGCCGCGAGCATTCCGCGGAGCACGTAGGAGAGCGGCAGGCCGACGAGCAGCATGACGGCGAAGAGGCCCGCCAGGACCATCGGCGCGCCGCGCACCCGTCGCGCGCCGTCCTTGAACGCGCCTGCCACAGGCATCAGACGAAGAACCCGTAGGTCAGCAGGTGATCCTGCAGCCAGACCAGCCAGGTGAGGGACCACTTGGTGGCCGCTGCACCGGTCCGCGGTTTCAGGCTGGCGGAGTTGTTCGTCGAGTTCACGTCGAGCACGAGCACGCGATCGGGATCGACTTGTGCAAACGACGCGCGGGATGGCTTGACGACCTGAAAGGTCCGGGCGCGGTCGCGGCCGTCCCACTCCCAGCGCATCTCCTCCTTGTTCTCGAAGACGACCCGGACGGCGATCGGAAACGTTCCGTCGCCGAGGCGCCGCGCGACGACGGTCGTCACGTAATCGGTCGCCCGTCCTTCGGCGTTCACAAACCGGCGGCTGGCTCCCTCGCCGAAGTATCCGCGGGCGACGTTGGGCTCGCTGCGAAGGTCGTAAATGGCGTAGTCGAACACCCCGGACCCGCGATACACCTGATCGAAGAACCACGTGAAATCACGTCCCGTGACCTCGTTCACGACGGCGAAGAAGTCGTCCGGCTTCGGATGCCGGAACTCCCAGCGCACGAAGTACGTCGAGAGGATGCGCTGCTGCACGGGCCATCCGACCATCCGCTCGAGCGTGTGCATCCAGAGCGCGGTCTTGGCGTAACTGATCCCGCCGGCGGTCGCGGGGAACGCGCGCCACGTCGGCGTCGCTGCGGGATCGCCGTTCGCATCCCGCCGGTACGTCGGCAGGCGATCGCCTTCGACGATGCGGCTCAGAAGGGCGTTCCGGAACACCCAGGGAATGAACCCTCCGAAGTAGCGCTTGGTGTAATACGCCGGCGCGCCTGCCCGTTCCGTGACCATCGCGGCCGAGTAGGTGTTGATCCCTTCGTCCATCCATGCGTGTTCGAACTCGTTTGTCGCAACGAGTCCGTACCAGAACTGATGGCCGGTCTCGTGGATCACCACGCCCTCCGGGGTGTCGTCGCCAGCCGGGGTGAGCCACCGCGAGCCGGCGGTAATCAGGGTGGGGTACTCCATGCCGGAGCTCCCGCTCTGCCAGGCGGAGTCGACGATCGTCAGGTGCCCGTAAGGGTACGCGCCGAACCAGCGGCCATAGTTCTTGAGCGCCGCGCGCGCCGCATCGAAGTGGCGGTCGGCCTGGCCGGCATGTTCGGGCTGGAGCAGCAACCGGATGTCTACCGCCGGAAGTCCGGCGTCGGCGAAGGTCGCATGCCCCTCGATGAAGTGTGGGCTCGTCGCCCAGGCGAAGTCATGGACGTCGTCCTGCACGTAATGGTGCGTGGTCGTTGTACCGTCCGGTTCGTCGCGCCGCTCGCGTTCCACCCCCGTCGCGCCGACCACCCAGCCCTTCGGCACCGTCAGCCGCACGTCGTACGTACCGAAGTCGGCGAAGAACTCCGTCGTCGCGTGGAACTGGTGTGTGTTCCACCCGGTGTCCTCGAACACGCCGATTTTCGGAAACCACTGGGCGACAAAATAGTAGTCCCCGATTGTGCCCGTGCGGGCGAACGCACGCGGCACGCGCGCGGACCAGGCGATTTGCACGTTGACCGTCTCGCCGGGACCGACAGCGCGGCCGAGGGGCACCTCCATGACCGTCCGATCGTCCGCGTTCCCGTCGTCCGGGGCCTTGTATCGGGCCTGCGAGATGATGTCCGCCGGCAATGTGCCCCGCTGGATGACGCGGAGGCTCGTGACGTCGATCCACGCCCAGTCAGCCTCGGGCCGCGCGGCGATCGGCGGGTCAGTCCTGATGCGCCCGCGCATCCACGTGGAGCGGCTGTTCCGCCACGCGTTGTAGTAGAGATGGAACTGCAGAGTGGTGGCCGTGGCCCGGGACGTGTTGCGCCAGGTCAGGAGCTCGTCGCCGCTGAGTGTGCGGCTGCCGGGGTCCAGCCTGACGTTAATCGCGTAGCTGGCATTTCGGGGTGAACGGCCGCTGACGGGCGCTTCCGAGGGGCGTGGCGCGCCGGAAGGCGCGGGAAGCGGCTGCTGCGCGTGAACCGCCGTGCCGCCGAGCATCAACGCGGCGATCACCACCGCGGAACGCGCAAACACGCGCCAATCCTACACCAGAACCGCGGGCCGCCCTGGCGGCGCAAGTATAATCCACGATTGCATTCGTCCTCGGAGGAGTCGTGTGATGACAAGGCAGGCCGGCCCGATCAGGGTCATGCACGTGGGACTCGGGCCCATCGGTGCGGGTGTCGTGAGGCAGGTGGCGGATCGGAAGGGATTCAGGATCGTCGGGGCGGCAGACATCGATCCGGCCAAGGCGGGACGCGATCTGGGGGAGGTGGCGGGTGTGGGGCGCGCGCTGCGCGTCAGGATCTCCGCGGACGTGAAAAAGGCGATCAAGGCTGCAGCGCCCGATGTCGTGGTCCTCTGCACCAGCTCCTCGCTGAAGCAGGTCCTGCCGCAGGTGGAGGAAATCCTGAAACTCCGCGTGCCCATTGTCTCCACGACTGAGGAGCTCGCGTATCCGACGAAATCCAATCTGAAATACGCCCGCGCGATCCACGCGCTCGCCAGGAAGAACAAGGTGGCGGTTCTCAGCACCGGCGTGAACCCCGGGTTTGCGATGGACGCGCTGCCGATCATGCTGACAGGCGTCTGCGAGCGCGTGCAGGCCGTGCGGGTGGATCGCGTGCAGGATGCGCGGATTCGCCGGCTGCCGTTTCAGCAGAAGATCGGCGCGGGGCTGACGCGCGAGCAGTTCCAGAGGAAGGTGGACGACGGGACCGTCCGGCACGTCGGGCTGGCCGAATCCATCTCGATGATCGCGGACGCGATGGGATGGAAGCTCGAACGGATCACCGACGACATCGAGCCGAAGATCGCCACGGCGACGGTGGAGAGTGAGTTTCTCGCGGTGGACGAGGGGTTTGTCTGCGGGCTCGTCCAGGATGGGGTTGGGTACCGCGATGGCGTGCCGCTCGTCACACTGCACATGGAGGCGTATCTCGGCGCGCCGGAGTCGTTCGACGCGGTCGAGATCACCGGGTCGCCGGCGTTGAAGATGAAGATCGACGGGGGCATCCATGGAGACATCGCGACTGCATCAATCGTGGTGAACTCGCTGCCGAGGATTCTCGAGGCCGCCCCCGGGCTCCACACCATGCGCGACATGCCGGTCGCGTCGTTCTACGGCGGGCGCCCGGCGTAAGGGGTGGTCGATCCCGGCGGAAGAGGAGGGTACGAAGATGGACGTCATGCAGCATGTCACGCGAATCGAGCAGCTTCGGGAATCGTTTGCGGAGGCGAACCAGCGCCTGGTGGCCCGCCTCCGCGAAGCGAGCGACGATGCGGCTGAACGACCGCCGGCCGGCGGCTGGTCGGCTTCGCAGATTGGCTGGCACGTCGCGGCCGTGACGACGCGGTTCGCGGGGATGATCTCCGGGGAGGTCCCGGCGGCGAAGCCGCTCGACGCGGCATTCCGCGAGCGGGCCTGGACGGATGTCGCGGCGTCGATACCGGATCGCCTCGAGGCGCCCCAGGTCGCCGTGCCGCCGGCGTCGGTCCGTCGCGCGGAGGCTGTGTCAGCGCTCGAAGCGTCAGGAGCACGGATGGCGCGCGCGCTCGAGGGGCTCACCCCGGAGCGCGGCGACCGGATGGGCATCACGCATCCAATCGTCGGCGCGATCAGCGTGTACCAGGTGGGGGAGTGGGCGACCGCTCACGTCATCCGCCACAATCGGCAGGCGAAGCGGGTGCTCGGGCAGGGCTGATCAGGAGGCCTGGTGCAGGCCCCATCGGCGGCGCTTCAGGAAGAGCCCTTTGCGGGAGATTCCGAGCAGGCGCGCGGCTTCCTCAACGCGCCCATGGGATCGGTCGAGGGCCTTTCGGACCATCTGGCGCTCGAGCAGATCGACGGCGACGGGCAGCGTCTGGTCCATCCGCACCGTGATCTGCCCCTCGGCCGCGGGACTCGCCGGGATCGTGCGCCGGGACGCCTGAATCTCGGGCGAGAGCATCGCGGGCGTGAGCGTCGCGTTCGCGTCGGCCATGGCAATCATGCGGCGGATCTCGTTGGCGAGCTGGCGCAGGTTGCCGGGCCAGTTGTACAGCAGCAGGTACTCCAGGGTTTCGTCGCTGAGCGTCGGGCGGCCCTTCTTCAGTTCGTCCCCGTGCTTCCGCAGGTAATGATCGACGAGCGGCGGAATCTCTTCGCGCCGTTCCCGAAGAGGCGGGAGCTTCAGCTGGACGACATTCAGCCGATAGAACAGATCCGCACGCAGCCGGCCCTCCGCGACGAGCTGTTCGAGTCGCGCGTTCGTCGCGGCGATGACGCGGACGTCCACCTTGATCGGCTGCGGCTCGCCGAGCGGGTGGATTTCGAAGGACTCGAGGAACCGCAGGAGCTTCGGCTGCAGATCGAGGCCGACTTCGGCGATCTCGTCGAGGAAAAGCGTCCCGCCGGCGGCGGACCGGATCACGCCGGGGAACGATCCGTCGGCGCCGGTGAATGCGCCTTTGCGGTACCCGAACAGCTGGCTCTCGAGCATGTCGCGGGGCACGGCGGCGCAGTTGAAGGGGATGAGCGGCCGATCGGCCCTGTCGGACGCGCGGTGGATGGCGCGCGCGAGGATTTCCTTGCCGGTCCCCGTCTCGCCGGTGAGCAGGATGGGGAGCGGAGTGGGCGCGATGCGGCGTCCGACGCGGAGGAGCTCCACCATCTCGGCCGACGCCCAGACGCCTTCGGGGTCGCCGTCGAGCGCGTCGGCGGGCCAGAGGGCCGCGCGCTGTTTTTCGTCGCGCCGGTAGCGCTCGAGCGTCAGGGCTGTGGCGATCAGCTTGCGGATCGCGATGAGCGTGCAGCGGTGCTCGAGCTCCGGCCGCGGGTCCACGACGAGCAGCCAGGGATCACCCTCGTGGCTGCCGACGGAGATCGCGTTCGCATCGTCAGGATGGGCCGCGGCGGCTGCCGCCTCGCGTTCGCTCCAGCCATGCGATTCGATGACCCGGAGGCGCGCCGGGGCACGGGCGACGAGGGTCACGGCCTTGACGCACCCGGCGGCCCTGAGCACCGCGACCGCCTCCCGCGCGAGGATGTGGGGATGGCCCCCAAGCTCCAGGAGTACGACCGCGGAGTCCAGATCGGGCGCGGGCGGCTCCTCCGTGTCGGCAGAGCCAAGGGCCGTTCCTTCAATACCCAACTCTAAGTCGTGAGCGACACCCGCGTCGGGAATTTGCCGGGCAATGCGACGTGCGCGCGCAAAGTGCTGACCCGCTCTCACGGTTTCTCTAGAGTTCGACGCCAGCGCAGCATAGTAACGACTCAGTTCGGTGACGTCTTCCGAGTCCGAACGACCGGCCAGGCAGATGTCTGCGCATCCGTTTGCAAACTCTCCCAAAACGGA
>JBBWZJ010000308.1:0-5022 GCA_039648985.1 Acidobacteriota bacterium | reverse complement strand
CCTTCCTTGATCGGCTTGGGCGCGCCCTCGACGAGGTCCTTGGCTTCCTTGAGGCCCAGACTCGTGACTTCGCGAACGACCTAGATCACGTTGATATTGTTGCCGCCGACCTCGGTCAGCGTCGCGGTGAACTCGGTCTTCTCTTCGGCCGGTGCAGCGGCGCCGCCGCCCGCGCCGCCCGCCGGCATTGCCATGGGCATTGCCGCGGCCGCGGACACGCCAAGCTCCTTCTCGAGCTCCTTCACGAGCTGCGACAGCTCGAGCACGGAAATTCCCTTGATGTAGTCGACGACCTGCTGCTGATTCAATTCGGCCATTACTCTCTCTCCTGATTATGAAAGCTGTCAGCTATCAGCTATCAGCCGTCAGCTGGCCGCCCCAGCGTGACTGGAAGCTGACCGCTGAAAGCTGAGAGCTTTCCCTTACGTAGCGGCTTCGCCGCGCTTCTTTTCTGCCTGCACGAGCACGCTCAACAGGTCGCGCGGGGCGGCACTGAGCACGCTGACGATCTGGACCATCGGCGCCTGGAGCAGGAACAGGAGCTTGGCGTACAACTCCGGCTTGCCGGGCAGCGACGCGAGCTCCGTGACGGCCCCGGCCTGCACCGACCGGCCCTGGACGACCGCCGCCTTGATCTTGATCGACGGCGCGGTCTTCGCGAACGTCGTCAGGACTCTCGCAAGCGCGACCGGGTCGTCGCCGCTGTAGAGGATCGCGGTCGTGCCGACGAGATGCTCGGTCAGTGGTTCGAAGGCGGTGCCCTTCACCGCCCGGATCGCGAGCGAGTTCTTGATGACCTTGTAGCGTCCGTGCACGCCACGGACCTGCCGGCGCAGCTCCGTCGCGTCCGGGACGTTGAGGCCGCGGTAGTCCACGAGGATCGCGCTCTCGGTCCCGCGGAACGCGCCTTCGAGCTCCTGGAGCTCGGCGGCCTTGCTTGCTTTCGTGACTGCCATTAGTGTTTCACCGCCTCGGTCACGTGCGTCGTGTCGATGAGGATGCCCGGGCCCATCGTCGACGACAGCGTGACACTCTTGAGGTACTTGCCCTTCGCCGCCGAGGGCTTCGCGCGGACGACGCTGTCCACGAGCGCGTGCGCGTTGGCGACGAGGTTCTCGGTCGGGAACGAGGCCTTGCCGATGGGCGCGTGAACGATGCCCGTCTTGTCGACGCGGAATTCGACCTTACCGGCCTTGATCTCGCGGACCGCCCTGGCGATATCGGGCGTGACCGTGCCGGTCTTCGGATTCGGCATCAGCCCGCGCGGGCCGAGCACCTTTCCGAGCTTCCCGACCGCGCGCATCATGTCGGGCGTCGCAACGACCGCATCGAAGTCCATCCAGCCGCCCTGGATTTTGTCCACCAGCTCTTCGCCCCCGACGAAATCCGCGCCCGCGTCGAGCGCGTCCTTCTGCTTGTCGCCGCCCGCAATCGCGAGCACGCGCTTGGTCTTGCCGAGTCCGTGCGGCAGTACGACCGTGCCGCGAACCATCTGGTCCGCGTGCTTGGGATCGACGCCGAGGCGGAGCGCGATTTCGACCGTTTCGTCGAACTTCGCAAACTTCACCTTCTGCATCAGCGGAATCGCGTCCTCAATCGTGTGCGGACGCTCGGGAACGAGCTGCCGGGCGGCAGCGAATTTCTTGCCTGACCTACGCATTGTGTTGCCTCGGTGGTGCTGACGGTCGCCCTGAGGCGGCCTCCCACGTTTACGAGCTATCAGCTGTCAGCTATCAGCCAAGAGCGCTTGTCGTCGCATTCAGCTGCAAACCCGCCACGCCCGCAGTTCACACTTCACTGAGAACTGATGGCTGAGAGCTGACCGCTAGCCGATTACATCGATTCCCATCGACCGCGCGGTGCCCGCGACGGTTTTGTACGCGGCTTCAGGGGACCCGCAGTTCAGGTCGGGCATCTTGAGCTTCGCGATGTCCTCGACCTGCTTCCGCGTGACCGTCCCCACCTTGTTCTTGTTCGGCTCGTTGGAGCCTTTCGCCAGATTGGCCGCGCGCTTCAACAGGATGGACGCTGGCGGCGTCTTCGTGATGAAGGTGTAGGACCGATCGGCATACACGGTCACCACGACCGGGATGATCAGTCCCTCGTCCTTGGCCGTGCGCGAATTGAAGTTCTTGCAGAAGTCCATGATATTGACGCCGTGAGGACCGAGCGCGGTCCCGACCGGCGGCGCGGGGGTTGCCTTCCCCGCCGCTATCTGGAGCTTCACCATCGCCTGTACTTTTTTAGCCATCAGCTATCAGCCATCAGCTATCAGCTTCTCTCTCAGCCGCGTGTCTGAGAGCTGAAAGCTGTAAGCTGCTCCTACAGTTTTTCCACCTGCAAAAAATCCAGCTCTACAGGTGTGGCGCGGCCGAAAATGGTCACCATCACCTTGAGCGTGTTCCGGTCGAGGTTGACCTCGTCCACGGTGCCGTTGAAGCTCGTGAACGGGCCCTCGTTGATCCGCACCTGGTCTCCCTTTTCAAAGGAGTACTTCGGCTTCGGCTTCTCGGCCGCGACGGTCACCTGGTGGAGGATCTGGTCCACCTCCTCGCGCGTCAGCGGGGTCGGCTTCGCCCCGGCGCCGACGAACCCGGTCACCTTCGGCGTGTTCTTCACGACGTGCCACGCGTTGTCGGACATGTGCATCTCGACAAGAATGTAGCCCGGGAAGAACCGCTTCGAGCTGACGACCTTCTTGCCGCCGCGCATCTCGACGACGTCCTCGGTGGGGATGAGGATTTCGCCAATCTCATCCTGCAGGCCATAGGCCTGGACGCGCTGTGCGAGCGATTCCGATACTTTTTTCTCGAAGCCGGAGTACGTGTGGACGATGTACCACTGCTTCGTGCGATCGTCGGTCATGGTGCTCATGCCGCTCTGAATGCTCCGAGAACCCAGTCCATCAGTCTCGTGAGGATGAAGTCCACGCCGGCGAGATAGACGCCGAAGAAGATCGACGTCAGGATGACGACGACGGTCGTCGCGTACACTTCCTTGCGGCTGGGCCAGGTGACGCGCCCCGTCTCGTTGCGGACCTCGGAGAGGAAACGCCGCGAGCGCCCCCACCAGCCGGTCACACTGTCACGCGCACGGTCGCCGAGGGAGTCTTCGTGTTCCGCCATTGCCGTCTTCATTTGTGCTTCCTGCCAGCCGCCGCGCTGGTGCCACCCGAAGGCGGGCCGCCCGCCGGCGCTCGCAAGCGCCGGCCGGCAAGCCGTTCCGTCCTGTCGTTAACCCGGTCAGCCAACCTGGCAGGACAGGAGGGAATCGAACCCCCAACCCCCGGTTTTGGAGACCGGTGCTCTGCCAATTGAGCTACTGTCCTAAATCAAGCTGACAGCGTTCAGCTTTCAGCTTCGAGCTCAGCCTCGTATGGCTCGAAAGCCTTCCGCGCAAGACTGACAGCTGAGAGCTGATGGCTGAGAGCTGTCAGCCTACTTCGTTTCCCTATGCGCCACGTGCTTGCGGCAGAACCGGCAGAACTTGCTCAGCTCGAGCCGTTCGCTCGTCTTCTTTTTGTTCTTCGTCGTGCTGTAGTTGCGGCGCTTACATTCGGTGCACGCCAGAGCGATGATGTCTCTCATTGATGAATCCTGGTCGGGATTCGGGATTCGGGGTTCGGGATCCGGAACGACGAGGTTCCAGATCCCGGGTCCCGAGTTCCGACTCCAGCGCTATTCGAGAATCTCGGAAATCGTGCCGGCGCCGACGGTCCGGCCGCCTTCCCGAATCGCGAACCGGGCGCCCTTTTCGAGCGCGACCGGCGTGTGCAGCTCCGCCGTGATGCTGGTGTTGTCGCCCGGCATCACCATCTCGACGCCTTCCGGCAGCTTCAGCGAACCGGTCACATCCGTCGTCCGGATGTAGAACTGCGGACGGTAGCCGTTGAAGAAGGGCGTATGACGGCCGCCTTCATCCTTGGAGAGGATGTAGACCTCACCCTTGAACTTCGTGTGCGGCTTGATCGTGCCGGGCTTCGCCAGCACCTGTCCGCGCTCCACGTCGTCTTTTTCCACGCCGCGCAGCAGCACGCCGATGTTGTCGCCAGCCTCGCCCGAGTCGAGCAGTTTGCGGAACATCTCGACGCCCGTGACGACCTTCTTTTCAGTGGGCTTGAAGCCGACGATCTCGATTTCCTCGCCGACCTTCACCTTGCCGCGCTCGACGCGCCCGGTGACGACGGTGCCGCGGCCGGAAATCGAGAACACGTCCTCGATCGGCATCATGAACGGCTTGTCCACTTCGCGCTCCGGAAGCGGGATATACGTGTCGAGGGCGTCCATCAGCTTGAGCACCGAGTCCACTCCGTCCGTCTCGCCCTGAAGCGCCTTGAGCGCCGAGACGCGGACGACGGGGACGTCGTTGCCCGGGAAACCGTACGACGTCAGCAGCTCGCGCACTTCGAGCTCGACCAGATCCACGAGCTCGGGATCGTCGACCGCATCGACCTTGTTCAGCGCGACGACCATGTACGGCACGTTGACCTGCTTGGCGAGCAGCACGTGCTCGCGCGTCTGCGGCATCGGGCCGTCGACCGCAGAGACGACGAGAATGGCGCCGTCCATCTGCGCCGCGCCGGTGATCATGTTCTTGATGTAGTCGGCGTGGCCCGGGCAGTCGACATGCGCGTAGTGCCGCTTGGGGGTCGCGTACTCGACGTGGCTCGTCGCGATCGTCAGGATCTTGGTCGCATCACGCCGACCCTGCGACTCGGACGCCTTCGCGACCTCGTCATACGGAATGAACTTCGCCCAGCCCTTGTCCGCCGCCACCTTGGTCAGCGCGGCCGTCAGCGTGGTCTTTCCGTGGTCGATATGCCCGATCGTGCCGACGTTGACGTGTGGTTTGGATCGATCGAATTTCTCTTTTGCCATTGTCGTGTCCTACCTCGTGGTGTAGGGCGGGGCCGTCGACCCCGCCGCGCGACGACGGACATCAGCGTCCGCCCTACAGTCGTTCCGTCTCGAAAATCGTTGCCCCTCGGCGGAGCGGGCTGCCATCCGCAGCTCACGGCTCAAT
>JBBWZJ010000296.1:0-37959 GCA_039648985.1 Acidobacteriota bacterium | reverse complement strand
GGTCCTTGGCTATGTCCAGCCAGACGCACGTATCCACAAGAACAACGAACACGGCGTCCTCCCCTAGGCGTCGATGCTGATCCTGATGCTTGTCTCCGGCACATCGAGCGTGCGGGCAAGCCGCCTCTTGGCCTCCGGGATCGTCAACCGCTCAAAGCTCTCACCATCGCCGTCCGCGCCCTTCAGCGTCGGCGGCGGGACCGGCGGCATGGCCCCGTCACCTGCGACGTCATCTAACGGCACGCGCGCGATCGGCGGGTGAGCGCTGCCCGCTCCTGCACCCACGGCCTGTATCGAACTGCGAGTCTCGTCATCGTAAAGGGCCAACCATAAGCCGCGTCCGACCGGGATAAGGTGCCCGGCTTTACGCCGCGCCGCGTAGGCTCGATCGAACCGGTCTCGCATCTCCGCCGCGGGGAACATGTGAACCCACGCCATCTTCGGGTTCGCAGGGTCATCAACGACGGCGGCGACCACCATTTGTACGTCGTCCAACGTCAGCCACCCCGTGTCGTCCTGGTTCCTCGGGAACGCCAGAAGCCTGTCCTGGCTCGTCCTGATGACCGCAAGCTGGCTCTGGCCGTTCTTCGAGATGCGGCGCACCCGACTTTTACCGCTCCCCTTCACACGTGCAACTTTCCAGCCCTCTCTCTCCAGTACTGCCAGCGCAGCGGCGACGAGAGCGCGACGAATTCGCTTCTTTTCGGGAGTCTTAGTGACATTTGTCATGTCTTGGCCCTTCCTTTCCAGAGAGAATACGAGAAGACTAAGAAAGAGTCAAGAGAGAACATCAAGAGGACGCATTTTGCACTACGCAAGGGCGCTAGAGGCCGTAGGAGGCGCGATCGTCGGGCGGGGGCGTGTGGGTGGGGGCGTGGGGTCCGGGTGCCTCCTGGGCGTGCTGGAAGGCCGAGAGGCGACGCTTTGGGCGCGTGCCGGTCCGGTGTGTCGTCGGTCTTAGTCGTCTTTGTCCCGGGTATCGTCGGTGCGAAGTCTCGCGGGCAGCGTGACTGTCCGCGCGTATTTGTGAATCAACAAACCGACGAGATCCGCTCGCGTCAATTGCAGGCGTTCGGCCGCATCGTCGAGCAATGCCCAGTGTCGCGGCGTCAGCGTGACCGTCAGCGGCCGCTCTCGGATTTTGCCTCTGAACAACGCAACGCGACCAGCTTTAGCTTTCATAGATTTGATTGTATCAACACGGACTTAAATACGCCGGCATTTGCGCGACCATACTGTGGCTAATGGACTTGACAATCAAGCATTTTGATAGTATCATTGTGGAAGCGCCCCGGCACGACAGTCAGGTTCGCTCACTGCGAGCGGCCATCATGAAAAGGAGACGACGATGAAAAAGCAGCCGAAGGCCAAGTCTGCGAAACACGCATCAGGTAAGCACGCCCGCACGACCGCGACCCCATCCGCGCCGCCGTCCACGCCGGTGACACCATCAGCCGCCGCGACACCGAAGTCGCCGCGAGGTGCGAGCGCCCGCTTGCACCGCTCGCAATTGACGGCGGCCGGTCTCCGTGGCCGGGATCTTGTTCGCTACCTGCGCATCCACGCGAAGAAGCCCTACGGCGATCGCGGCGTCAGCGCGCTCATCGATTTGGCGCGCGAAGTTGGCCGCTTGGGGAACATCGAACTGAACGCAATCGCGTCCATTCAGAAGAACTGAATCCGAGAAGCGGCCCGCCGCCGTGTGCAACCACGACGACGAGCCTAAGCACGTCAACCGTACTAGGCGGCTGCCGGCCCTGCCTCAATTGTAGCGGCCATCAGCAGCAGGAGTTTTCTCGATGGCCCCCACCGACGGTTCCATGTTCGACGAACAATTCAGCGCCTGATGAATGCCTTACAACGAGCCGCGCGGTGTGCCGGCAAGCGCGTGACGGACGTCCGGATGGCTGCCGCGGAATCTGACGACCTGTACCGGGCCGTCAGCGATGCCGTGTCGGCTGCCAACGCGCTGCGGCCCCGCGACGGAGGCGAGCAGGCGTGACCGACGAGAAGCCTCCCCAGCAAGCTCTTTGGTGTGACTCCCGCGGCCGGCGACTCCAGGGACGACATCTCGCTGCGACGCAGAAACGAGAGGCCGAGAAAGCCGCCTGGTTCAACCGTGACCCAGAGGTAGTTGCCGCTGACCTGCGGCGGCTCCACGAGCTGCTGTTCGACCGCGCCAGATGGAAATTCGCGGCGACGATGAGCAGCAATCCACATTCGTACTCGCTCCGTCGCACGTGGGAGCGCGACGAGGATTTCGTCTGGACGGTTGGGACGATCCGCTGCATCGGCGTCAGAGAGAAATATCCGCCCTCCGGACCAGCGGCGAGGTGGTACGTCGTTTACCGCGTGAAGTGCCCTCGCAGCGGCGCCGACTGCCAGTTTTGGACCATGAACTGGCCAATCGGCGATCTGAGCTGGGGCTGGGCTCGCCTAAACACGGCGGGCACCACGTTGATAAATCGAAAGCCCCCATTCCTCGAAAGCGACCGACGATGACGGTTCCCGCGTGCGCGCGTGTGACGCGCCTGCGCCCGGCAGCACACGAGCATGGTCGCTTCGGTGGGTGCGGCTGTGGGCGGCCCCGATGCCCGTAGCGATCGTCTACCTCCGGGTGTCCACGGACGAACAGGCGACATCTGGCCTGGGCACGTCGGCGCAGCGTCAGAGCTGCGAAGGGCTGGCGCAGAGGCTCGGCGTCGAAATTCGTGCCGTGCACGGCGATGAAGGCGTGAGCGGGGGCGCGTCGGTTGAAGACCGTCCTGGGCTGATGCGGGCGATCGACGACGTGGGCCCGGGCGACGTACTGCTGGCGAGCAAACGCGATCGCTTGGCGCGCGACGTGGTGATCGCCGCGTTGATCGAAAAGCTGGTGCAGCGGCGCGGCGGCCGCGTCGTGACGACGGACGCGCCAGATGACGATTCGCCGACAGCGGTCCTGATGAAGCAAATTCTCGATGCATTCGGGCAATTCGAGCGCAGCCTGATTCGGCAACGGACCCGACACGCGATGTCGATGGGCCGCGCCAGGAACCAGAGGATCGGCCATCTCCCCTACGGCAAGCGGCTTGCGGCTGACGGCATTCACCTGGAGGAGAATCCAGCCGAGCAAGCGATTCTGCGCGCGATCAGGATGGCACGCGCCCGCGGGCTGTGCCTGGTCGACATCTGCGAGGAGTTGACCACACACGGATTTCGTAACCGCCTGGGCGGCATGTTCAAAGAAAGCCACGTCGCGCAGCTTCTCGAACGGCATGGGAACGGCGGGTTGCCCTGAGGTGTAGACTCGCGGGGGTCGGGCGGTGACGGCAACTATGACGATGGAACCCGAAGATAATCGGTCAGCAATCTGGGGCGGGGCTACGTTCGGCCTTCTCATCGGATTAATCGTGGGCTTTTTCCGCGAGAGCTACTGGCACACCGTGCTGTACGCGGTGCTGATCGGTGCCGCGCTCGGCGTCGGCGCGAACATCCTGTCCTGGGTCGGCGCTGTGATTCGTCGAGGGAAGGCCCGATGATCGCCGCCATCTACTGCCGCAAGAGCAACGAGCAGAACGATCGCGACGCCGCGGATAAGTCTGTCACCCATCAGGAGGAGCGCGCCCGGGAGTACATCCGCGAGAAGGGCTGGACGCTCGCCGAAGATCAGATCTTCGTCGATGACGGAATCAGCGGGGAGGAGTTCGCGAAGAGGCCCGGTCTCCTGCGCCTCCTGCGCACGGTCGACCAGAAGCCGCGCCCGCCCTTCCAGGGGCTCGTCATGGCCGACGACTCACGGCTCGGGCGCGAGCAGATCGAAACCGCCTACGTCCTGAAGCAGATCGTCGACGCCGAGGTTCGGGTGTTCCATTACCTCACCGACAAGGAGCGCACGCTCGACAACCCGATGGACAAGATCATGTTGTCGCTCGTTGGGTTCGCCGACGAGTTGAAGCGGGTTAAGGACGGCCAGACCGTCTACGACAAGGTCGCCGCGAAGGCCAAACGCGGCTACGTCGTCGGCTGCTCGACGTTCGGCTACGACAACCTGCCGGTGGACGGCCCCAGCGGCAAACGTTCGCACGTCATTCGCGCCATCAACGAGGCGCAGGCGGTGGTCGTGCGTCGGATCTTCGCGATGTCAGCGGCCGGCATGGGCTACAGCCGGATCGCGGACACGTTAAACCGAGAGGGCGCGCCGGCGCCGAAGAAGAAACGGGTGCGCGATGCGTCCGGGGCCTTCGTGCCCAACCCGGAGAAGCCGGAGTGGTCGCATTCCACCGTGAAGGTGATTCTCGACCGGCGCCTCTATCTCGGCGAGGCGACCTGGAACGTTCGGCGGAAGCGCGACAAACGGGGAAAGAAGATTCGAGGCAAGGGTAGGAAACCCGAGCGCTTCCGCTCCGAGACGGACTGGATTCGGACGGCAGCGCCGCCGATCATCACGGAGGCAGAGTGGCGCGCGGCCCACGATCGGATCGACGCCGCCCGTGAGCGTGTCCAGGCGTTGCGGCCCGAGGCCGACGGGCGACGCGCCCGCGATGTTGACAGTAAGTACCTGCTCTCTGGATTTGCCAGGTGCAGCGAGTGCGGCGGCAGCCTCGGCGTGCTGAGCGAGGGCCGTGGCCGACGCCGCGTCTACGGCTGCTCGCGGGCGCGCCGCGGGAACCGCTGCTCGAATCACCTCCAGGTGCCGCTCGAGCGGACGGACGATGCCGTCCTGACTGCGATCATCGATCAGGTGCTCTGCGACGTCGTGGTCGAGGCGATTGTGAATCGTGTCGTCGGAAGGCTGCAGCCGGACGCCGTCAGCCGCACCGTGGGAGAGCTGCGTACAGCGTTGCAGGGCGTCGAGCGCGAGATCAAGAACATCACCACTGCCATCGCGAGGGGCGGCGAGCTCGACTCGTTGCTTGACAAGCTCCGCGAGTGCGAAAAGCGCCGCGCGGATGTGCGGGCGGCGATTGAAAATCGGCATCGCGTGCAGGGTCAGCAGGTTGACCGAGCGAAGCTGGAGGCCAACGTGCGGCGCCGGGTCGAGGGCTGGCGCGACCTGCTGAACCGGCGCCCGGCACAAAGGCGAGAGGTTCTGCGGCAGACACTGGCCGGGCCGATTACCTTCACGCCGTCCGGCCGAGTCTATCGGTTCCGCGGCGAAGCGTCGTTCGGTGCGTTGGTCGGCGAAGCGAGTGTTGCCACATATATGGTACCGCTACGGGGATTCGAACCCCGGTCCCGTGGCTGAGAACCACGTGTCCTGACCCCTAGACGATAGCGGCACACGGCACGACAGGAACCTTCAATGTTAGCAGTCGCAACGACGACCGGTCAAGGCGGCCGCGCAGCTGGGTAGTGGGCTAATCCGTGTTGCTGACGTGCAGTTAGAGTGAGCGCACGGTGTCACCGGACGGGCTCGACAACCAATTTGCCGGTCTCGTCCATAGAAAATTTGGGGGCGGGCATGTGGAATTCGTGCGAGGAGGCCCTGACGCGGAAACCGCGGGGGCTGATGTCGTTGGGGCAATCGAGGCTGATGGTGTAATGCTGGATAAACAGGTATTTGTTCATCGTTGAGCCTGTCACAGTGGACCAACCGAGCTTCCCTGCGGCTCCTGGCAAGCGGTCGCCCTCGCACGTGAAGATTCCATTGGGCTGGCCCGCCCGGTAGACCATCTCCGCGTCATAGATTTGCTTGAGAAGTCCTGGCACAATTTCGGTTTCAAGACGTTGTCGCTCCTTGTGTTGAAGACTGGGCAAGAGTGCTCCAATCACAAGGGCCATCGTCAGTGGAACGGCGTAGACCGTCCTGGGAAGTCGGATCCGCGTCAGAAGGCGGCTGATGCCGCTACCAATCAGCGGCCCTGGAAGACCGAAAAATAACGCCAGCACCAAACCGATCGGCCAGAGGCTGCAGCAGGTGGGATCCCTGGAAACATGCAGCCAGGTTCGAATGCTCTCGACTAGGAGTGGGGCCGTGCACAGACCCAGGGCGACGCTGAGCCGGGCTCCCGGGAGCATTCCAGCAAGGCCGATCCCCCCAAGTAAGGTAGCCCCCTGATACCACTCCCAACTAAAAAGCCCCGCATTGTTGTCCCCGGCGAATCGCAGGAATAGAAACCCGCCCACGAGGAGGCCGCTGGCAATCGCCAGAGCCTTCGAGTGCGACACCATTGGATTCAAGCGCGTACCTCCGAGACGACGACCGAGCGATTGGACACTACGCGATGGCGAGCTGGTCGATATTGTCGCCGTAGTAAATGACGCGCGTATCGACCAGCGCAGACGGATTCATGCGGCGGTCAGCAGCTCGCGAATCGACCAGACGTGATCGGTAAATCCGGCTTCCATGGCTGGCGTCACACGCAACGTCTGATGCACGCGGCAGAGTTATACCACGCGACAAACACGGCAACGGCTGCTTTCAGGTTCGACAGCTTCTTGCTGAAGCCGTTGGTCAACCGCGTGAACCGGCGAAGGTGCATCCGCACCGTCAGATTCGCGCGCTCAATGTGTAACGTGCTGATCCGTGCCAGCTTTGGATTCCCGGTGATGGGTGTTGGGATGCTGCGATGACGCGCGCGGACGGCCGGAACCAGTCGGGGCCATCGGTGCGTGGGGCCGAGTACTGCTTGACGAGTTGTGCGAAGTCCACGTTCGCGCCGAAGTGCTCTTCGACGGCAGGCACATAGGCATCCAGTCCGTCCGTCGTGAGCTGGCAGCGATTGACGATCCGACGGCTCAAATCCTCCATGAAGCCGTGCGCGTTCTCGTTGTCACGCTTACCGATCCGGTATGAGATGATCAGCTTCACCGCGCAGCTGTGGCGGCCGCTATCGCTCGACGCTGGACCGCCCACGCAACTCTGCTATCTCGATGGCGTCCGTTTCCGGTACCATCACCACATGCGCTACCTGCTGGGTCTGATCCTTGTCCTTCTTCTCGCCGCCGGCGGGGCCTACCTGGTCGCGGGCCACGCCGCGGGACCGACGATCGAGATCGGCAAGCCCGAGAAGTTCGTTGGCGCCTCGACCCCGCTCGACATCACCATCGGTGCCCCCGGCGGAAAGCTGAAGAGCGCCAGCGTCGTCTTCGAGCAGAACGGCAAGCGGACGCCGCTCTACGCACTCGACAACGCGGCGGGCGCGACGGTGAAGCAGGACGGCCCCGACAAGCTCCGGATCACGCGTGACGTCGGCAAACAAGCGGTGCCGGACATCAAGTCCGGGCCCGCCCGGATCGTCGTGACGGCCTCGCGGGCCGTGTTCCGCGGCCTCCGCACGATCGAGTCCACGTCCAGCCGGGTCGTCCAGGTCCGGCTCGAACGGCCGACCGTGTCAGTCGTGTCGAACAAGCACTACATCAACCTCGGCGGGTCCGAGATGATCGTGTACCGCGCGACGCCCGCGGACGTGACGTCCGGGGTCGTCGTCGGAGATCTCGAGTACCCCGGGTACCCCGCCTCAGGCGCCACCGTCGAGGGGGTGTCCATCACCGACCCTTCGCTTCGCATCGCGTTCTTCGCGCTCCGCTACGACCAGGACGTCAAGACGCCGATGCACCTCTTCGCCCGCGACGAGGCGGGGAACTCGGCGCGGGGCGACTTCGATTACGTCACCTTCCCCAAGCCATTCAAGAAAAGCCGTATCGAGCTCGATGACAAGTTCCTCGACCGGGTCGTCCCGGCAATCCTCGCGGGGACAACGGAAGTGAAGCCGGAAGGGGATCAGCTGGCGAAGTTCCTGGTGATCAACAGTGAGCTGCGGCACAAGAACGCCGCAAAGATCGCCTCGATGGCGACGCAGAGCGCGCCTGAGATGTACTGGCGCGGCATCGTGTTCCACCCCTTC
Source organism: Acidobacteriota bacterium (assembly GCA_039648985.1). Taxonomy (GTDB): domain Bacteria; phylum Acidobacteriota; class Vicinamibacteria; order Vicinamibacterales; family 2-12-FULL-66-21; genus JALZOC01. The sequence continues at coordinate 30,130 of JBBWZJ010000296.1, read as the reverse complement.
GCGAACAACGCCGTAGAATCGGCCTTCGCCGACAAGCGGACGTACCTCTACAAGGGCAAAGAAGTCGATCAGCAGACGCACCTCGGGTTCGATCTGGCGTCGTTCACCGGCGTGCCGATCGTCGCGGCCAATCGCGGCAAGGTCGTCTTCGCCGACGAGCTCGGGATTTACGGGAACTGCGTCATCGTCGATCACGGCATGGGCGTGCAGTCGCTGTACGGGCACCTCTCATCCATCGGCGTGAAGGCCGGGCAGATGGTGGACAAGGAGCAGGAGCTCGGCAGGAGCGGCATGACAGGCCTCGCGGGCGGCGATCATCTCCATTTCACGATGCTCGTCAACGGCCAGATGGTGAACCCCGTCGAGTGGTGGGACGCGCACTGGATTCAGGACCGAATCCTGCGCAAGCTCCACATGGGTAGCTGACGGTCGTCAGCGCCACCGGATTTGCCCGCTCCGTGCGCATGTGATACTGAAGTAAGCTTATGCGGATGAAGGATTTGCGGTCGTTGATCGTGATCGGTCTCGTGGCCCTCTCCGGCGCCTGCGGCGGGGGAGACAAACAGACCGCCACGGCCGGCCCTCCCCCGGGCGCCAAACGAGTGGAGTCTGCCACGGCGGGGAGCCTTGCGGGTCGGGTGCTGCTGGACGGCCCGGTGCCGGCGAACCTGCCGATCAAGATGGCCGCGGATCCCTTCTGCGTCACGCAGAATCCGAATGGCGCGAGCTTCGAGAATTTCGTCGTGACCGATGGCGGCCTCGAGAACGTGTTCGTGTACGTCAAGGACGGGCTCGGCAACTACTACTTCGACGCACCGACCGAACCGGCGAAGCTCGATCAGCAGGGCTGCCGCTATCGTCCGCACGTGCTCGGCATCCGGACCGGCCAGCCGCTCGACATCAGCAACAGCGACGACACGATGCACAACGTGCACGCGCTGCCGAACACGAACCGCGAATTCAACGTCGGACAGGCGGTCAAGCACCAGGTCGCGCGGCGCACGTTCACGGCGCCCGAGGTGATGGTGCCGTTCAAGTGCGATGTGCACGGCTGGATGCACGCGTACATCGGCGTCATAAACCATCCGTATTTCGCCGTCACGCAAGGCGGCGGCAAGTTCGAGCTGAAGAATCTCCCGGCCGGGACCTACACTGTCGAGGCCTGGCACGAGAAGCTCGGCACGCAGACGCAGAAGGTGACGGTGGCCGAGAAGCAGGCGGCGGAGATCACCTTCACGTTCAAGGCTCCCGCGGCCGCAGGTAACTAGGGCGACCGTCTTTCGTCAGTACAGGAAGATGAACTGGCTACATCGATACGCGAAGCTCGTCGTCTTTGCCACGATGCTGCTGATCGCGGCGGGCGGCATGGTCACCAGCACGGGGTCTGGCCTTTCCGTGCCCGACTGGCCGACGACATATGGCTGGTCCATGTTCTCCTTTCCGATGGACAAATGGGTCGGCGGGATCCTGTATGAACACGGCCACCGCCTCATCGCGAGCACAGTCGGGTTCCTCACGGTCATCCTGGCCATCTGGATCTGGCGGGTCGAACCCAGGGCCTGGGTCCGCCGTCTCGGGTTCGCCGCACTCGGAGCCGTGATTCTCCAGGGGCTTCTCGGCGGGATCACCGTGCTGCTCTTCCTGCCGCCCGCGGTCTCCACCGGCCACGCCGCACTCGCGCAGCTGTTCTTCTGCATCACGCTGAGCGTCGCGCTCTTCACGTCTCCCGGCTGGCAGAGCGGCGCGCCCGCTCCGGACGACCCGTCGCTGCGCCGGACCGCTGCCGCCACGACGGTGTTCGTGTACGTGCAGATTCTTCTGGGCGCTACGATGCGGCACACCGGTGCCGGCCTCGCCATTCCGACGTTCCCGCTTGCGTTCGGGCACGTCCTGCCGCCGGTCTGGTCGGCGGCGATCGCGATCCACTTCGCGCATCGCGCGGGCGCGCTCGTCGTCCTTGCCGCGATTCTCACGACCGCTGCGGTTGTCTATCGACGGCAGCGCAGCGTTCCGGAGCTCGTGCGGCCGGCGACGCTCCTTGTCGTGCTCGCGTTGCTACAGGCGACGCTCGGCGCGATGGTGGTGCTCTCGGGTCTTCAGCCGTTCATCAATACGCTGCACGTCGTGAACGGCGCGCTCGTCCTTGGCACATCGCTGATCCTGACCCTCCGTGCGTTCAAGCCGGTCATCGAAGTGCGGGCGCTGCGAGGCGCGCGGCTGGACGTGCCGGGGTACGCAGTCCCGCGTCCGGAGTTCGGAGTAGGCGCCGAGCGCGGGGCGCGCCCTTGAAAAGCGGCGCCGAAGCCGTTGCACTTCCGCAGGCGAGAAGCCGCGCGACGGACTTCGTCGCCCTCGCGAAGCCCCGTCTCAACCTGCTGGTCGTGGCCTCGTCGCTCGTGGGCTACGTCATGGCGGGCGGGGAGCTCACGGACGCTGCGCGGCTTGTCCTCACCATCGTCGGGACCGCGCTCGTGGCGGGCGGCGCGTCCGCATTCAACCAGGTCCTCGAGCGCAAGTCGGACGGCCTGATGCGCCGGACGAGGCTGCGACCCGTTCCTGACGGCCGTCTCCAGCCTGGCGAGTCGCTCGTGTTCGCCGCGGCCGCGTCCATCGCGGGGCTCGCAATCCTGGCGGGCGGCGTCAACGTGCTCTCGGCCGGGGTCGCCCTCTCGACGCTCGTCACGTATGCCGCGATTTATACCCCGCTGAAGCGCCGGTCCTCGTTCTCGACCGTCGTCGGCGCAATCCCCGGGGCGCTGCCGCCCGTGATCGGATGGGCGGCGGCGAGCGATCACCTGGCGCGCGGCGCGTGGGTGCTCTTCGCGATTGTCTTTCTGTGGCAGCTCCCGCATTTTCTCGCCATCGCGTGGATGTATCGCGAGGACTACGCACGCGCGGGGTTCCCGATGCTGCCGGTGATCGAGCCGGACGGCCGGAGCACCGGCCGGCAGGCCGTGCTCTATTGCCTCGCACTGCTGCCGGTCAGCCTCCTGCCAACGCTCATCGGCCTGACGGGGCCTGTTTACTTCGCCGGCGCGCTCGTGCTCTCGCTGCTCTTCCTCGGGCTCACGTTGAAGTTCGCCAGGACCCGCCATGTGTCTGATGCGAAGCGCCTGTTTTTCGGGTCCATCGCTTACCTCTCCCTGCTGTGGGTCATGATGATCGCCGGCCGGGCCTGATTCAGGCGCCCGCCGAGCGTGCCCTTGACCCTTTCCGACCTGCCGCTCCTGAATGCGTCGCTGAACGCGACGTCCGGCGTGCTGCTCCTTCTCGGCTACACGTGGATACGGAGGGGCCGGATGCGTCTCCATCGGGCCGCCATGATCAGCGCGTGCGTCGTCTCCACACTCTTCCTCACGTCGTACGTGATCTACCACGCGAACGTCGGATCGAAGCCGTTCCCGGGACGCGGTCCCATCCGCCTGGTCTACTTCGCGATCCTGATCACTCATGTGATCCTGGCGGCAGCGGTGCCTCCGCTGGCTCTGCTCACGCTGACCCGCGGGTTGCGGGGGCGATTCGACCGTCACGTGGCGATCGCCCGGTGGACCTTTCCCATCTGGCTGTACGTGTCGGTCACTGGCGTCATCGTCTATCTCATGCTGTACCGATTGTATTGATCCGAGGTGCCGTCCCGGGCGCCAGGTCTGGTCCTGCGGCAGGGTGTGGGAGTGAGGTCTCAGGTTCCACGTGACGGATCTTCTGCTCATCGCCCAATCCGCCGATTCGCATCTCCAGACGCTACCCGCGCCAGCGGGCATTCTGAACCCGCGTCTTCTGCTCGGCGGCGCCGCCTTGCTCGTCACCGGCCTGCTGTTCCTGCTCTACTTCTACCGCCGGCGTCTGTACATCCGCTTCTGGATCCTGGCCTGGACGCTCAGTGCGGTTTCGCCGTTCCTTATTGCGCACCGCTTCACCAGCTACAAGGCCAACGATGCGATGTACGGCCTCTCGCAGTTTGTCGGCATCCTCAGCGCGCTCGTATTCGTCATCAGTGCCGATGCGTACAGAACGAGTCCCAGGCTCCAGCGGGGCTATGGGCTGGTCCTGCTGCCGGTGCTGATCTGGTTCACGCTCGCGCCGGTCGGCCTGGGCACGCGGGTGGTTCACGCGCCGGGGCACTTGATGATTGCGGCGTGCTTCACGGCGGCAGGCCTGGCGTACCTGGCGCTCACGCGCCATACGCGGATGCTCGGCGCCGCGGTCGTGGGGACCGTAATGGTCGTGCTGGCCGGGGCCAACGCCTCATGGGCGTTCGGCGGCCAGGGATCGGCCGGGCTGTCCGATCGCGCGACGTTCCTGAACCTGGCGCTCTACCTCGCCATGGCCCTTGGCATGCAGCTCATGACCTTTGAAGACATGACGTACGAGCTGCGCGTGACGAACAGGCGGCTCGAGTCCGCCCAGGGAGAGCTGCGCGAGCTCGTCACACGCGATGCGCTGACCGGCTGCCGCAACCGCCGCTTCTTCGAAGACGTCATCAGCCGCGAGATCCAGCGGCACCGGCGATACGGCATCCCTCTGTCGCTGCTGTTCATCGACGTCAACCGGTTCAAGGCGATCAACGACAGCCTCGGACACGAGGAGGGCGACCGCGTGCTCCAGCGCGTCGCCGCATTTCTGGTGCGCAACGTCCGCGAGGCCGATTACGTATTCCGGTGGGGCGGCGACGAATTCCTGATCCTGATCTCGTGCCGCCTCGGCGCGGCGGAGCGCAAGGCCGGGGAGCTCAAGAACGTGTTCGCCGCCTCGGAGACCGCAACGCTCCCCCAGGGCGTGGGGCTCAGCATCGGGTGCGCCGAGGTGACGCCTGACGCGCCGGACATCCTCGCCGTCATCAAGGCCGCGGACGAGAGGATGTATCGGGAGAAGAGGGGGGAGTAGGACGGGTTTTAGGGTTTTAAGGTTTTACGTTCTAGGTTTTAAGGTTTTACGTTCTGGGTTTAGGTTTTAGGGTTCTACGTTCAGGTTCTACGGTCTGGGCAGTTCTTCAGGTAATTGTGCCATCGGATTGACAGGCCGATAGCGCGGTGGGCAAGCTTCGCAAGCGTCGCGTACTCGGCGTCGGTGATGTAACTCTGCTTCCATGCGTCGCGCAGGTGGTTGGCCGTCTCGCCGAGTGAACCCAGTGCGATCCTCACGAACCGTGCGTTGTCGCGCGGGCTGTAGCGCCAGAAACCCTCCGCGAGGTTCGCGGGCGCCGAGCGGCTGGATGTCTCAATCTGGTCGCAGAAATCGCGATGCTTCGCGATGCCCGACCTGGCAGTAAGTTCGAGCACCCTCTCCTTCAATTCCGTCGCAAGTTGCCACGCGACAAGCTCTTCGTGATGTTGAAGCGTTGCCATTCCACCACGAGAAGGCACTCTCCATGCCGTAAAACTCTAAACGTAGAACCCTGAACGTAGAACCTTAAACGTAGAACCTTAAACGTAGAACCGTTAAAACCTAAAACCTAAAACCCGTAAAACCTCCGCGTCCCCCCGTCACCGATACAACAAATACTTGTTCCGCATCAGCCGCCACTGGGCCTCGCCGGCCGCCCAGCTGCTGGCGACGGTCGCGGGATCTTCGCCGGCGCGGATTCGCGCGATGCCTTCCTTCAAGCCGAAGAGCCGATCGGTCGACTCGAGCTCGTAAGTGGACCCGTACATTTTCTGCAGCATCGACGCAATCTCGACGCCGACACGAACAGGGTGCAGCGCGAGCCTGTCGGTCACGACCATGAACACGCCGCCGCACGCCTCGTTTGCGTACTTGCTGGCGGTCGGTGTGAACCGCACCGGATAGAACCGGATCCCCGCGAGCGACCGGCCGTTGAGCGCGTCCGACAACGCGACGCCGTCGATCCACGGGGCGCCAATCTGTTCGAACGGCGTGTCCGTGCCCCGCCCAACCGAGATGTTGGACCCTTCAATCGCGCCGATTCCCGGATAGAGGGTGGCCTCGTTCAGGTTGCGCATGTTCGGCGAAGGATTCACCCAGGGCAAACCCGTCGCGTCGAACCACTCGTCGCGCTGCCAGTTCTGGACTGGCACCACCGTGAGGTCGGCCCCGATCCTGTTCTCGCCGTTGAACACGCGCGCGAGCTCCCCGAGCGTCATGCCATGGCGCACCGGTAGCGGAAAGTACGAGGTGAAGGACAGCGCCGCCTTGTCGATCGTGGGCCCCTCGATCTGGAAACCGTCGATCGGATTCGGGCGGTCGAGGACGACAACCGGCAGCTTGCGCTTCGCCGCCTCCTCCATCACATACGCCATCGTCGTTGGATACGTGTAGAACCTGGCGCCGACATCCTGGAGGTCGATGACGATCGTGTCGAGCCCCTCGAGCATCGCGGGTGTCGGCCGCCGCGTGTCGCCGTAAAGCGACTCGATGCGCAGCCCGGTCTTCTCGTCGGTGGCTGACGGGACCGCCGCGTCCAGGATTCCACGGATGCCGTGTTCGGGGCTGAAGAGGCGAACGAGCGTGACGTCCTTCGCCCCGTGAAGCAGATCGATCGTCGTTGCGCCGTCGCGAGCCACTCCGGTGTGATTCGTCACGAGGCCGACCCGCTTGCCCCGCAGGATCGCGAACCCGCTCGCTCGGAGGACGTCGACGCCCGTCGCCACGGGCTGGGGAGGCGGAGCCGTAACAGGGACCCCGGAAGCGCCGAAGTCGCGGCCCGTCATGATCGTTGTCGCGCGGAAGGTGGGCGGCAGGTCGGTAATCGTCGAGGCCGCCACCGTCGCAATCCGTGCCCGCAGCGGCGTCACGTCCCCCTTGCCGTCGGGATGCACGCGGTTCGACAGGAACACCACGAACATGTCCGTCGACGGATCGATCCAGAGCGAGGTGCCGGTGAATCCCGTGTGCCCGAAGGAACCGAGCGGGAGCAGTTCACCGCGATTCGACGAGTAGGCGGAATCGAGGTCCCACCCGAGCCCGCGTACGTTCCGCTCGCCGGGACCTGACGCGGGGGTTGTCATCTTCGCGACGGTGAGAGGAGCGAGGATCCGCGTGCCCCGATATTCGCCGCCGTTCAGCAGCATGCGACAGAAGATCGCCAGATCCGCCGCGGTGCTGAAAAGACCGGCATGACCCGCGACTCCGCCCATCCGCCGGGCCGTGGGATCGTGCACCACGCCGCGGAGCATCGTGGCTCCCGGGCCGTCGCACGGCCACCCGAACGGCGTGCAGCGCTCGGTCGGGGCGATCCGGCCTCGAAGCGACGCGCCGGGAAGGAATGTCGTGTCCTTCATCCCGAGCGGTCCGAAGATCCGCTCGGCGGCAAACTCGTTGAGCGATTGCCCGCTGACGCGCCGGATGATGTCGCCGAGCAGGAAATAGTTGATGTCGCTGTAGACGAAGCGTTCGCCCGGCGGTGACGTGGGCACTTCTTCGATCGCCAGCCTGATGCCCGCGTCGTAGCCGCTCCACGGATCGGCGAGGTCGACGTCCGGGCGGAGGCCCGACGAATGCGTCATCAGTTGACGCACGGTAATGTCCGTCTTGCCGTACCGCTCGAACCCCGGCACGAAGGACGCCACGCGATCGCTCAGCCTGAGTTTGCCTTCCTCGAGCAGAATCATCGCGCTCGTCGTGGTCGCCACCACTTTCGTCAGGGACGCCAGATCGAAGATCGTGTCGAGTGTCATCGGCTCGACCGCGGGCACGAGCGCGCGGTTCCCGATTGCCTTCTGATACAGCGTCCTGTCGCCGCGTCCCACGAGCACCACCGCGCCTGGCAGCTTCTTCTCGGCAATCGCGCGCACCACCAGTGGCTCGATGCCGTCAAGCTTCCGGGCGTCCGCCGGCGGAGTGCCCTGGGCCGGCGCCAGCACACCGAGGGCGAGCAGGACTACGGCGACCTGTTTCATGCACGGATTATAGACGCGGGTGCCGGAGCGGCAGCGAAGCTGCTTACCTGAGGGTCGTGACCGCCGTCATCCGGCCGCCTGTCGCCTGCAGGAAGAATCCCTCCCACGCGCGGCGGATCTGATCGAGCTTGTTCACCTGCGCCGCATCCGCCGTCCGGCCCGCCGTCGGCACGTAGACGAAAGCCTGCCGATGTACCTTCGCCGACTCGGCGGCCGAGGGAACCCTCGGCCCGAGGACGGCGACGACGTCCTGGATGAGCACGTCGCGACGGGTGCCGTTGAACGTCACGCCGGTTTCCGGAGCCGATTCGGTTGTCCTCGCGGCCGACATGTTGACCGGGCTCTCCACATAGAAGAACGTCGGCACCGCGCTCTCGGGTACGAGGCCCATCGCATACTGATCGAGAAGGCTGTACCGCTGCACCGCCGCGACGGTCCGGAACGATCCGCCGCCCAGATCCTCGATGTCGTTCCCCTCCATCACCGACGCGTCCGAGTCGAAGAAGAAGCTCCAGTGCGCGAGGTCACGCCCGAGCAGCGCGTCCGACCGCTGGCCCGTGCGGTCGCGAAACTCGAGAAACGCCAGCCATCGATGCCCGGTCTCCTGTCCGATGAGGCTGAGCGTGTTGTTCTCGCCGAGAAATCTCTGGGCCGGGTTGTCCGGGTACTTCCCAAGCCAGTCCATCACGACCGCGCTGCGGAGCCGCCCCGCGCTCCCGAAGTCCGCCGACAGGTCGTATGTGTCCACGCCGATCCCGCGCACCTCGTTCTTGACTGTCGTTTCATACGCGAAGGCGTCCGTGATGAGGGGCGCGTCGGTCCAGAACACCAGTTGATCGTAATTGTCGGGATGCGTGCTGTAGAACTTCTTCGAGAGGGCGATCAGATCGAGCTGGGGATTCTCCGCGAAGCGTTCCCCGACCGCGGCCGGTCCGCCGGACGTCGGGCCAGCGTCGCTGAGATTCACGGTCCGGAAATTTCCGGTGCGGCCGGGTGAGAGCCCGACGATTGCGTCGCGCAGCGTGATGCCGGGCGCGTAGACCATCTCGATCGCGCCAGTCGGAAGCAGCGTCGTCTGAACGGTCGTCGTCCGCTCGGTTTCGAATCCCCGCACGTTGCACCACGTCACCGTGTAGCGATCGGCGGCGGCGTCGAGGTACACCCGGCCGCCTCCGGCTGAGGGGTCCAGGTCGGCGAGAAAGGGCGACACCCGCGGCGGCCCCGTCAGGAGACGCGCCACATTGCGCTCCGTGCTCGACTTGTCCGCTTCCTCGAACGTGACGTTGCCGTCGGAGTTGACGAATGCCGCCGTCTGCGTCCTGCCGTAAAACTGGAACCCGAACGGGACGGTGCTGCTCGCGCTGTCGTCGTCGCTGAGCGTCAGCCGCGTGCCGAGTGCGCCGCGGAAGCCGCCCTGGAACCGGCTCACGTCGTAGCCGCCGGAGCCGTTTCTGGTGAACCGCAGCCCCATGTTGAGGAGGTCGTACGTATTGGGCGGGACGACGATCTCCCCCTGGTCCTGCACGACGGCAATGTCGCCGACGTCGGCGGCACTGGTGCGCGGACGGGCAGCGAGGCGGTCCGGCGTCGCGCGGTCCGCCGCCGCGCGGTCCCCCGCTGCGTTGGCGCCCGCACGCGTGACCGCTTCCTGATGGGTCCAGAGAGCGTCCAGCACCCGCCAGCGCGAGTTGCCGTCCGGCGGGTGCGTCTTGCGGACCCGTGCCGCGTCGGGTGCGGCCGGAGCTTCGATCGATTCCTCGTCAGCCGCAGCGGCCGACGAGCATGGATTGACGGTGGTCGGGGAAGGGGTCGGGGTCTCGGACGGAGACCCGCTGGGTCCGCCGCATGCGGACACCAGCAGGCTCACCGCGAAAGCCGTGAGAAGGCGCCTCACGGCGGTTACTTCTTCGGCAGCTGATCCAGGATCCGCTTCGCATCCGCCGCCTCCTTCGCAGCCGGCGCGAGCGAGATGAACTTGTCGAGATCGAGTCTCGCTTCGTCGTACTTCTTCGCCACCACGTAGGCGCGTCCGCGGTAGTAGAAGATCTCGGGCTGCGTGGGGAACTGAGCGAGCAGCTTCGTCAGTGCGTCGGCGGCCTCGTCGCCCTTCCCCTGGTTGATGGTGACGATGGCGGCGTTGATGAACGGGAACGGATCCTTGACCTGCTTGAGATCGATCCCGTCGAGAATCGCCTTGGCGCCTGCCTTATCGCCCGACTCCATCATGAGGTCGGCCTGGAGCACCTTGAGATCCACGTTCGTGGGGTCCTTTTCGAGCGCGATGTTGAGGTGTTCCATCGCCTTGGCGGAGTTGTTCTCGACCGCGTACGTGCGCGCGATCAGGCCCTCCAGCTGGTACACGGTCGGGTATTTCACGAGGAGATCCTCGTAGATCTTCCGCGCCTCGGGGATCTTGCCGGCCTGCGCGAGCTCCGCGGCATGCGCGACGGCCTGATTGATCTCGACAGTCGGATCCGCCTTCGCGACTTCCTTCGCGAGCGTCACGTTGACCGGCGGCACCTTGTCGTTTCGAATCTCGACAACCTGGCGGTTGGTCTCGAGCCCCTCCTTACTGATCTCGAGCCGCCACTGGCCCTCGGGGAGGTTCTTGATCTTCCACTCGCCCTTCTTGTCGGTCCGCGCCGACAGGGGATCGCCCTGTCCGACCATCAGGACGGTGACCGCCGCGTCGGCGACGGGCTGCCCCTTGTCGTCCACGACCTTCCCGGACAACGTGGCGTTCCCTTTCGTCTGCGCAGGCGCCGACGAGGCGAGCAGTGCAGCCGCGGTAAAAACGATCGACGCAAGCGCGATGCGCAATGACTTCATGGCGTCTCCTGCGTTCTCCCTGACACAAAAAACCCCGAATCCTCGGCGGAAATTCGGGGTTCCAGTCTATCGCAAGCGGTCGGCGGCCAGGAAGCGGGCGCCTCGTCGTGTCGCTCTACCGCGCGAAGCGATCGAAAATATCCACGAGCTCGCTCAGCTGCTTCGTCGTCTCCGGCTCCCCCTCGGCGAGACCGTCGGGGACACAGTGCTCCACGTGGAATTTGAAGACACCCAGACTGATTCGGTTGAGGGCGGCTTCGGCCGCTGAGAGCTGCTGCAGGATCTCCACGCAGAGCCGGGGCTCCTGCACCATGCGGCGAATACCCCGAATCTGCCCTTCCACCCGATTCAGCCGCGTCACGATCGCCTGTTGCTGCGTTTCGTCGAGCATACTTCTGTATACTCCCGCGCGCCGTCGCGCGGCGGCCATTCTTCGTCGATTCGCCGCTATTCCTCAGTAAATTTTGATTTTCCCGGCAAAAGCGCCACACCACGGGCAAACCGGGGCGCAATGGGAACCCTCGCGCGGCTTACCATACATCGTGCTCGCCGCGTCCCATCTCGTGCGCCGGTTCGGCCCCCGCACGGCCGTGGACGACGTGACGTTCGAGGTGAAGGCCGGCGAAGTGTTCGGCCTGCTGGGGCCGAACGGGGCCGGAAAGACGACGACGCTCCGGATGCTCGGCGGGTTGATTCCGCCGACTGCCGGAGAGGTCCTGGTGGACGGCGTGGCGATTGACCCGACCACCGGACCGCGGCTGCGGGCGCGGATCGGATTCCTCACCGAAACGCCCGGGCTGTGGGAGCAGCTCACCGTCGCGGACAACATCGCCGTTTACGCGCGGCTGTTCGGCATGCCCGAGGTGAAGACGGCTGTCGAGCGGTCGCTGCGGCGCTTCGAGCTGTGGGATCGGCGCGGAGATCGCGCGGCGCTGCTCTCCAAAGGGATGAAGCAGAAGCTGGCGCTCGCCCGCGCGCTCGTGCACGACCCCGATGTCGTGCTGCTCGACGAGCCCACCGCCAACCTGGACCCGCAGACCTCGCGGGACGTCCGCGATCTCCTGATCGACCTGCGCGGACGCGGCCGGGCCATCGTGGTCTCCACACATAACCTGGACGAAATCGAGCGTGTCGCCGACCGCGTCGCGCTGATCAGCACGCGCCTCGTCGCAGTCGGAGAGCCGTCGGTGCTCCGCCGCCGGATCTTCGGACGACGACTGACGGTGCACCTCGCTGACGGCAATGGCGGCGCCTCCGTGGCCGACCTGATGGCGGTCGCCGGGCGGGCCGGTGCGCAGGATGTCCGACGCGACACCGCGGGGATGTCGATGGTCCTCGACGATCCGGACGCCGCGACTCCCGCAATCGTCCGTGCGCTCGTCCAGGCCGGCGCGTCCATCCGTGCGGTGTTCGACAACCAGCCGCCGCTCGAGGACGTGTATCTCCGGCTCCTCGATCCGACAACGGCGGACAGCCCGTCCGGCTGCGGACCAGACCGATGAGCGGCCGGCGCATCCGCACCCTCGTCGCCAAGGAGCTGAAGGAATTCCGCTCGAACCCCGCCGCGGTGCTGCCGGTCGTCGTCCTGGTCGTGATGTGCGTGGCGCTGCCGTTTTTCGTGCTCATCGTCATTCCCCGCGTTACGGGAGAGTCGCTCGCGACCGACCGGACGATCCGGGGCATAGTCGCCGTCGCGGCGCGCACGCAGCCGCACCTGGCGCTGCTGCCGCCGGGAACCGCCGCCGAAGCATTCCTGTTCCAGCAGTTCCTGCTCCTCTTTCTCGTCGCACCGATTGTCGGCGCGGTCTCGCTCGCCGCCTACAGCGTGGTCGGGGAGAAACAGGGCCGTACGCTCGAGCCGCTGCTGACGACGCCCATCACGACAGCGGAGCTGCTCATCGCAAAGGTGCTGGCGTCGTTCCTCCCCTCACTCGTGGTGGAGGCGGCAGGGCTCGTCGCATACGTCGCGCTCGTGGCCGCATTCGGCGAGCCCGGTACGGCGCCGGCGCTCCTCTCGGCGCGATCGATCGTGATGGTCGGGCTCGTCGGTCCGCTCGCATCGCTCGCGGCGCTGCAGATGACGATCGCCATCTCGTCGCGCGTGAACGATCCGCGAAGCGCGCAGCAGATCGCGGTCCTGCTCGTTCTGCCGCTTGTCGTCCTGCTCGTCGGCCAGGTCGCCGGCGCATTCATCGTGACGACCCCGATCCTGCTGCTGATCAGCGCGGCGCTCGCGGCACTCTGGCTGGCGCTCATCGTCTTCAGCGCAGCGCTCTTCCAGCGGGAGACGATTCTGACGCGGTGGAGATAAGGCGCTGGTTCGGGGTTCCGGGTTCAGGGTTCGGGGTTCAGGTTCGGGGTTCAGGTTCGGGGTTCAGGTTCGGGGTTCAGGTTCGGGGTTCCGGGTTGAGGTTCGGGTTTTCCGGGTTGAGGTTCGGGGTTCAGGTTCAGGGTTCAGGTTCGGGGCTTCAGGGTTCAGGGTTCAGATTCGGGTTCAGGGGCGGTCCGGGCACTTCGAAAGGTACGACCGCAGCCTGGAACATGCGCCGATGGCGCGGCATGAGGTGCGCCAGGCTCGGGCGAAGTCTTCTTCGGAGATGTACTTCTGCGTCCTCGCGTGTTCGAGATGCGTCTGGGTTTCCCCCAGCGAACCGAGCGCGATGCGCAGGTAGCGGGCGAAGTCCCGGGGCTTGTAACGTCGAAAGCCTTCCGCGATGTTTGCGGGCACGGAACTGCTTGACCGTTGAATCTGATCGCAGAAACTGCCGAACCTCCGAGCGGCAGGAGCGGCGGTAAATTCAAACACCTGATCCCGGAGTGCGACCGCAAGCTGCCACGCATCGAGATCCTCTGGCGCTTTCGCGGTTGCCATGCCTGCGCGGGAGCACAGACCGTGCCGATGTATGATCGCCCAAAGGGTGACGTCCGTAGGGAGATTCGACCTCGCCAACAGAATTCTCGGTCGAACCGAACCCCGAACCAAGAACCGGAACCGAGAACCCAGAACCCGGAACCCCGAACCTCGAACCCCGAACCAGGAATGCCCCTCCGCATCAAAAACGCTGCAGTAGTGGGCGCCGGGACGATGGGGGCGCAGCTCGCCGCTCACTTCGCCAACGCGGGTGTGCCGACGCTCCTGCTGGACATCACCCGGGACGTCGCGCGCGCGGGCCTCGAGCGTGCGCGGGCGCTTCGACCGGATCCGTTCTTCACGCCAGCGACTCATACCCTCGTGCGAACGGGCGGTCTCGACGAGGACCTCGCCGCGCTTGGCCAGAGCGACTGGATCGTCGAGGCGGTCGTGGAGCGCCTGGACGTCAAGCAGTCGCTGTTCACGCGCATCGAGTCCTGTCGCCGCGCCGATGCGATCGTCAGCTCCAACACCTCCGGCATCCCGATCGCGGCGCTGGCGGCGGGCCGATCCGACGGGTTCCGCAAGCACTTCCTCGGCACGCACTTCTTCAACCCTCCTCGATATCTGCATCTGCTCGAGATCATCCCCGGGCCCGACACGAATCCTGCCGTACCCGGAACGATCGCCGCGTTCGCCGAGCACCGGCTGGGCAAAGGCGTGGTGTTCGCGAAGGACACGCCCAATTTCATCGCGAACCACCTTGGCATGCACGCGGTGATTCAGGTGTTCCGCGCACTCGCCGCCGGAGACCTGACGATCGAGGAAATCGATGCGATGACGGGCCCGGCCATCGGCAGGCCGAAGGGCGCCACGTTCAGGACGATGGACATTGCAGGGATTGACGTGCTCGCCGACGTCGCCCGCAACCTGTACGAGCGGCTGGAGAGCCCCGAGGATCGCGCGATGTTCGCCGTTCCTCCTCTCGTCGACGAGATGGTGCGGCGTGGCTGGCTGGGAGCAAAGAGCGGACAGGGCTTTTACAAGAAGACGGCTGACGGGGAGATCCTGACTCTCGACCCGGCGACTATGGAATATCGCGCGAAGCAGCCGGCGCGTCTTCCTTCGCTCGAAGCGGCGCGTGGAATCGAGGACGTCGGCGAGCGCGTGCGGAAGCTGATTGCCGGCGACGACAAGGTCGGACGTTTCCTCCGGGACACCCTCGTGCCGACTCTCGACTACGCCGAGCGCATTGCCCCGGTTGTCGCACACGCACCGGCCGACGTGGACCGCGCGATGCGGTGGGGATTCGGCTGGGAGCTCGGGCCATTCGAGCTGCGGGGTGCATCGACGCGCACACCGTCGCGGCTTGGCGCCGCCAGGTCCGGCGGCGTGGTCCGCCGCAACGCGGGCGCGAGCCTCGTCGATATCGGCGACGGGGTCCTCTGCGTGGAGTTCCACTCGAAGATGAACGCGATCGGGGGCGACACAATCGAGATGCTGCAGGCGGGCGTCCGCGAAGCCGCCGCGAGCTACGCTGCGCTCGTCGTGGCGAACGACGCGCTGAACTTCTCGGCCGGCGCGAATCTCCTGCTGCTGCTGCTCGAGGCGCAGGAAGGCAACTGGGACGACGTGGACCTCATGGTTCGTGCGTTCCAGGGTGCGACGATGGCGCTGAAGCATGCCGACGTTCCGGTCGTCGTCGCACCGGCTGGTCTCGCGCTGGGTGGCGGCTGCGAAATCGCGCTGCACGCGACCCGTGTGCAGGCCGCGGCCGAAACCTATATGGGCCTCGTGGAAGTCGGGGTCGGCCTCATCCCCGCAGGGGGCGGCACGAAGGAAATGCTCGCACGCGCGATGGAGACGGCCCCTCCCGGGTCGGACCCGATGCCTTTCGTGCAGCGCGTCTTCGAGACGCTCGGGTTCGGGAAGACGTCGACGAGTGGGCCGGATGCTCGACGCCTCGGCTACCTCCGGGAGGGAGACGGTATCTCGATGAACCGGGATCACCTGATCGACGATGCCGCCGCATCCGCTCTGGCCGGCGTGCAGGAGCACGTGCCCGCACAGCCCAGGAGTGCCATTCGGGTGGGTGGGGAGAGCGTGCTCGCGGCACTCAAACTCGGCGTCCACCTGGCCTGGCGGGCCGGGCGCATCACCGACCATGACGCGGTGATCGGACGCAAGCTCGCCTGGGTGCTCGCGGGCGGCAATGTCACCCATGCGACGACATTGAGCGAGGGCCAGATGCTCGATCTCGAACGCGAAGCGTTCCTGAGTCTCTGCGGGGAGCGCAAGACCCAGGAGCGGATCGCGCACACGCTGAAAACGGGAAAGCTGCTGCGGAACTGATCCCATAACCGGGATTGGGACTGGGGACTAAGCTCGCACTCCGAGCCGGTGCCGGGACCGGAAGCGGCAAGCTGAAAGCTCAGAGCCGAGAACTCCACCACCATGTTCGATCACGGCACCGGCCCTCCGCTCATCGTGATCCCGGGCATTCAGGGGCGGTGGGAATGGCTGCGGCCCACGCTCCGCGAGTTGCAGAAGCGCTGCCGGACGATCTCGTACACCCTCTGCGGCGACATCGGCTCCCGCGCCTCGTTCGATCCCGCACTCGGCTTCGACAATTACGTCCGCCAGCTCGATGGAGTGTTCCGGCAGACGGGCGTCACTCGTGCCGCGTTGTGCGGCATCTCGTACGGGGGCTTCATCGCCCTGCGATACGCGGCGCTTCATCCTGAGCGGGTCACGTCGCTCGTTCTGGCGTCCTCGCCCGCTCCGGGGTGGGTCCCGAACGAGCAGCAGCGGGCCTACGTCAACAGCCCCTGGCGGTCCGCTCCGGCGTTCGTCGTCACAGCGCCGATGCGGCTCTGGCCGGAGGTTCGCGCGGCCTACGACACCTGGCCGGCACGGTTCGCATTTGCCGCGGTGCACGGCATCCGCGTGCTGGGCGCGCCCATGGTACCGTCACGCATGGCCGCCAGGGTGACGCTGCAACAGACGATCGATTTCGCACCCGACTGCGCCCGCGTCAAGGCGCCCACGCTCGTCACAACGGGAGACGATGCTCTCGACCAGATTGTCGATCCTGCCGTCACTCGGAGGTATCTGACGCTCATTCCAGGGGCACAGTACGAGAAGATGGAGAGGTCCGGCCATATCGGCATGCTCACACGTCCGAAACAGTTTGCCGCCATTGTTGCCGGGTTCATTGAGCGCCACGCAGAACAGAACTGATTCATGCCCTCCGTCACCGACCTCAACGGCCCGGCCGGGCCGCTCGAAGCCTTGCTGGACGAGCCGGCCATCGACGCACCCGGCCACGTGCGGGCGGCGGTGGTTTTTGCCCACCCGCATCCGCAGTTTGGCGGGACGATGCACACCAAGGGCGTGTATCAGGGAGCCAAGGGGCTTGCCCGAATCGGATGCGCGGTGCTGCGGTTCAACTTTCGCGGCGTGGGGCGCAGTGCCGGGGTATTCGACAACGGAGAAGGGGAAAAGGCAGACTTCACCGCCGCGCTGTCTTACATGGCCGGCCGCTATCCGGGCGCGCAGCTCTGGGCCGCCGGATTCTCGTTCGGCGCCTGGGTTGCGCTGGAGGTTGGCGCCCTCGACCCCCGGGTCTCGGCGCTCATCGGCATCGCGCCGCCCGTCGAAACGTCGGTCTCCGGCCAGGTCTATACGTTCGAAGCCACTGTCGCGAGCACCAAGCCGAAGTTCTTCGTCCAGGGGGAAGCCGATGACGTCTGCCCGATTCAGGGTATGTGGAACTTCTACGCGAAGCTCCAGGAACCGAAGGAACTCGTTGTGATCGATATGGCGAATCATCTATTTGACGGCCAGGCTCGCGAGGTCGGGGAAGCCCTCGAGGACCTGCTCCAGGACTTCGGCGAGCTCCAACCAGAGAAGCCATGAAGGATGCTGTGATCGTCAGCGCCGTCAGGACGGCCGTGGGCAGGGCGCCGAACGGGGCCCTGCGCGGCACACGGCCGGACGAGATGGCCGCGACCGTCATCGCGGAGGCGCTTCGTCGCGCGCCCGGGATCGATCCGTCGGAGATAGACGATGTGATGCTCGGGTGCGCGATGCCGGAGGCCGAGCAGGGTCTGAACGTTGCGCGGATCGCAAGCCTGAGGGCCGGCGTACCGGTGACGGCATCTGCGGTGACGATCAACCGTTTCTGCTCGTCGGGGCTCCAGTCGATCGCGTCCGCCGCAGAGCGCATCATGCTGGGCGCCGCACGGGTCGTGGTCGCCGGCGGGACAGAGTCGATGAGTCTCGTGCCGATGGGCGGGCACAAGGTGTCGCCGAACCCGGCGCTCGTGGACAGTTATCCGGACGTCTACCTGACGACCGGCCTCGTGGCGGAAACCCACGCGCGCGAGGCCGCTGTGTCGCGCGAGGAACAGGACGCGTTTGCGCAGCGGAGCCATGAGCGTGCGCTCGCCGCGATCGACGCCGGGCGATTCCGCGACGAAATCGTGCCGCTCGCAGCCGCCGGCGAGTTCCAGATCGACGAGGGGCCGCGGCGGGACAGCTCGATGGCCGCGCTCAGAAAGCTGCGGCCGGCATTTCACGTCAACGGCACCGTCACGGCAGGCAACTCGTCGCAGATGAGCGACGGTGCGGCGGCCGTCGTCGTGATGGACGCCGAGAGGGCAGCCGAGGCGGGGCTCGCGCCACTCGGCCGCTTCGTGGCGTTCGCCACCGCGGGCGTCGAGCCCGAACGATTCGGGATCGGGCCTGTGCCGGCCATTCGCAAGGTGCTGAAGATGGCGGGGCTGACGCTCGACGACATCGACCTCGTCGAGCTCAACGAAGCCTTCGCCGCCCAGGTGATCGCCTGCCTGCGCGAGCTGCCGATCGATCCGGAACGTCTCAACGTCAACGGGGGCGCCATCGCACTCGGCCATCCGCTCGGGTGCACAGGCGCGCGGCTGACGACGACCCTGCTGCACGAAATGCGGAGGCGCAAGTCACGGTACGGTCTCGTATCCATGTGTGTGGGCGGAGGCATGGGCGCGGCCGGAATCTTCGAGCGGACATGAGGACGCGCGTATGACGATCGCAGCAACCGTGCACGGCGGCTCGTGGCTTCTCGAGGACGTGCCCGTGGGAGGCGTGCTGACCCGCGAGGCGCTGTCGGACGAGCATCGGCTCATCCGGCAGACCGCGGACGAGTTCGTCACGAACGAGGTGCTTCCGGTCCTCGGGCGTCTGGAGCAGAAGGACTGGCCGCTTGCCCGTCAGCTCGTCCGCCGGGCGGGCGAGCTCGGGCTGCTCGGCACCGACGTGCCGGAGGCCTGGGGCGGCGTGGGGCTCGACAAGATGTGTTCGATCGTGGTCGGCGAAGCCATGGGCCGCTCCGCCTCGTTCGCGACGACGTTCGGTGCCCAGACCGGCCTCGTCATCACCCCGCTCCAGTGGTTCGGCACTCCGGACCAGAAGGCACGATACCTTGCCCGGCTGGTCAGCGGCGACGCCGTCGGTGCGTATGCGCTGAGCGAGTCGGGATCCGGTTCGGACGCGCTCGGGGCGAGAGCCCGCGCCACCCGCGAACCCGACGGGAGCTTCACGCTTTCCGGCGAAAAGATGTGGATCACCAACGGGGGGTTTGCCGACATCTTCATCGTCTTCGCGAAGGTAGACGGCGAACAGTTCACGGCTTTCATCGTCGAACGGGGCTTTCCGGGCGTCAGCAGCGGTCAGGAAGAGCACAAGATGGGGCTGCACGGGTCGTCCACGACGCCCCTCATCCTGCAGGACGTGAAGGTGCCCGGCGAGAACGTGCTGGGGGTAGTCGGGAGCGGCCATAAGGTCGCGTTCAATGTCCTGAACTACGGCCGCTTCAAGCTGGCGGCGATGTGCAGCGGGGGCGCGCGCGCACTAGTGGCGGAAGCGGCCAGTTACGCGTCACAGCGCAAGCAGTTCGGGCGGGCGATTGGCACCTTTGGCGCAATCAAGCACAAGCTTGCGGAGATGACGATTCGACAGTTCGCCGTCGAGAGCATGTTGTACCGGACCGCCGGCCTGATTGACGGCGCCCTCGAAGGTGCGGACCGCGAGTCGGGCGACGGCGGGCCTGCGATGCTCGCGGCGCTCGAGGAGTTCGCGATCGAAGCGTCGATCCTGAAGGTCGCCGGGAGCGAAATGCTGGACTTCACGGTCGACGAGAACGTGCAGATTCATGGCGGCAACGGGTTCGTTCGCGACTATCCCGCTGAGCGGCACTACCGCGACGCCAGAGTCAATCGGATTTTCGAAGGCACGAACGAGATCAACAGGCTGCTGATCCCCGGAATGCTTGTGCGCCGCGCGTTGAAGGGCACGCTTCCTCTCATCGCGGCGGCCCGTAAGATTCAGGAGGAGATTCTCACCCCCGCCTTGACGGAACTGCTGCCCGATACGCGCCTGGCGGCAGAGCGCCGCACGGTCGCCTCGATGAAGAAAGTTGCACTGGCGGTGATCGGGACCGCGCTCCAGACGTATGGCGAGTCGCTCACCGAGCAGCAGGAAGTGCTGACTCTTTCGGCCGACATTGTCATCGACGTGTTCGCGGCTGAAAGCGTGCTGCTCCGGTCGCTCGCGGGGGGCCAGCCGCTCCATGACGCCGTTGCCACGGTATTCGTCTACGACGCGGCCAATCGGGTCGAGATTGCGGCGCGCACGGCGTTTGCAGCGATGGCCGAAGGCGATGCCGTGCGGACGCTGCTTGCGGCGCTCCGCCGACTCCTCAAGACCCCCGCCGTCAACACCGTCACTTCGCGCCGGGCAATCGCGGATGCGGTGCTGGAGCGGCGCGCATACATTTTCTAATCGCCGGATGACACCGTTCGCGTGCGTCGCGTCATCGTCGCGTCTCCAACGCCTGGAGTGCCGCAGATCTCCGGCGAGGCGGCAAGCACTCGTGCTCTGCGCGGTTCTAGTCGCAATTTCCGCGAACGCGTGCGGTTCGGGTGAGGTTCCGTATGCCGACGAGATCAACGCGTGGCATGCGACGAAGGACCAATACATGCGGGAGTCGGACGATTCCCCGATCCCACCCGCGCAGCGAGCATCGTTTCCGCCGCTCAGCTACTTTCCGGTGTCGCCCGACTACCGCGTGCCGGCAGCCCTCACCGTCGCGGCTAGCGACACTGTGCTCTACATCCCGTCCTCGAACGGCAAGCCGCGGCCGCACCGCCGTGTCGGGACGCTCAACTTCACATTGAAGGGGCAGCCTCTGAGCCTGACCGCCTTCGTCGAGGTCGGCGAAGACATGCGGCGCCTGTTCGTGCCGTTCGGAGATCTGACCAACGGCACCGAGACGTATCCGGGCGGACGCTACCTGGAACTCGATCGCACCGCGACCGGCATTTACGACCTGGACTTCAATCGGGCCTTTCACCCTTTCTGCTACTACAACCCTGTCTACGACTGCCCGTATCCGCCGCGTGAGAACCGGCTGCCCGTTCCGATCCGCGCGGGCGAGAAGATGGGACCGGCGGGACACAAGTAGGGGCACGAGTCTGAGGTTTTGGTCGCCGGGCTTGAGGTTTTGGACGAACCTCTGAGATTTCCGGGGAAGGTCTGAGGTTTTATTTCGAAGCTGAGAGCTGAAGTCTGAGATCTATGATTCGTGCCATCGTTTTCGATTTCGACGGCGTGCTCGCAGATTCAGAGCCGCTCCACCTGCGTGCGTACCAGGAGGTCCTGGCGAAACGCGGCGTGACGCTGTCGCGCGAGGAGTACTACTCCGCCTACCTCGGGTACGACGATGCGGGAGTGTTTTCGGCGCTGGGGCGGGTCCACGACTGGCGCCTGGATCCATCCGGGCTGGCAGCCCTGATCGCGGAAAAGGGTGAAGTATTCGATCGCATCGTCGAAACCTCGGACGTGCTCTACCGGGGAGCCGCCGAATGCATTGCCGGCCTCGCCGGGGAATACCCCTTGGGCATCGCGTCGGGCGCACTGAGACCGGAGATAGAGGCCGTGCTCAGGCGTGCGGGGCTCGAACACCATTTCAAGTTCATCGTTGCGTCGGGTGACACGCCGAACAGCAAGCCCGCGCCCGATCCGTACGTCCGGGCCGCCGAGTTGCACGGCATGCCCGCGCCGGAGTGCCTGGCGATCGAAGACTCCCGCTGGGGCATCGAATCGGCTCGAAGCGCCGGCCTGCCGTGCATCGGCATCACGAACACGTATCCCCGC
This sequence comes from Acidobacteriota bacterium, assembly GCA_039648985.1. Classification (GTDB taxonomy): domain Bacteria; phylum Acidobacteriota; class Vicinamibacteria; order Vicinamibacterales; family 2-12-FULL-66-21; genus JALZOC01. Next base: position 8,401 of record JBBWZJ010000296.1, on the reverse strand, counting down.
CACGAGCTCGCGACAGCGGACCGCGTCATCGACTCACTGGCAGAGTTCACCCCGGCGTTCATCCGCTCGCTTTGACCCACCGACGCTAAACCCGGAACCCTGAACCCGAACCCTGAACCCGAACCCCGAACCCGGAACCCCGAACCCCGAACCCCGAACCAACAGAGTACAATCGGTTGTGCCCTTCTCGCTGAACCTGAGCTCGCGCATCGCCGAGGTGGCGGCGGAGCTGCAGCTGGCGATGAACGCGCCGGGGAACGATCTGGCGCCCGCCGCGCTCGCAATTGCGCGCGTGGAGTATCCGTCGCTCGATTCGCAGCCTTACCTCGCGACGCTCGACAGGATGGGCGAAGAGGCGCACGCGCGCATCGGCGCTGCCTCCGACCTTCCGCAAGAAGAAAGCGTCCGCGCGTTCAACGAATATCTCTACGACGAACAGGGCTTCGCGGGAAATCGCGAGCGGTACGACGATCCCCGCAACAGCTTCCTGAACGAGGTGCTCGATCGCCGCACAGGCATCCCCATCAGTCTTGCGGTAATTTACCTCGAGGTCGCGAGGCGCGCCGGGCTCCGTGTGGACGGTGTGAACTTTCCCGGGCACTTCCTCCTGCGCGCCGGGCACGAGAATCGTACCGAATCAGACGGCGAGGCCGTGATCATCGATCCCTTCCACGGCGGGGCCCAGCTATCCGCGTACGACTGCCGTCAGCTGCTGCGCCAGCATGTCGGCGACGACGCGGCGTTCGACACCACGCTTCTGCTCCCCGCGACCCGCCACGACATCGTCGTCAGGATGCTCGTGAACCTGAAGCGGCTGTATGTGCGGATGCGATCCTTCCCGCAGGCGCGGTTCATCTCGACGCTGCTTCTCGGCGTGGACCCTTCGGCGATCTCCGAGCTGCGCGATCGTGGTCTCCTCGCGTACCATCTCCAGGATTTTGCCGGGGCGCTGCGGGACCTCGAGGAATATCTGCGGCTCGCGCCCAAGTCATCCGAATCCGAAGAGGGCGACGTGCTGCAGGGACACGACGACAGCGACGAGTCTGCGGGGGGCGACGAGAATGACGAGGAGGACGCCGCGGATGACGCGACGCAGATCTGGGAGCATGTCAAGACGCTGCGGCGGCGCGTCGCGGGGTTCAATTAGCGCTCAGACGTCAGCTCTCAGCTCTCGGACCTCAGCTTCCCGGTTCCGGCTTCCCGCTCCCGGCGCCCGGCGCCCGGCGCCCGGCTTCCAGCTTCCCGCTCCCGGCTTCCCGCTTCGGGGTTCCCGCTTCCCGCTTCCCGCTTCCGGCTTCCCGCTTCCCGCTTCCCGCTTCCGGCTTCCGGCTTCCGGCTCCCGGTTTGCAGCTTCCAGCTCCCCGTTTGCGGCTGCTGCCGTCCCCACTGGTTACTGCCTAGTGGTTACTAGTCGCTGGTGATCTCGCCTTTCCGAGCTCACGGCCGATGGCTGATAGCTGAAAGCTGATGGCTAACGGCGCGCAAAGTAGTCGCGCAGCCGGCCACATGCTTCGCGCAGCGTGGCTTCGTCCGCCGCTCCGTACGACAGCCTCAAGTACCCTTCGCCGCTCGAGCCGAACGTGGCTCCGGGGATCGTCACGACGTCGACAGCATCGAGAATCGCTGTCGAGAGCGCCAGCGAGTCGGTGCAGCCGTCGACTCGCACGAACGCGAAGAATCCGCCGTCCCCCGCTTTCCAGTGCAGACCCGGAATCGTGCCGAGCTCGTCCGCGAGCACGCGACGGCGGGTCATCAGCTCGTCGTGATATTCGTGCGCGTAGTGCCAGGCCCCGCGGACCGCGGCCTCCGCGGCAATCTGCGCAATCACAGGCGCGCAGATGATCATCGCATCCTGGATCTTGATCGCCTGATCGCACACTGAAGAACTTGCGAGCAGATACCCGAGGCGCCAGCCCGTCATCCCGAATGACTTCGAGAACGTGCCGAGCACCACCACGTTCTCCCGCCAGCCCTCGATCGCCGCCGCGCTCGCACTCACGGGGACTGCCGCCGCGGCGTAATCATCGCCACTCTCGGCACTCTTGGCACCCCCGGCACCCCTGGCACCCCTGGCACCCTTGGCACCCTTGGCACCCCCGGCACCCTTGGCACCCCCGGCACCTTCCTCGGCCCCCCTGGCACCTTCCTCGATCCCCTGATAGACGAAGTGCATGTACGTCTCGTCGCAGAGGACGAGGATTCCGCGCGTCCTGAGCTCGAGGACGATGCGGCGAAGGTCGTCGCGAGCGATCACGGCGCCGGTGGGATTGCTGGGCGTGCACAGTACGACGGCTCGCGTCCGGCTGGTGACGTGTGGCTCGATGTCCGCCCAGCGGGTCCGGAAGCCCTGCGCTTCGTACACGCACGCTTCGACCGGAACCGCGCCGGCTGCGCGGAGCGCCATCTCATGATTGACGAAATACGGCGTGGAGAGGATGACCTCGTCGCCGGGATCGAGCAGCGTCGCGACGGCCAGCATGAACGCCTGATTCCCGCCAGCCGTGACGATCACTTCGTCAGGCGTCGCGTCGATGCCGTGATTCGCCAGGAGCTGCTCGCAGAGCGCCTGGCGGAGGCTCAGGCGTCCCGCGTCGGGACCGTACAGATGTGTGGCGGGCTCCTGCAGCGCGCGGCGCGCGGCTTCGATCGCCGCTGGCGGCGGCCCGAAGCCCGGCACGCCCTGGCCGAGCGTGATCACGTTGCGGCCCGCGGCGCGCAGCCTCGCGGCCTTCGTGTTCAAAATGTCGAACGGGGGCAGGGATATGCGCGCGACGCGGGGAGGAATCGAGGGCACGCGGCTATGTCCGTGCGCCCGGCACCACGCTCGTGGCCCGTCCACGCTGATTGAGGGCCACCTCGCGGGCGGGGCATCCCGGCTGGCGGCGTTGCTCCGCGATCCGGTCCTTCTTCACCGTGGACCGGCCACTAGACGGCCGGCGCGGCTGACATGCGCAGCGACGCCTGGTGCGCCAGGAACCACTCGTACGTGGACGCCACGCCGTCCGCGAGATTGATGCGGTGCCGCCATCCGAGTGCGTGGAGCTTGGACACGTCGAGGAGCTTGCGCGGCATGCCGTCCGGTTTGGACGTGTCGAATACGAGCTCTGCGGCGGGATACACGGCGTCGCGCACGGTTTCCGCGAGCTCGCGAATGGACAGATCCTCTCCGGTCCCGACGTTGACGTGCTGGATGCCGTCGTAGTGCTCCATCAGGAACACGCAGGCCTCCGCCAGGTCGTCCACGTGCAGCAGTTCGCGCTTCGGCGTACCGCTGCCCCAGATGACGACCTGCTTCTCCCCGCTGACCTTCGCCTCGTGAAACTTGCGGATGAGCGCGGGAAGCACGTGCGAGCTCGTGAGATCGAAGTTGTCGTTCGGCCCGTACAGATTGGTCGGCATCGCCGAGATGAAGTCATCTCCGTACTGCTTGCGATACGCTTCACACAGCTTGATGCCGGCGATCTTCGCGATCGCGTACGCTTCGTTGGTTGCCTCGAGCGCACCGGTGAGCAGGTCGTCTTCAACCATGGGCTGGCGACAATTGCGCGGATAGATGCAGGAGCTTCCGAGGTACAGCAGCTTCTTCACGCCGTAATCGTGCGCCGCATGCACGACAGTGGCGTGAATCAGCATGTTGTCGTAGATGAACTCCGCGGGCCTGGTGGAGTTGGCCATGATCCCGCCGACAGTTCCGGCGACGAGATAGACGTACTCGGGCCTGTTGGCGCGGAACCAGTAGTTCACGGCCGCCTGGTCCCGCAGATCCAGCTGATGCCGCGTGGCGGTCAGGATGTTACGGGCGCCTCGTGCCTGGAGCAGCCGCATGATGGCCGATCCAACGAGGCCGCCATGGCCTGCCACGAACGTCCGCGCCTCGAATTCCATGAGGCCCGATCCTACCGCACCTGCAGGCGCGTTGCGAGGCCGCCGCGGCCGTCGGGTACGGTCTCGATCATGACGAGCGTCGAAGCTTTGTAGGTGAGTCGCCGCTCGGCGACGCCACTGAAGTTCTCGTCGAATGCCGCACTGGTCAACCGCTGCCCTGGAGGCCAGCGTTGCCAGCAAGAGGACAACGCCAGCCAACCCAGGATGCGTGGCGCCCATCCTACGGACGGGGTGGTACCCCGTCAAGGAGAAGGTGCGGACGGTCAGGATGTTAATGTGGCTCCGCCAACCCCTGCCGTATGGCGGCGACGGCCAGCTGCACCCGGCTTGAAACGCCTGCTTTCGTGTAAATCCGCGTGAGCTGGTTCTTTATGGTCTGAGGCCGCAGCCGCAGGCGCGCCGCAATATCGTCGTTGGAGCAGCCGTCGACCAGGAACTGGACGACCTGCCGCTCTCGAGGGGTCAGGAACAGGGGCCTTGCCGACCGGGACGCCTCGAGCGGCGCCGAGCCGACCTCTTCGCGAGTGGTGTCCATACAAGTGATAACGCCGGAGCCGCCCAAAACGTACAGGGCACATTTTGGCGGGTACCACATCCCTGCATTACTGTAGGCAGACATGGCGGCCCAACGTCAGGTTTTCATCGGCACGGACGGCGGCGCAACCACCTCCAAGGTCGGCGCCGTGTGGGACGACGGCACGGCGGTGTCGACGCGGCTGCTGCAGAGGCCGACCGGGTCCGAGCACGGCCCCCACGAAACCGTCGCCCGCTGGGTGGATGCCATCGACGAATACCTGAAGCTCAATGGCCTCGCCTGGACACAGGTGGGCGGGGTCGGTCTCGCGATCCCCGGTCCTTACAAGCGATACGGAGTCTTCGACCATTCGCCGAACCTGCCCGACTCGTTCGTCGGTTTCGACGTGCACACGGCCTACATGCAGGCGCTTTCCGAGCGCGCCGGCGTGGCAATCCCCCTCATTGTCGGCAACGACGGGAACATGGGGGGCGTCGCCGAGGCGCAGCGGGCGCGCGGAAACAGCACGGGGACGGTCGTGATGCTGGCCCCCGGTTCGGGGCTTGGCTGCGCCTACATCGACCGCCAGGGGCTGCCGCTCGAAGGGGATACGATTTCGGGGATGGAAGCGGCGCACATGCCTGCGCCGCTGCACCTCCTCAACGCAAAGCCCTACCCCTGCGGCTGCGGCCGGACCTGGGGGTGCGTCGAGGTCTATACGACGCTCGCCGGCCTGCCTTACCTGCTGGCCGAGGCACTCCTGCGGCATCCGGATCATGAGCTTGCCCGTTCCGGCGGCGACCCCAAGCATCGATCGATGGCGCTTCGCGGCCTCGCACAGGCGAACGATCCGCTCGCGGTCGAGATTTTCGATTTTCAGGCGCGCGCGCTCGGGCTGCACGTCGCCTCGCTCGCGATGGCGCTCGATCCCACCTTCGTCGTGATCGGCGGAGGGTTGATGGATCCCGAGTCCACGTCCGTCGCGTTCCGCACGCGCTACCTGGACGGCGTGCGCGCCGCGGCCGACGAGTATCTGTGGCCGGTGCAGCGGACGCGTCTCACCATCGTGCCCGCCGCGCTCGGCGACCTCTCGCAGGCAGTAGGCGCCGCGCTCGCGGCACTCTATCAGCCTAGGATCTGAGCGTGAGGGTTTTAGGGTTATAGGGTTTTAGGGGTTATAGGGTCTTTCTCTAACCCACGGCGAGAGTCATGATTCGCTCTTCGGTGCACTCCGCCCGCCAGAGCGTGCCGGTAACCGCCCCTTCGTGCATCACCGCAACACGGTCGCTCATGTTGAGAATCTCTTCCATGTCGCTGCTGATCATGACGATGGCGACGCCCAGCCGCGCGAGGTCCCTCAGCAGCATGTAAATTTCTGCCTTGGCGCCGACGTCGATTCCGCGCGTCGGTTCGTCGACGATCAGCACCTTCGGGCCCAGAGCAAGCCACTTCGCCAGCACCACCTTCTGCTGATTACCGCCGCTCAGATTCGCGGTCCTGATCTCGATCGACGGCGCCTTGACGCGCAACTGGTTGCAGACGGCGTCGACGGCGGCCCGCTCCCTGCCGGCCGACACGAGGCCGTGCGTCGCGTACCGGTCCAAGGCCGGGAGGGTCACGTTTTCGCGGACCGAGAAATCCAATACCAGGCCCGCTGTTCGCCGATCCTCCGGAACGAGGAACACACCCTGACGAATCGCAGCCGCGGGTCCGGCGATCTCGACCAGCGACCCGTCCAGGACCACTCGCCCGGCGAGCGGCCGGTCCACGCCGAAGATTGCCTGTGCAACTTCAGACCGGCCCGCCCCCACGAGCCCGGCGACGCCGAGGATTTCACCGCGACCTACTCCGAACGAAACAGTCTGTTTCGGATAGCGGCTGGTGCGCAGGCCATCTATCCTGAAGTACTCATCCCGGTCGGCGACGGCTGGAGCGTGCAGCTGCGCCGCGATGTCGCGGCCAACCATCAGCCGCACCATGTTGTCGTGGGTCAGTTCGGCGCGCGCGAGCGAGCCGACATTCGCGCCGTCGCGAAGGACGACCGCTCGGTCGGCGACGGCCCGCACCTCACCCAGACGGTGCGAGATGTAGACCACTCCCACGCCATCCGCGCGAAGTCCGGCGACGATCTCGTGCAGCGTTGCGGTCTCCGCCAGCGTCAGGCTCGACGTGGGCTCGTCCATGATGAGCACTCGCGCCTTCAGCGACAGGGCCTTCGCGATCTCGACGAGCTGCTGCTGGGCGATGGACAAGCCGGCGACCGACTTGTCCGTCGCGATGCCGAGGCCGAGCTGCGCAAGGTACGGCTGCACGATCGTGTGCATCTTCCGTCGATCGACGAGCCGCAGCGGTCCCCACGCCGTGGGCTCGCGGCCGAGCAGGACGTTGCCCGCAACGTCCAGGTTGTCGAGGAGGTTCAGTTCCTGATGGATGAACGCAATGCCGTGTGCGGCGGCCGTGCGGACGTCGGGCACGACGACGCGCGTGCCATCGATCAGGATCTCGCCGGCGTCGGGCTGGACGAGCCCTGCCACAATCTTCATCAGCGTGGATTTGCCGGCGCCGTTCTCTCCGAGCAGCGCGACGACCTCGCCAGGGTGCACGTCGAGCGAGACACCCTTCAGCGCATGCACTCCCAGGAAGCGCTTCTGGATGTTTCGAAGCTGCAGAACCGGCACGCCCATGATCTGCGGCACGACTGGCGCTCGCGTCAGCGGCCGCGGAGCTCTGTGAGTTTCTTCCTGAACTCGTCCACGTCGTTCTGGCGTAACACCCTGGTCGGGATGAACACCTGGTGGCTCGAGGGAATCCCCGACCTGTCGCCCGCGAGGACCTTCGCCATGATCGTCATCGCCTGGTAGCCGAACTCGAACGGCTGCTGGACGACGGTGCCGGCAATCGCGCCCGATTTGACGCCTGTGAGCGTCTCGTCCTCTTCGTCGAAAGTGACGATCGGCACCTGGCCGGTCCTGTTCGCGTCCCGCACGGCATTGAGAATCGCCGGACCGTTGTAGCTCCACAGGCCGACGAGGGCAGCCACATCGGGATGGGCGACGAGCGTCTCCGAGACGTTCGCCTTCGCGCGGACCCGATCGGTGTCGTCGGTGCGGACGTCGAGAATCTGGACCTTCGTGCCCGCGATGGTCTCCTTGATCCCCTGCAGCCGCTCCTGCGCGTTGCGTGCGTCGATCTGACCGACGAACAGCACGATCTTGCCGCCCTGGGGCAGGACCGACTTGATCAGCTCGCCGGCCTGACGCCCGGCGGCAACGTTGTCCGTGCCGACGTAGCACTCGCGTTTGCTGGCCGGCGCATCGCTGTCGTGGGTGAACACCAGCGTCTTCTGCGCCGCATCGTCGAGCATCGCCGTCTGGTTGGCGGGATCGACAGGGCTGATGGCGATGCCGTCCACACCCTTGGCCAGCAGATCCTCCACGATGCGCTTCTGGCCGGCAGCCGTACCATCGCCGAGGCGGAACTCTACGGTGATATCCGCGCGTTCGGCGTCCGCCTTCTCCGTGCCTTTTCTCGCGATCGTCCAGAAATCGGAGGCATTGTTCGTGACGAAGGCGAGCGTATGGCTCGACGAACTTTTCCGGCTGCAGCCGGCGACAACGAGCACGGCCGCGCAGGTGAGCGCGACAGCTGTCTTCAGGCGCATTCGATTCTCCTCATGATGAAGACGACACGACAGTTTGAACCGGCGACTCGACAACGTATCAAAAACTCACTCGCGCCGCGCGCCGCTGCAGGATCTGGTCGCCGACGACGCCGACGAGAATGACGCCGCCCATGACCGCGAAGTTCAGCGAGCTCGGAATCCCCAGCAGATTGACGAGATTCTGCAGCACCTGGAGGAGCGTCGTCCCGAGCAGGATGCCCACGATCGAGCCCTCTCCTCCGCGCAGGCTGCACCCGCCGAGCACGGCGGCGGCGATGCCGTACAGCTCGAAGAAACTGCCGTGCGACGAGGGCGAGATCGAGTTGGTGTAGAACGCGAAG
>JBBWZJ010000272.1:0-3318 GCA_039648985.1 Acidobacteriota bacterium | reverse complement strand
CGTCACCTGCCCGACGTGTTTCGCCGCCCTGTTCGACGGCGCGGCCTTCTGCCCGGCATGCGGCGCGGCGCGGGTCGCCGTTGCGGCGGAGCCCTCCAGTGCGCGCTGCCCCGGGTGCGGTGAGGCGCTCTCGAGCCTGGACGTCGCGGGTATGGCGATGCTCGAATGCCGGAGCTGCGACGGTGCGTGGGTCGATTCGGACACGTTCGATCGGATTTGCACCAGCACCGAGGCGCGGGCGGCGGTTCTGAGCCGTCCGGTGCCGCCGCTGCCCGCCCAGGCCCGCCGGATCAAGTACCGGCCCTGCGTCCGGTGCGGCAAGATGATGAATCGCGTCAATTTCGGCAGGCTGTCGGGGACTGTCATCGACGTGTGCAAGGGGCATGGCACGTTTCTCGACAGCGGCGAGCTCCACGCGATCGTCACCTTTATTCAGGGTGGCGGGCTCGAGCGTGTGCGGCGACACGACCTCGCGGCCATCGAGGATGCGACGCGGCAGCTCCACGCGGCGCAGACGTCGTCGCTGCACGGCCGCCGGAGTGCCGAGGCGGAATCGTCGCGCTGGGATGCGACGTCTCTCTCCCAGTTGCTCGACGAGATTTTTGGACGGTAATCCGCGGCTTCAGACGGTGGGCACGAGCTCGATCGATCCGTAGTCGAGCAGCGGATCGCGCTGGCCGACGAGCGGCACCGGCTGCCGCCCGAGGGAACGGAACAGCGCGGCAACAGTGCTGCCGGTCCATCCCGTCGACGGCCACAGGGTCGGGTGGATCTCGATCACCAGCGACACCGCACGGCCGCGTCGCTCCACGGTCGCGATCGCTCCGGCGAGCACGTCGAACTCGAAACCTTCCACGTCGATCAGAATCCAGTCGGGATCGAGGCGGTGAGTCCGGCAATATTCGTCGACAGTCCCGATCGTGACGTCGCTCCCGGCCGCGGCGCTGGGCGCATCCGGGTTCGGGGCGGAGAGGCGGCTCAACCCACTTCCCGGTTCACCGAAGAGAACGGCGGTCCCGGGGGCACGTCCGAGGGCGGCGGCTTCTACGCGCACCTGTCCCTCGTACCCGTTCAGCCGCACGTGACGCCGGAGAACGGCGGCCGTACCGGCGTTCGGCTCGAACGCGATGACACGCCCGCCCGGGGCTGTCCACCGCGCGATCTGGAGGGCATAGACGCCGACGTGGGCGCCGATATCGAGGCAGCACACGCCGGGCTTCATCCTCCGGCGGAGGATCCGCGCGAGGTCGGCTTCGTAATCGGGTTGGATGAAGCCGCGATACCTGGGATCTACGCGGAAGAGCTCCCCGTTTATTTCAGCCGTGACGCCGCGGCCACCAGTGACCGCGTTCAGGAGCTCCCCGTACAGCGGACTGAGCCGCCGGCGCAGCGGCGAATCCCGATGGGCGGCGCCGCCGGCGAGAGAAGAGGCGAGCCGATGGATGCGACCGACGACGCCGCCGAGCCGCTGCTCGACCAACCGTTACGTTCCGGGCTGCGGCGCGAAGGTGAGCGCGACTCCGTTGATGCAGTAGCGGAGTCCGGTCGGCGGCGGGCCGTCCTCGAACACGTGTCCGAGGTGGCCGCCGCAGCGGCGGCAGTGCACCTCGGTGCGCGACATGAAGAAACTGCGGTCGGTCGACGTCCCGACGGCCCCTTCGAGCGGCTCGAAAAAACTCGGCCATCCCGTGCCGCTCTCGAACTTCGGCCCCGACGTGAAGAGCGGATTCCCGCAGGCCACGCACGAGAACGTGCCCGCCCGCTTTTCGTGGAGCAGCGCGCATGTGCCGGCGCGCTCGGTCCCATGTTCGCGCAGGACGTGGTACTGCTCCGGCGTGAGCTGCTTCCGCCATTCCTCTTCCGACTTCACCACTTCGAACGTCTCGCTTGAAGTACTCACGGTTGTCACTCTCCTCGACGGTCTCCCGAGCTTACCGCGGAGCTTACCTGGGGCCAAAGCCCTCCGTGTACCCGCGCCGGAACCCGGCGCGGTACCCCGCCTGGTAATCCACGCGCGCGCCGACGCTCGCCTGGTACCCGGCGTCGGCCTGCTCGAGCTCCCGCTGCCCTTCGAGATCCCATTTTCCGCCGTTCACCGTGCGATCTTCCTTGCCTGCCTGGCGCCCGTCGGCCAGACCCCTGTCGAAGCCCGTCTGGAACGCCGGCGTCCCCCGCCGAAGATCGGCCGTCGTGCCCATGGCAGCGGCGTCCGACGTGCTCGCGGCGCCTCGCCGGGCGTCGAGAAACTCGGCCCGAGTCACCATTCCGTCGCCATTGACGTCGGCCTGCTCGAACGAGCCGAGATCGAGCGTCCACTCGTTCCGCCGCAGGCGCCTGTCGCCATCGCGATCCGCCCGCGCGAACTGCGCAAGGAGCTCGGCGCGCTGCCTCCCGCGTCCGTCCGCGCCCGGCGTTCGAGCGAGCTCGGCCCCTGACAAGACGCCATCGTGGTTCGTATCCTGCTGGCGGAACGCCTCGTCGCTGCCGCGCCACTCGGCCCTCGTGATCACGCCGTCGTGATCCGTGTCCATCTCCTGGAATCGGATCTGGCCCGACCCGCGGCCCTGGCCGTCGTCGCGCGCGCGTCCCTGCCCGTTTTGCGCTCCGTCGTCACGCGCGCGTCCCTGCCCGTTCTGCGCCGCGACGAGCGACGCCGAGGCGAGCAGCGTGCCGATCACCACACCGAGCCGCAGTCCGATGAGAGTTTTCGATGTCAGCATTTTGCACCTTCACTGAAGCGTGTTGCACGCCTGCGGGTCGCCGGTCTCGAAGCCGCGGCGAAGCGCCGAGACGCGCTGTTCGGATGTGCCGTGCGTGAATTTCTCGGGGAACACCCGGCCGGTGGACATCCGCTGGATGCGGTCGTCGCCGATGGCTGCTGCCGCTCGCAGCCCTTCCTCGAGATCGCCGGGCTCCATCTGCACGCGGCGCGGCGCGCCGCTCGACGGTGTCGCCGTGGCGTGCGCCCACACTCCTGCGAAACAGTCCGCCTGGAGTTCCAGTCCGACAGACAGGGCGTTGCGTTGTGAAGGGCTGCGCGCCTGCTGTTGCCGCATCTGGGACTCGATCCCGAGCAACGACTGCACGTGATGCCCGAGCTCGTGCGCGACGACGTATGCCTCGGCGAAATCCCCCGACGCGCCGAAGCGCTGCCGCAGCTCGTCGAAGAACCCGAGGTCGAGGTACACGTGGTGATCGCCGGGGCAATAGAACGGTCCACTGGCCGACGACGCCTGGCCACATCCGTTCGTGACGATCGCATCCCGGAACAGCCGGAGCGTCGTCCGCTGATAACGGGGACCGAGCAGCTGTTGCCAG
>JBBWZJ010000271.1:0-5458 GCA_039648985.1 Acidobacteriota bacterium | reverse complement strand
AGTCGAAATCAAGGTGAAGCGCCCCAACGTGGACCTCCATTACCGCACCGAATACACGCTGCGGCCGACGAAGGCGCCCTCACCCCGGAAGTAGCGCGCGCGCCGAAGTAGCGCGCGCGCCTGCTCCTACCAGAGGAACTTGAGTCCGACCTGCATGTCGCGGGGTCCGAAGAGCGTGTTGCTCGCGAGCGTCGGCACTCCGAAGCCCGGGTCCTCGTTGAGGTTCACGACAGCCGTGTTCGTGACCGGATCGTAAGCCGAGCTGACCGCGCGGTACTTCGTCGTGCCGAAGCCGGTGTAGTTGGTCCAGTTCGCCACGTTGAAGGCTTCCCACAGCGCCTCGATCCGCCGGCGACCGCCGGCGTTGAACACTTTCGAAATGCGCATGTCGATCGTTTTGCGGCCGGTCTGGCGGAAGCCGTTGCGTGTCTCGAACGGTGCGCGGTTGGACGCGCCGGTCCCGTTGATGCTCTGCGTGCTGACGACCCCCGTGCCGCTCAGCGCGCCGGAGTTGATCGACACTGTCGGGTTGAGCGGGAGACCGCTCTCGAACGTGCCTGTCGCTCCCACCTGGAAGCCCCACAGGTAGTCTGGCGCGTAGTGGAAGCTCACCACGCCGCGGTGCCGGCGGTCGAAAGACGAGGGGCCTTTTTCCGCCGCGTTGTTGAACGGGTCCACCATCGACGCGAAGTTCGCGATGAAGGTGGTCGAGTTCTGACCCGTGTCCTCCGACTTCGACAACGTGTAGTTCGCGCTGAACAGCAGGCCGTGCGAGAAGCGCTTGTTCGCCTGCAGCACGAGGCCGTTGTACGTGGACTCGACGATGTCGGCGACTTCGATCGCGTTGTTGATGTTCGCGTCAGGACGGACACCGCGATAGAAGGGGAACGTGCCGCGGCTGGTGCCGCCCACGACGTACTCGACCGTCGAGTTCGCAGGGCTGAGGTTCGTATCGACGAACGTCGGAAGATGCCGGCCGCGGCTATACAGGTACGAGGCCGACACCGTGATGTCGTTGCCGACCGCGCGATCCAGCGTCAACTCCGCCATGTTGATTTCCGGACGCTCGAGCGTGGGAGACAGGTACTGGATGGACGGCTTCGCCGCCGTTGTCGGAGGCGCGGTGAGCACCGACGGGTATTGCGGCGCGCCGGGCGAGGTCGGCGAGAAGTTGTAGGACGCGAACGTCACGGCGTTGTTCGTGAGCGAGCTCGAGATGACGCTGTTGCTCGTCCGGCCGTAGTAAATCCCCCAGCCGCCGCGCACGACGGTCTTGTGCGATCCGTTCAGGTCGTAGGTGAAGCCGACGCGCGGGCCCCAGTTGTTCTTGTCCTGCGGGAACGTCACCGTAGCGGGATACGCGGGATTCCCCGTGAACGCGGTCCCTTTGACCTTGGTATCCGCGGGCTGCGGAAACTTCTGGTACTCGTACCGGAGGCCGAGGTTCACCGAGAGCTGGCTCGTCACGCGCCAGTTGTCCTGCGCGAACCAGTTGTAGTCGGTCGTCGTGAAGAACACGTCGCCGTTCAGGCCGTTGCCCCGCAGATCGAACTGCTGGTTGTAGCTCGTGTAGTGGCGCAGGTCGGTTGCCGCTCCCGTGATGAGCGGCGTGCAGCCGGTCGCGCCGACCGGGCAGTCCGACGCAATCGCGTTGATGTTCGGGTAGGCGTAGATACCCGCGCCCTGGAAGAGATTCACGAGCGTCTCGCGGACGTAGTTGATGTCGGCCCCGGTCTTGAAGCTGTGCGCCCCCGCGTACCACGTCACGTTGTCGACGAACTGGAAGCGGCGTTCGTCCGGGTACTTCGGCCGCGGCAGGAAATTCGGGATCCCGATGTCGATCCCGCCCGTCACTGTCGTCCCCGGTCCGGCGAGTGAATTGGGGAGCTGCTGCTCGAAGTCGCGTCCGATCTGAACACGGCCTTCGTTCAGCCACCGCTCCGACAGCACCGTGTTGATGGTGGCCAGCGCGAAGTCGGTCTTGACCTTGTCGGTCCCGTTCGCCGACGGAGACACCGAAATGACAGGCTGCGTCTGGATGCCGTTCGGCGAGTCCCACCGGTGCATGTTGTACTGGAGCGTGATGTTGTTCTTGTTCGAGAGCGCGTAATCCACCTTGCCGAGGACAATCTTGTTGTTGCCTTCGCGCGGATTGAACATGCCGAGGCCGTTGTAAAAGGCGAGGGTCGCGCCGCAGCCGGGGGCCGTGCACGCACCGGTCAGGAACGTGCTCTGCGCCGGCCGGACGAAGTAAGGGAAGTCGCGCACCTGCTGGTCGAAATTGACGAAGTAGAAGACCTTGTCGGCGCGGAGAGGTCCGCCCGCGCTCACGCCGAACTGCTGGCGCCGCTCGTTCGGCTTGACCGGCGTGAACGGATCCTGCGACTGGAACTTGTCGTCGCGGAGGAAGTAGAAACCCTCACCGTGGAACGTGTTCGTGCCGGACTTCGTAATGGCGTTCACCGTGCCGCCGGCGGCGCGGCCGAATTCGGCCGAGAAGTTACTGACGCCGACTTGGAATTCCTTGATCGCCGCCTGGCTGATCGAATACGACGTGCGGGTCCGGCCGCGGGCCTCCGAGAAGAACGCCTGGTTGTTGTCGGCCCCGTCCACCGTGTTGTTGTTGTACAGGCCGGAGATGCCGCGGTAGCTCACGAGGCCGAAGTTGCCGTCGTTCGTGACCGCGGGGCCGAGGAGCACGAAGTTCTCCCACCGCCGCCCGTTGATCGGCAGGTTCTCGATCGCGCGTTCTCCGACGACGTTGCTGACGTCGGTGCGCTGGGTGTCGATGAGCGGAGTCTCGCCGGTAACGGTCACCGCCTCGGTGACGCCGGCGGGCCGCATCGCGACGTCCACCGCCTGGGTCTGGCCGACGAGCACTTCGATCCGTCCGAGCGCGGGAGCCTGGAAGCCCGTCAGGGTGGCGGTCACTTCGTACGGGCCGGGCTGCAACGCGGTAGCGCGGTACCGGCCGCCGCTGTCAGTGGTGGCCTCGCGCGTCACGTTCGTGTTGGTGTTCCTGACGACAACCGTCACGCCAGGCAGCACGGCACCGGACGCGTCGGTGACGACGCCTTCGATATTGCCCGTCGCCGCTGTCTGCGCAAACGCGGGACTCGACAGGCAGATGACCGCCGCGGCTGCGGCCACCAGTCGAAACAATCTGAACATCGAAACTCCTTGCCGTAGTGGATGCATCACTAAGTTCACGATGCAGGCACACAGCTCGCCTGCGGGGAAAAGAAGGTGGGACGCGCCTCATTATATCAGCGCAGCTGCCGATTCCGCAGCGTGTGACGTTCGCGCAACGGCGCGCGTGCGGGAGACGTGCGCGGGTACGCGAGGGTGACGGCCGAAGGCCGATCACATCCCGGCGATCGCGCGCTCGGTCCTCGCGATCGCTTCGGCCTGGTTGTGTTCGTCGAGCTCGACGCCGATGAAGTCGACGCCGAGCTGCGCGGCGGCGACGGCCGTGCTGCCGAGGCCCAGGAAGGGGTCCATCGCGAGGCGGACGCGGGAGAGCCCGTGCAGTTTGAGGCAGTACTCTGGTACCCGCGGCGGAAACGTCGCCGGGTGCGGGCGATCCTTGTCGCGGCTCTGGATGGTGTCGTACGGGATGAACCACGTGTTTCCGCGGCACCGCAGGTTGCTGCCCCCCGTCTGCCAGCGGGCGATGTTCGAGGCGTCCTGGTAGGGCACGCCGATCGCCAGGCGATCGAGCGGCGTCCGCCCTTCGGGGGTGAAGTGGAAGATGAACTCGTGGCAGTCGTTGACGAACCGCGGGCTGTTGATCGGCTTGTAGTGGCCGACGGCGATGTCCTGGTCGAGGTCAACCGCCGCGCCTGCCGCTTCTTTCCCGATCGCGATTGACTTGATCCAGTGGATGGTGTTCTGGAGCTGCAGGTGCGGGCGCGCGGCGAGCGCGACCTCCATGGCCGTCCAGGGATCGGTGGGCTTCGCGCCGACGTTCAGGAAGAGCGAGCCGGTCTGCTCGAGCACCCGGCGCGCACCCGCGACCCAGCGGCCGGTCCATTCCAGGTACCTGTCGCGCGGCAGGGTGTCGTCGTAGGTCCTGTAGCTGACGCCGAGGTTGTACGGGGGCGATGTGACCATGGCCGAGACGCTCGCGGCGGGCAGGGCCGCCATGATCTCGACGCAGTCGCCAACGTAAAAGGTGAGGGTGCCGCGCGCCGACTGGAGGGTGGTGTGAGGTTTCGGAAGCGCTGCGCGCGGGGTCGCGGGGTTCATCGCGCGTCAGTGTAACGCGCGGCGCGCCCTGGGGCGGAGTTGTGCCGCCCCGGGACAGTTATGACGCTTTTGCGGAAAGCGTGTGCGTGCCGAACCGGGCCGCCGCGATCGTGTGATTCCGGCGGTGCGCATGCTGTGCGCACGCCGTGCCCTTCTCTTCGATGTAGGTGACCTCGCGATTGGTGGCGATTTCCCGGTAGCGGCCCGTCACGCAGCCGCACCCGAGCGTCGTGAATCCGAGGAGACGGACAAGACTCATCATGCGAACCCCCACCCGAGGTCGAGCAAATTCTGTACCGCAGAGGTTCACGCCGTACCGCTCCGCCCGGCACTGACCGGCGCGTACAACGATCCGGGATTTTCCCGAAGGGTTCTGACCGCGCATCACGAATCCGCGCGCCCCTGACGATTCCGGTACCGCAGCGTCGATCCGGCGACGCTCGGCGCGAATGAATAGGCCGACCAATTGTTTGGATTTACACACAGCACGTCCGACGTCGGACCTGCCCCACGCGCGTCGTCCTGCACGTGGCACGTTGCACGTGGCACGTCGCGCGTTGACCGTGTCGCACGTAGCACGTTGCACGTTGCACGTGCCACGTCGGACGTGTGTAGGATGTGTGCCCATGACCTGCGTGCTGGTGCTGACGATTCTGTCGACGTGGCTGGTCCCCGCGGCGTCCCGCACGAAGCCTGCGACTCCGCAGGACGTCCATGTCGGTGAACGGCTGATGAGCGACCCGGCCATCAAAGGTGTTGTCGAGCGGCTGCAGCGGGATGAGCCGTTCGTCATCGACGAGCAGCTGCGGCTCTGCGAGATCCCCGCGCCACCCTTCGGCGAAGCCGCGCGTGGCGCCGCGTACAAGCGCGCATTCGAATCGCTCGGCCTCTCCAACGTCCGGATCGATGCAGCCGGTAACGTTCTCGGCGAGCGTCAGGGGCTCTCCCCCCGTCCGCACCTCGTCGTCAGCGCCCACCTCGATACGGTGTTCGCACCGGAGACCCGGGTCACGCCGTCGCGGTCCGGTGCCGTGCTGAGCGGACCGGGCATCGCCGATGACTGTCGCGGACTTGCCGTGCTGCTGGGCATCATCCGGGCGATCACGGCGGCCAACCTCCAGACCGCCGGCAGCATCACATTCATCGGTACGGTGGGGGAGGAAGGGCTAGGGGACCTGCGCGGCGTCAAGCACCTCTTCCAGGCGGGCGC
>JBBWZJ010000224.1:0-16458 GCA_039648985.1 Acidobacteriota bacterium | reverse complement strand
CATCACCAACAACGGCGACTGTCTTGCCAGGGCGGACGTCAGCGGCGACGGCGGCGAACCAGCCGGTACCCAGGACGTCCGACGCAGCCAGCAACGACGGGATCAAGTCCGGCGTCGGGTGGCCCGGGGTGACGACCAGAGTGCCGTCGGCGTACGGGATGCGCGCTCGCTCCGCCTGCGTGCCAATCTGCGACACGAATGAAGCGTGCACACATTTTGACTGGTAACCAGACTGGCAGATCTCACACGTGTTGTCGGAGATGACAAAGGACCCGACGACGAAGTCACCGACCTTCATCGTCTTGACGGCAGATCCGATCTCCTCGACCACGCCGACGTACTCGTGCCCCATGACCTGGTGATCGGCGGGCTCGATTCCGCGGTACGGCCAGAGGTCCGATCCGCAGATGCACGTGGCCGACAGCTTGATGATCGCGTCAGTCGGTTCGATGATCTTCGGGTCCTCGCGATTCACGACCCGCACGTCTCCAGCCGAATACATCACTACGCCACGCATGGCTCATGTCCTTTCGTGTCTCAGGTTCTTGCCGAAGAACTCCGCGATCCTGTCGGATGGGATCTTCTCCCGGTCATACAGGTCAACGTGGGTGACCGCGCCGAATGGCCACTGATCGCGAAGTTCCTCCGAGAATTCAGCGTACGCCGCTCGCGCCGCACCGAGTAGTCGGTGAAATGTGCAAGGGCTGTTGACCGGGCGTCAACAATCGGACGGGCCGTGCGGAATACAATCAGCTGAGCGGATTGACTGGCAGTAAACAATCATGCCTGACGAATTGAGCGTCCTGTCGGCGTTCCTGACCGTCGCGGAGGAACGCAGCTTCACGCGCGCCGCGAAGCAGTTGAACATCTCCACGTCCGGGTTGAGCCACGCGATTCGGCGGCTGGAAGAGCGTATCGGGGTGCGACTCCTCACACGCACCACCCGCAGCGTGTCGCCGACCGATGCCGGCGAGCAGCTGCTCGCGCACCTGCGACCGGCGCTCGCGGACATCCGCGGGACGCTGACGACCCTCTCGGGACTGCAAACGAAGCCGATCGGTCGTGTGCGGCTGCTATGTCCGCGGCTTGCGGCGAAGACGGTCCTCGCGCCGAAGCTGGGTCAGTTCGCGCGCCATTACCCGGAGGTGGTACTGGAGGTCACGACCGATGACAGTCGAGTTGATCTCGTGGCTGCCGGGTTCGACGCCGCCATTCACTTTGGAGAGTACATCGCGCAGGACATGGTGGCCGTTCGAGTCTCGCCTGACATCCAGCATGCGATCGTCGGCGCTCCTTCGTATTTCGAGTCACACCCCCGGCCGACGTCCCCGCGAGACCTGCTCAATCATCGATGTATCAACTTCCGCCACCGCGGGGAGAGCATCTACAAATGGGAACTCGAGAAAGGGGAGGAGTCAGTTGCGATCGCGGTCAGTGGCTCGCTGGTTCTGGACGATGAGGATCTCGTCATCCAGGCCGCGCTCGACGGCGCCGGGCTTGCCGTTGTGGCCGACAATCGGGCAACGTCACATCTTTCCGGCGGAGCACTGATTCGCGTGATGGAAGACTGGAGTCCGCCGTTTCCCGGCTTCTTTCTGTACTATCCTCACCGCAAACAGCAGCCAGCAGCGCTAGCCGCAGTTATCGAGACATTCCGATTGTCTTCGTGACCGCGGTCCTCGGTCGCCGCAAGGTCCCGACCCGGGTACGCGTCAGGTGGTACGAGGTCGCGTGCGACCAGCGCGCAGGCCGAGTGACAGAGGCGCTCGTCTGTGCAGACTTGCTCCAGCAGACCGGCCCTCACGTTCAACAAACAACCGACGAGTCGCCATGTCACGGCACGTTGCGCGCGTACCATCGCACGAGGTTCAGGTATAGCCGTCCCCACGTGGTCGTCTCGACGAGGTGGGCGTTCTCGTCGACGTTGACGAACCCTTCGATCAGCACCAGATCGGCACGGGGTGCGACGGCATCCATGCCGGCGCGGAAGAGCGCCCCACGCTGTCTGTCGATCACGCGTCCGGGTGTTTCGCTGAGCGTGGTGTCATACCCAGGTACGATGTTCGCGACGTGGACGCCTCCGAACTCGGTCAGCGTCGCCCAGTTCTTGCCGGTCTCGAACCAGTCGTACATCGCATCCGGTACGAGGGCAGGATCGAGTCGCGACCAGCTCTCCTCCACGATCACGAATGGGTCCGTCTGGAACTCCCGGCGCGTGGCCTCGCGAAGATCCTGGACGAGCGTATGGAACGCGCGCCCGTTCGAGTACCACTCGAAGCCGCCGTGCCACATGATCACCACCGGACGGCCGTTGATCTTGAGCCGGTAACGATCCGGCACGGTCGCGAAAAACCGCTTCCACTGCTCGTCGTAGAAATAGCGGAATCCGCCCTCCCCCTGCTCGGCCGGATCGGCGAGATCGAATCGAGGCGAGAGCGCCCAGACACCATGGCGCTCCTGGTTCTTGCGCAGCACCTCAGACGTGGTGTCGTCGAAGAGCGCCACCTTCATGCGTCCGCCGTTCGCGTCGATCGCACGCAGCAGCGGTCGCAGCATCGCCGGATCGGCGGAACTGCCCTGGCCCCAGCAGGCGGCAGCGAGCCAGCCCAGTCCTGCATCCGTCCCCTGACGAACGATGGTGTTCCACCATTTCTGATCGCGGGCGTCCCAGGGCAGAGTCGGGGGATACACCGTCTGGGGCGGCAGCGCGTCATACCACCACGAGAACATCGCGCCATACTTGCCCGCGTTGCGGAAGACCGGTGGCGCGCCTCGCGCAGGGATCGCCAGCAGCACCACGGACACCGCCACACCGGCCGCGGCAAGTCGCCAGCGGACGCGAAGGGAAGGCATCAGAACGAGATCCTCGCGGCCGCGCTCGGCCTGATGCTGAACGCGCCGAGATCCGGATCGATCGCGAGGCCCTGCACCCGGACACCCGGGACCAGTGCCAGGTGCGGCGCGATGTGGATGACCGTATCGACGCCGGCGATCGCACCGGACAGCCGGCTCGTGTAGCGCGAGCCCGGCGCCGGCGACTGCAGGACGATCTCTTCTC
Source organism: Acidobacteriota bacterium (assembly GCA_039648985.1). GTDB lineage: Bacteria > Acidobacteriota > Vicinamibacteria > Vicinamibacterales > 2-12-FULL-66-21 > JALZOC01. Next base: position 13,400 of record JBBWZJ010000224.1, on the reverse strand, counting down.
CGTCGGACGAGATGTCGCGCCGGAAGGTGGTGAAGCTCAGGCCGGCTGCGTAGACGAACTGCACCCGATGGCGTGCCGTCGTCTCGTATCCGACGAGCGCAGACAGACTGCGGCGATCCGACGCGTAACTGGTGTGGATATCGCGCGGCAGCCCGTTAATCGTGACTGTCGTCGTTGTCGACTGCGACGACCGCTGCCCCGCATCGAATTCGGCGCTGAGGATCCAGTGCGGCAGCACATGCCCGCCGACGGCGGCCGTGAACGACCCGGCGCTGCCGTCGAACACCGACGTCTCCGCATCGCCAGAGAAACGCCTGATGTCGCGTCCCGCGCCGCCCTGGATGAAAGCCGTCTGAGCTGATGCGGTCGCGGCCGACAGGATGACAACGAGTGCAAGGATCGCTCTCACAACCCGATCGTATGTTGCCCGTGCATCCGTGTCGAGCACGGCAGCCCTGAGCCGCCGCTATTTCCTTGGATTTTCCTGTCGGCCCGCACTCTCGGAGTGTCCGAGGTGCGCGCACGCCAGCTGCTCCTCCGGTGTGATGACTGTCGGTGTTTCACCGGCAGCTACCGAATTGCACCGCATGGTCTGTTCGAACCCAGGCGCCGAGAAGACGAAGGTCAGCGCGATCGGTTCGGTGCCAATGTTCTTGCCGCCGATCCATGTATTGGCCGGGATGAACACGAGTCCCCCCGCGTGCAGATCGCGCTCTTCCTCACCGAGCGACACGTGGGCCGTTCCACCCTGAATGAGCAGAATCTCATCCTGAAGCAAGTGTCTGTGCTTTGGTAACGTGGCGCCCGGCGCGAGTACCTCGGTGCCTGCGACGAGATGCTGAGAGCCGTTGTTCTTCGGGCTCACCTTCAGGATGAATTGGGAGGATGCCGTGAGACTGCCGTCCGAATGAATGCGCCGGGTCCGGAGCTCGCCTTCATTCTGCTCCAGCAACAAAGGCCGAACGCTGGGTTCCACCGACTGAGCTGCTGCCGGAGATTGAGCCGTTTGAAACGCCAGCGTCACAAGCCCGCCACCGGTCACTATCAGCGCTCCCACGATTACAGTCACAGTCGCTATTGTTCTCGATGTCACTGATCACCTCGAGAGCAGTGTAGTGCGCCATACCGATTCTTTCGACCTGGCTCGCGGTGATCGCCGTCGTGATCGGCCTCGTCCCCGGCATGACAGGAATTAAGGGGCTCGAGCGGCACGGGTGCGCCGTTTTGGAATTTGACGAGGATGAGACGAACTGCGATCTTACGTCCAAGAGTCCATCGGCGAGCTGATCCATGCGAGACCAACACGAGGGAGCAGTGATGACCAGGTGTCTGGCGATTGGAATGGCGGTGTTGTGCAGCACCGGACTCGGCGCAGCGCAGTCCTCGAAGAACACCGCAGGGAAGAGCGCAACGGGCCAGACCGTGACACCTCGAACGGTGGTGGTCACGGGCTGCGTCTCGCAGGCAACGGACGGAAAGGGCTACGTCTTGAACGACGCGATCATGGCGCCGCGACCTGTCGACAAGAAGGCCCCTGCCACAGGTGCCCCGAGCGGCGACAAGACGGTCCTCTCCTACCTGCTCGACGGGGGCGACATGAGGAGCCACGTCGGCCAGAAAGTGAGGATCTCGGCCACGAAGACCACCGATAACACGATGGCCCTCGACCACAAGGACTTCGGTGGCACCCTGAAGGTCAAGTCCGTCAAGATGATCGCGCCCAGCTGCTCGTAGGGATCGCGAACACCCGCGTCGACCTGTCAGTGCTTGAACCGGTCCGCGTAGCGCAGGGGGGCGCCGTCCCGCCAGGGATGATACGTGTTGCTGAACTCGATGCGCTCCCCGAGTGGCGGATGGCTCGCGCGCCACAGCTTGAAGAGCGGGCCGGGCCACGGGTTGCCGAGCGCGTCCTCCTGCAGCTTGACGAACGCGGTCCCGGCGCTATGGCTCGTCTGTGTGATCTCGAGGCCGAAGCGGTCGGCTTCGTGCTCCATGTGACGCGTAAGGGCGAGCTGCGCGGGCGTCACGACGAGCGAGAACACGTTCGTCACGAGCAGCAGCAACGGCAGCGATGCGACATCCGCGAGATCGGAGAACCCGAAACGGTACGCCCATCGGGCCACGATCGCGCCCATCGTCCTGTACGCCGCGTAGAGAAGGGAGAGAACCAATAGCGAGGAGAGCGCAACCAGCTGCCACACGTGGCCGAGGACGTAGTGGCCCATCTCGTGGCCCATGACGAACAGCAGCTCGCGATCGTCCATGCGCGCGATGATCGTGTCCCACAGGACGATCCGCTTGGTGTGCCAGAGACCCGCGACGTAGGCATTCAGCGTCTTCGTATCGACGCTCTTGTTGACCTCGAACACACGGCCGCCCTCGATACCCGCGCGGTCGGCGAGCGCCAGGATCCTCGCCTCGAGCGCCTTGTCGCGCATCGGCTCGAACCTGTTGAAGAGCGGCGCAATCCAGACGGGCGCGACGAGATTGCCGACGATGATGAAGGGGATGGCGGCAAGGGCGGTATAGAGCCACCATCGGCGGGGGCTCTTCCGGAGCAGCAGGTACGGCACCCACAGGAACAGTGCGCCGGCGACGCAGGTGACGGCCAGTCCCGTCAGCGAATCGGTCCACCACTTCTGGAGTGTCTGATTCGAGAGGCCATACTCGTGTTCGCGGACGAACTCCTCGTAGTAGGTCAGCGGCAGGGCGACGACGAACGTCACGATCGTGAAGAGCGCAAAAAAGGCGACGATCGTGAAGAACCAGTTGCGTCCGATCCGGCGCGCCAGCGTGCGCAGCCTGGCGGACCACCCGGTGAACAGGAGGACGGCCAGCAGCACCAGCGAGAGCACCTGGTCGACGACCCACAGCCGATTGCCGCTCGCGTAATAACGAAGCGCCGTCGGGGTCGCGGGCGGCACGGCGACGGGCACGGCTTCGTCCACGGGCGGCCGCGCGAGTCTCGAGGGGGGCGCACCAGCGGGCTGCAGCACGTGGAGCGACATCGCGAGCACGAAAGCTGCAAACATCGCGCGCTAGTGTCGCATAGGGTCCGGGGCTGCCGGTCGGAAATCAATGCGAACGTATCCGGTGCGTTGGCTTGCGCGGACACGCGGCGGGCACATACCCGGCCTGCCCCGATGCGATCGAACTCTCGAAGGAAGAATGTGAGCACCACGATGAACACACGCGACCTGACCGACACCCTCGCGACGCTGCTGGGGGAGTTGGTCGATGGCCCCCGGGGCGAGGCCTACATGCTCAACAGCGGTGACCCTGGTCTGCTCCAATCGCTCGACAAGGTCACGGCGGCAGATGCGTCAGCGAGCGTTGCCGGGGGGGCGTCGCTTGCGGCGCACGTCGACCATCTGCGCTACGGCCTCTGGCTGATGAACCGCTGGAGCGCGGGGGAAAACCCGTTCGACGCGGCCGACTGGAGCGCGAGCTGGCGGACAGCGTCCGTGTCGGAAGGTGAATGGGCGCAACTCAAGACCGGGCTGGACAACGAGGCGCATCGCTGGCGCGACGCACTCCGCAAGCCGGTCGAAGTCACCGCGACGGAGCTGAACTGGATCATCGCCAGCATTGCGCACCTGGCGTATCACCTCGGGGCCATTCGCCAGATGCACCGGGCCGCGCGCGGGCCCGCCGAGAGGAGCTGAGCGTCAGCGCCGCGCGCCACGGACGGCGCCTGCCGGCGAGGCGCACAACACGCTGGCGTGAGCTACGCCTGCCCGAGGAGATCCAGAAACCGCGCCATGAACTCCCGGACCTGGCGAAGCTGCGTGCGTGTGGAGATGAACTCGAATGCTGTGGCACTGACGGAGCGCGTCCGCCGCTCCAGGATCGCCGTGACTGCCATCGGCATCACCGGGCATTCATCGAGCAATCCGGACACGCCCGCCCATGCGGGCATGTCGAGCATCCCGATCACATCGAGCGCCTGGCGGGCGCGCCACGGGGTGCCTGCCGCATGCTCCCTGGCGAGCTCGATGCGGAGGGCGTCCAATCCGTCCTGGATGTTCACGTCGCTGCACTGCAGCTCCGACAGCGCCGCCACGAGCTCCCCGGCGGTGAACATCACGACGTCCTCATGCAGCACGGTCCATCCCGCTTCGAACGCGGACACGAGGTCGTGATCGATCAGGAACGTGTCCGGCACCGTCCTGCCCGGGCCGGCCCCGGCCGCGAGTGACTCGGGCCAGCGTTCGGGCCAGTGTTCCATGCCCAGATTGCACACGGCGACCGACGCGTCCGACGCTTCGCGCGGCGTGAAGGCGCGGCCTTGAATCGAGCACCCCGCCGCCAGCGTGTTGGCGAGGAAGGCGAGCTCCTGCGTTCGCGCAAGATAGAGCGCATCGTCGCTATTCCGGACGTACTCAATGACTCGTTGAATGACCGCGACTGCTGATGGCTGAGACCCTGCACCCTCGAGTCGCGCAACGGCGCGCTGCGGCAGCACACCTGCCCTGACCAGGAGATCGACAAGCGCATCTGAGTCCTCCGGCGTGCCACAAGGCGAGTGAGTCAGGGCCGGCGGGGACGACGCGTGTACTGGGGCGTGCGGGGTGGTATCCGGGCCGCTCACGGCGCGAAAGTACGACGCGACGATCGGATTGACCGATGGCTCGCCCCCCGAGCAACGGCGGGGGCGCCTCGCCATCTGCAAAAACGACCGGGCATCGGCCGGTGTGCTGTAGCCGTGCCGGGCGCGCCGATCCTCGCGGTCGAGTGCGACCTCATTGAGCACCTGTTCGGGTTGCGCGAGGAGATCGTCGAGTCCGTCCACTTCCGGAGCGGAATCCGAGAGGCGCCGGCATTCGCGCATGACTGCATGAAACCGATCGGGATTCACTTCTTCGAGCGCGAGGAGCAGCGCGACGATCGCGTCCCAGCCCTCAGCCCGATGGCCCCGCACGAGGTACCCACCGAGCTCGAGCTCCGGCCCTTCGTCGACCGTGACGTCTGTCGTGACGGGCTCGCCGTCGACAGTGGCGCCCATCGCCGCCAGGTCGAAGACCCGTATGGATGCGGAGAGCCCGGCCACGACGAGCTGCTCGTCCATCGCTGCCACGAACCGCGCCGCCACGGCGGGTTCAAGGTCCACGAGCGCCTCGAGCCATTCGCCGAAGCGCGCCTGATCGAGAGACGCGTCATGACCGGGACGGGCGTTTTGCCACAAATCCAGATCGAGGACTGATGCCAGCTGCGCGGGCGTCGCCACCGCCGCGATCTCTCCACAGACGTCGAGCCCATAGTGCCGAATGACCTCGTGCAGCGTCTCCGGCGTGAGGTGCGGGACAACCCGCACCAGATCGGTGACATCCACCCTGCCGGCCAGGGGCGCTTGCGGGGGAGTGGCCTTGCGCGATGTCAAGGCGCCCGACACGGGTGGCGGAGCGCGGCGCGATGGCCTCGCACGCCCGGGTCGAGAGTTCCGGCGCCGACGGCGATCGATGCGCTTCGACATGGCCGGCGATGATACGGGTTTCGGCGCGTAACAAACAGTCTTGAACGACGGCGAATTTCTCCGTACACTGACAATAGGAAGGACGCAGCCCTCAGTTATCGGCGGGTTCGCCGAGCAGGCGGCTGCGGATCGCTTCCCGCCCGCAAGCGGCCCACCGCATCGCGTATCCCCTCAGGTCCCCGCAACAGGCATTGTCGCGCCGTGACGGCGCACTCGGCAGAAGGCCGCCGCTGCACCGATCATTCGCCGAGCCGCGTCGTGCGCAGCGCGCCACAGCCGGGCCCCGTCGTGTCAGACTGTGCCGGACCGTCGTTGAGGCCCCTCACCGAGTGCTTGCGAGTGAAACACCCATGATGCAAAGAATCCGATTCTCCTCCCTGTCACGCCTGAGCGGACCGGCGGCTCGGCGTGACGTCACCCTCGGCCTGCTGCTGGTCTCCGGCATGGCCGTGGCGGCTCAGGGTCAACAGGCCACGCCGCCGGAACCCGAGCGTCGGCTCGCACGCGAGATTTACAAGGAACTTGTGGAAATCAAGTCCGGCTACACGACTGGAGCGACCACACCCGTCGCCGAAGCAGTGGCGCGCCGGCTCGAGTCAGCGGGCTTTCCGGCGGCCGACATCTTCGTCGGGGGCGCCATCCCGACCAAGGCCAATCTCGTCGTCCGCTACCGCGGCGCGGGCCGGGGCCGCCCGCTCCTGCTGCTCGCGCACACGGACGTCGTCGAGGCTAAGCGCGAGGACTGGACCATGGATCCGTTCACGCTCACCGAGCGCGACGGGTATTTTTACGGCCGCGGGACGGGGGACGACAAGGCCCAGGCCGCCGTCTGGATTGCAAACCTCATTCGCTACAAACGCGAAGGCTTCAAGCCGGACCGCGACATCATCGTCGCGCTCACCGCCGACGAAGAGGGAGGTGGTCCCTACAACGGGGTGATCTGGCTGCTGAAGAACAGGCGCGACCTGATCGACGCCGAGCTGTGCCTGAACGAGGGGGGATGGGGCGAGTCTGCGGACGGCCGCCGCCTGTCGAACGACGTGCAGTTGAGTGAGAAGTACGTGATCAACTACCGGCTCGAGGTGACGAACAAGGGGGGCCACAGCTCGCTTCCGGTACCGGACAATGCCATCTATCACCTCGCCGGCGCGCTCGACAGGCTGTCGAAGTTCGCGTTTCCGCTGAAGACCAACGACGTCACTCAGGCGTACTTCCGCGCGATGGCCCGCATCGAGGATGCGTCGGTTCGAGACGACCTTGCGAAGACGGCTGATGGCGATCGGGCCGCGATGGAACGGGTGGCGCGCGCGTCCACCGCCTGGAACGCGACGCTGCGCACGACCTGCGTGGCGACCCAGCTGGAGGGCGGCCATGCGAAGAACGCGCTGCCTCAGCTCGCCGCGGCAAACGTGAACTGCCGCGTGCTGCCGGATGAAAAGGCCGAAGACGTCACGGCCACGTTGAAGCAGGTGGTTGCCGACGATCAGGTGAGCATTGCGATCGTGGGAGACGTCTCAATCGGGCCGCCGTCTCCGATGCGTGAGCAGCTGATGACGACCATCAGTACGCTCACGACCTCTCTCTGGCCAGGCGTTCCGACGGTACCGATGATGGTCATGGGCGCCACCGACGGCTTGTACCTCCGGGTGGCGGGCATTCCGACCTACGGCGTGCAGGGCTTTTTCTACGATCGGGGCGACATCCGGTTCCACGGGCGCGACGAGCGGCTGAAGGTGCAGTCCTTTTACGAGGGGCAGACATTCCTGTACGAGCTGGTGAAGCGCCTGACCTCCAGCCGGTAAAGCGGGGCAAGTAGCGAGCTCGTCTCAGCCGCGCCGGGCTGCCTCGATCGTCGCGATGTCGATCTTCTTCATCGCCATCATCGCCTGGAACGCGCGCTTCGCCTCGGCGCCGCCGGCCGCAAGCGCCTGCGTCAGCGCGCGCGGTGTGATCTGCCAGGAGAGTCCCCAGCGGTCCTTGCACCAGCCGCACTGACTTTCCTTGCCCCCATTGCCGACGATGGCGTTCCAGTAGCGGTCCGTCTCTTCCTGACTGTCCGTGGCGATCTGGAACGAGAAGGCCTCGCTGTGCTTGAACCTCGGGCCTCCGTTGACGCCGACACACGGAATGCCGACCACGGTGAACTCCACCGTCAGCACATCGCCGGCCTTGCCGCCCGGGAAGTCACCCGGTGCCTTGTGAACAGCGGTGACTTTACTGTCCGGAAAAGTCGCGGCGTAGAACTGCGCCGCGTCCTGTGCGTCCTTGTCGAACCAGAGGCAGATCGTCGTTTTCGGATTCACGGATGTGAGGTCTCCTTTGGCGTGGGACCGCCCGCGGTGGGCAGCGTGAACCGATATTGTCTCACGCGCCTGCGCGCATGCGGTCCATCAGATCGAGCAGCCTGCGTGTCGTGTTCCAGTTGCGAATCGTCATGCCCTGATAGGCAGCGGTGCCGACAACCCGACCGAGCCGGCTTTGCGATGCCCTGCTGATCAACCTCGACGAGTACAGCACGGCGTCTCCGGCCCACACGCGGTCGACACCCGGTCGTGGGGTCACGCTCTTCATGGCCTCCTCGGGGGTCAAGGGGGCCTTCAGGAATATAACGTCGTAGCGATATGTCGCCGGGCGGGTGCCGAATCCCGCGGGTGCCGCCTGGACGATGTGCCTCAGCTGCTCACGCGTGAGCACGACGACTTTCGACTGATACGCAAACGTCTCCGACAACGCCTTCTCAATGCGACGGACCAGCATGGGGCTGTTGGATGAGCGTGACGCGAACAGGACGTTTCCGCTCTGAATGTAGGTCGCCACGTCGCGATGCCCCTGGCCTTCGAAGCAGGCCTTGAGCGCAGGCATCTTAATGAGGTTGTTTCCCCCGACATTGATGCCGCGCAGCAGTGCGAGATAAAGATTCACGAGAGCTGATTTTACCGCGCGCAGACTTCGACGAATCCGCGGCGATTCGGCTTGGAACATGGATTTTGGGATAAGCCGCGGTGGATTTCCGAGGCTGTTGTCCGACCATGTGGTCCCGGCGCTTGTATAAGTGTATGTTGCTTCACCAGTCTTTCCGGGGGACGCGACGCGCGGCGCGGGGGAAGGGCACGTGCAATAGTCATGGACGCATACACCAGTCCTGAAATCGCGGCGCTCGAAAAGGCCCTGAACGCAGCAGAGCGCGATGCCCGAACAATTCTGGAGAGCTTGACGGAAGCGCAGGGCGCCTGGCGCGCGGCTCCCGGCTCGTGGAGCGTCGCGGAATGCCTCGACCATCTGGCGACTGCCAATCGCGTCTATCTGGCGGCCATGCGACCGCCCGCCGAACGTGCGCTTGCGGAGGGCTCGCACCGGCGGCGTCCCGCCGAGCCCGGGCTCATTGGCAGGTGGTTCGTGCGGTCGCTCGAACCGCCCGTAAACCCTCGATTCAGGGGAAAGGCGCCGCGGAGCATCCGGCCGCGGACTTCGCCGGACCTGACAGACGCCGGGAGTCAGTTCCTGGCCTCGCAGGCCGAGGTGCGCGCATTCCTGCGAACGTACGCCGGCATCGATCTCGCGGGCGTCCGCTTTCCGAATCCTTTCATCCGCGGTGTCCGGTTCAGTCTCGCCACCGGACTGCACGTCATCGCCGCGCACGAGCGACGTCACCTCTGGCAGGCCCGCCGCGTCCAACAGGCCGCCGCCTCTCGCTGACTCCATCCCGCCCCGAAGGCCCGAACCCTGAACCCTGAACCCTGAACCTGAACGAACCCCGAACCCGGAACCCCGAACCCCGAACCTTCCGCTTGATACCATAGTGACCATGATCTTCCCCCGCGTCCCCGTGTGCCTGAGCCGCGTCCTTGCTCTCCTGCTCGTCGCCGGCGCGACTGCCTCAGCCCAGACCACGCCGGCGGGGCACGAGACATCCGCGGAGTCCGTCGCGGCCTTCAGCCTCTCGCAGCAGATGCCAGTCGATCCGGCGGTGGCGGTCGGCACACTCCCGAACGGGTTGCGCTATTACGTGCGTGCGAACGGAAAGCCGGCGCACCGCGCCGAGCTGCGCCTGGTCGTCAGGGCGGGCTCCGTGCTGGAGGACGACGACCAGCAGGGTCTCGCGCATTTCGTCGAGCACATGGAGTTCGAAGGGACGCGGCACTTCCCCCGGCAGAGCATCCTCGACTTTCTGTCGTCGCTCGGCCTGAGCATCGGTCCCGACGCCAATGCCGCGACGAGCTACGACGACACGCAGTACACGCTGCGCGTGCCAACCGACGTCCCCGGAGTGCTCGATCGCGCGCTCCTCGTCCTCGAAGACTGGGCGCATGCCGCCACGTTCGACCAGAGCGGCATCGATCACGAGCGGGGGATCGTCCTGTCGGAATGGCGGATGCACCTCGGTGCGAGCGAGCGGACGGACGACAGGATTCGCCGCGTGCAGCTCGAGGGATCGCGGTATGCGGATCGACCGCCCATCGGGAAGCCGGCCGCGATCGAGCACGCCCAGCGTGAGCAGTTGATGCGGTTCTACCACGACTGGTACCGCCCTGACCTGATGGCGGTGATTGTCGTCGGGGATCTGGATCGCGATGCAGCCGTCCGCATGATCCGCGAGCATTTTTCGTCGCTGTCCGGTCCGTCGCCAAGCCGCAACCGCCCGGTGTTCGACGTGCCGGATCATCCCGGCACGCGCTACGCGGTCGTCACGGACAAGGAAACGACGGCCACGGCCGTGGAAGTCACCGCGCTGCCGCCCGCGCGCAACCAGGGGTCCGTCGGCGGTTATCGCGAGTTGATGCTCGATCAGCTGTTCGGCGCCATGCTCGGGGCCCGGCTCGACGAGATGGGGCAGAGCGAGCGCCCGCCATTTCTCCGCGCCGCCGCGCAGCGCGGGTTGTTTCCCATCGCGAGGACCAAAGACGAAGCCGCGCTCCAGGCGCTCGTGTCGCCCGACGGCGTCACGCGGGGCCTCGACGCGCTGCTGACGGAGCTCCAACGCGTGGCGCGCTTCGGTTACACGGCGACCGAGCTCGCGCGCGCCAAGCAAGCGATGATGCTCGGGTACGAGCGTGTGGTCACCGAAAGCCCGGACCGCGAGTCCGAGAGCCGCGCCGACGAGTACACGCGCAATTTCCTCCAGGACGAAGCGCTCCCGACCATCTGGCAGGAGCTTGCTTTTCACCGCCGGTTCCTTCCCGCTGTCACGCTCGCGGAGGTCAACGCCCTCACGCGGGAATGGTTTCCCGAAGGTAACCGCCTTGTCATCGTGTCCGCCCCCGAAGCGGCGGGGGTCGTCCTTCCCGACGCGGCGCAGCTCGCCACCGTCGTCAACACCGTTCCGGCGAAGCAGCTCGAGCCCTACGTGGATGCCGCGGCTGGCGAGGCGCTCATGGACGCTCCGCCCCCGCGCGGGACGATCGTGAAGACCACGCTTCGACCTGAAGCCGGGATCACCGAGTGGACGCTTTCGAACGGCGCCAGGGTCGTTCTCAAGCCGACGACATTGAAGGAGGATCAGATCCTCTTCCGCGGCACGGCCCCGGGCGGGACGTCGCTCGCGAACGACGAAGAGTTCACCGCCGCACGCGTCGCCGACACGGTCGTACCGGCCGGCGGTGTCGGGCAGTTCTCCGCCGTGATGCTCGACAAGATCCTGGCCGGCAAGGCCGTCGCCGTCACGCCGTTCATCGACGACATCGACCAGGGCGTCAGCGGCGGGAGCACGCCGCAGGATCTCGAAACGATGTTCCAGCTGATTTACCTGCGATTCACCCGCCCCCGGGCGGATCCCATCGCATTTGCCGCCATGGCATCGCAGGCGAGAGGCCTCCTGGCCAATCAGATGGCGAGTCCCGGCGTCGTGTTCAATCAGGCGATCGCCGCCCTGTTGACCCGCAACAGCCCGCGCGCGCAGCCCGAGACGCCAGCCACGGTGGACCAGTGGAACCTCGAGAAGTCGATGGCGTTCTACAAGGCGCGCTTCGCCGATGCGAGCAACTTCACGTTCGTGTTCGTGGGCAGCTTCACGCCCGACGCCATCAAGCCGCTGGTCGAGACCTACATCGCCAGCCTCCCCGCGACACACGCGCACGAGACGTGGCGCGACCTGGGGATCACTCCGCCCGACGGCATCGTGGAGAAGTCGATCGAAAAGGGCATCACCGCGAAGAGCGAAGTCGCCATCGTCTTTTCCGGCCCCTTCACGCACGACGACCCCCACAGACTGGCGCTGAGGGCAACGACGCTCGTGCTGCAGTCGCGGCTGCTCGACACAATCCGCCAGGAGCTTGGCGGGACCTACAGCATCACCGCAACGCCGAGCACGCAGAAATTCCCCAGGCCGGAATACCGGATCCGGATCGACTGGACCTGCGACCCGGCGAGGATGGCGACTCTCGTGCAGCGGGTGTTCGAGGAGATCGAATTCGTCAGGACGACGACGCTCTCACAGGAGCAGGTCGGCCTGATCCGCGCCGCGCTCCTGAGGGAGTTCGAGGTGAACAGCCAGGACAACGGCTATCTGCTCAACCAGATCGCCAGCCGCTACGAAAACGGGGAATCCGCGGATGTGGCGGCGGTACTCAATGTCCCGGCGCAGATCGCCGCGCTCAGCGGCGACGCCGTGCAGCAGGCGGCGAGGACCTATCTGAATACACACAACTACGTGAAGGTGACGCTCGCGCCCGAGAAGAAATAATGTGGGGTCCGTCCGCCAAGGCCTGGCTCTATCGCGAGCTGCGGCCGGGCGCGACGCCGACGCAATCGCCGCGGCGCGCGCCTCGGCAGCCACGGTCCGCGATCCACTCACGGGGTCTTCTCAGACCGTGCTGCCGCTGCTGCTCGAAGGTCGCACCGGGGACCGAGCCCTAGTTCTTCGCGGTGGACTTCTTCGAGGGATCGTCCGCCGGGTTCACGTAATTGACGACGAACGGACCCTGCCCGTCAATCTGGACGATCACCTCTCCCTTGGCGCTCGCGAAGTGCCGCACCCGCTTCGGCATTCTGATAAAGGAGCCGGCCGCGAAATCGTGAAGGCCGGCGTCACTATATGCATCGCCCATTCCCGCCCTGAACGTGCCCTGCAGCACCGTGACGTTCTCGTCGGTCGGGTGCCAGTGGGCGGGGATCTTGTAGCCGTCCGGGAACTTCAGGCGAAGCGTGAAGAAGCCCGGCTTGAACGGATCGCCATCGAGCACGGCGACCTGCGCGCCCGCCGGCAGAACGGGCGGTGCGGGGCCCCACTTGATGTCGCCGGGCGTGAGCAGCACGTGCGCCGCAGGCGCGGCGGTTGCTGGTTTCGTGGTTTTCGCGGGGGTCTGGGCACTGGCCGTGGCCGCGGACGCACCGATCGCAAGAGCCATCAAGAACATCTGCATGGGTTTCTATCCTCCTGCCTGTGGAGGCAATGTTGCCACGAAAACTGAATCAGGGGGAGGGGGGACGCGCGGAAAAATCCAGAAGGGTTGGCGGTGCCGAGTGGCAGCGGGTGTTGGCGGGGTCGGCGGCAGCGAGAATCCAGGTGTACGACCCGGAATCCCGCTTACGCCATGACTTCTATCGTGAAGCCGCCGGGCGCGGTGAAGTAGAACGTCCACGCGCCGTGCAGGTGGGCCGGCGCATCCACCTCGAGCCCGTCGGCCCGCAACTGCTGGTGGATCCGATCCACGCTGTCGCGGCTCTCCTGGATGAAGCCGATGTGGAAGCTGCTCGGGTACTTCACTTTGCCGGGCTTCTGATTTTCGTCCGTGCTCTGCTCGCGATCCTCCGCGCGTCCCTTGATGAGCGTGAGCACCATGCCGCGGTCGTCGTAGAGCATCTGCATGCCGCCGTTGCCGCCTTGCGCGCGCAGGCCGAAGTACCTGGTCAGGAACCGGCTGGTTTCAACCGGATCCGTCACGGTCAGGTTCAAGTGGTTGAGCGTCATGGGCGCGTCAGCTCACGTGCT
>JBBWZJ010000222.1:0-31595 GCA_039648985.1 Acidobacteriota bacterium | reverse complement strand
TTGGCACCCCTGGCACCCTGCCCAAGCTATATTGTCTCGGTGGATCTCAAGAACCTGACGCATCCGATCGTCCAGCTCTCGCTCGACCTCACGTCGCTCGAGGAGGCGCTGGAGACGGCGGCGGTCGGCGTCGCGGCGGGTGTGGACTGGCTCGAGGCGGGCACTCCGCTGCTCCTCGCGGAAGGTCTCCATGCGGTCGAGGGGCTGCGGAAGCGCTTTCCGGACCATCCCATCGTCGCCGACCTCAAGACAATGGATGGCGGGTACCTCGAAGCAGAAATGATGGCCAGGGCCGGCGCCGACTTTGTCGTGGTGATGGGCCGGGCACACGAGGCGACGATTCGCCGCGTCGTTGACGCGGGGCGCGAGTTCGGCATCAAGGTGATGGGCGACAACATGGCCTCCGCGGATCGCGTGGAGAATGCACGGTGGCTGGAGAGCCTCGGGGTTGACGTCATCGTGCACCACATCGGCTTCGACGAGCGCGGGATGATAAAGGGGCTGAGTCCACTCGACGAGCTGGACGAGGTGGTCCGCGCGGTTTCGATCCCCGTGCAGGCCGTCGGCGGCCTCTCGATCGAGCAGGCGATCGAATGTCCCCGCCGCGGCGCCCCGCTCGTCGTCATCGGCGCGCCGCTCGTGATCGACGGCGCCGCCTTCCGACCGGCCGACGCGAACCTGTTTCCCACGCTCAAGCGGATATGCGACGACATCCGCCGAACGCCCTATCGGCGCCCCTCATGAGGATCGCGCGGTGATTCCGCGCCCGCAGCTGCGCACCGCGATGGCCGGCGTCGCGCGACGTGTCTACGGACGTGCCCTGCGCACGCGTTATGACCGGACGGGCATGCCGTGGCGGGTGCACGACCAGACCATCCGCATCGACCCCGGCGTCCGTCACCTCGTGCTCCACGACCCTGAGCGGCCGCTGTTCGAGTTGGTCGCGTCGCACGTCACCCCGGGCACACACGTCCTCGACGTGGGAGCCTTTCTCGGGATCTACGCGATTCTGGAATCCCGGCTGGCCGGTCCCGGCGGCCGGGTGACGGCGCTCGAACCCACGCGGTGGAGTGCATCCATCGCGCGCCGGCACATTCATTACAATGCGGAGCGCGGTGCCCCGATTACGCTGATCGAAGCGGCGGCTGGCGAGACTCCCGGGCAGTCGATGCTGCACGAATACGACGAAGCCTATGTGAACGCGCTCGCACCGGCTGTGGACGTGACCGCCTCGCCGCGTCTCCGCGCCGTGGAGGTCGTGACGCTGGACGACATCTGTGCCACGCAGTCGCTCGCGCCGACGTTCATCCGCATCGACGTGCAGGGAGCTGAATGGCACGTCCTCCGCGGGGCGCGCGAGACGATTCGCCGGGCAGGACCGCGCCTGATCGTGGTTGCCGAGATGCACCCGCAGTGCTGGCCGGGCTTTGGAGTGGATTCCCGCTTCGGGCTCGAGACGATCGCGTCGCTCGGGCTGCAGGCGGAACCGCTCGAGCCCGGCACCGACCTGTTCGCCCGGGACGGGCACGTCGTGTTGACGCCGGCGGCGAACCGATGACCGGCTCGTTCCCGGAGGGACGCTGATGCCTACGCTGCAGCACAAGGTCGCGCTCGTCACAGGGTCCTCGTCGGGCATCGGCCGCGGGATCGCGGAACATTTTGCGAGCCTCGGCGCGGCGGTGGTCGTGCACGGACGCGACGAGCGCGAAACACTCGCTGTCCGCGAGCGCATCCGGGCAGCCGGCGGGAACGCCGCGTCCTGCATCGCGGACCTCGCGGATGTCGACGCGTGCCGCGGCCTGGTCCGGTTCGCCGTCGAACACTTCGGCGGGCTCGACGTGCTCGTCAACAACGCCGCGAGCGTGGCCCGAGGCTACATCGAAGATGCGCCGGTGGAGCTCTGGGACGCGATCATGGCGGTGAACCTGCGCGCCCCCTTCCTCTGCCTGCAGGAAGCCGTGAAGTCGATGAAGCTCCGCGGGGGCGGATCGATCCTGAACATCGGATCGGTGAACGCCTACATCGGCGAGCCGAAGCTCGGGCCGTACTCCGTGTCGAAAGGCGGCCTGATGACGCTCACACGCAACGCCGCCGCTTCGCTGAACCGGTACCGGATCCGCGTCAACCAGCTCAATGTCGGCTGGACCCTGACCGAAGGAGAGGAGCGAGTGAAGCGCGCCGAAGGCAAGGGCCCCGAATGGCTGCAGGAGGCGATCGCGACGCGTCCATTCGGACGCCTGCTCTCGCCCCACGACATCGCGCTCGCCGCCGCGTACTTCGCATCGGACGACAGCGCGCTCATCACAGGCGCCGTGACCGACCTCGAGCAGTATCCGGTCGGTGCGCCCCCCAACTGGTAGGTCACCCTGTCCATGCCCCCCCGGATCAGCGTATTTCCCAAATGCTTCTTCGACGAACTTGTCGACGGCCGGATGCCGTTCGAGCAATGGATCCACGACGCCGCGACGCTCGGCGGCGAGGGCGTGGAGCACTACGACGGCTTCTTTCGCACATTTGCGCCCGAGCACGTGCGCCCGATTGTCGAGGCCATGCGGGAGACCGGCCAGATCACGTCGATGATCTGCTTTTCGCCGGACTTCACGCATTTCGACGCCGACGAGCGGCGGCGCCAGGTCGAACGGCAGAAGGAAGCCATCGATCTGACCGTCCGGATGGGCGCCCGGCACTGCCGGACGCTCAGCGGGCAGCGCTACCCCGAGCTCACGCGCAAGGACGGCATCGCACGGACGGTCGAAGGGATCACCCGCTCGCTCGAATACGCAGAGCGGTGCAACGTCGTGCTCTGCATGGAGAATCACTACAAGGACGGAACCTGGCGATATCCGGAGTTCGCCCAGCCCGAAGACATCTTCCTCGAGATCATCGAGCAGATCGACTCGCCGTTCTTTGGCGTCCAGTACGATCCGTCGAATGCCGTTGTCGGCGGCTTCGACCCCATCCTCTTCCTCCAGAAAGTGCGGCACCGGGTCGTGACGATGCACGCATCCGATCGCTACCTGGCGCCCGGAGCCACGCTGGATGATCTGAAGACGGGGGATGGTTCGCTCGGCTACGCAGCCGCGCTCCGCCATGGAGAAACGGGCAAGGGGTTGAACGATTACGACGCGATCTTCAAGCTGCTCGCGGAGGTGAGTTTCGACGGATGGATTTCCGTGGAAGCCGGCATGGAAGGCCTGGACGAGATTGCACGCTCAGTCGCATTCCTGAAAGACAAACGCGCCCGGTATTTCGCGTGATGGTCGTTTCGGGCACGTAGGGCGGGGCTTCAGCCCCGCCTTCGCCGCGCTACGACGATCTCCGCGCTACGAGATCTCCTCCGGTACGTAGGGCGGGGCTTTAGCCCCGCCAATCACCGTCACCGCGACGCGACGTACGCCGCGATCGCGATCATGTCGTCCTGCGTCAGCTTGTCTACGACCTGCTTCATCAGGGGCGACCACGTCCCCTTGCGTGTGCCCTGCTGGATGTCGTACAGCTGGCGCACGATGTAGCTCGGCGAACGGCCGGCAATCCCGGGCACCGGGCCGAACCCGTTCAGATCCTGGCCGTGGCAGATCCCGCACGGGAGCGTCTTGTTCCCGCCGCTCGAGACGATCGCCGCCCCCTTGCTGACGCTCCCGGTCGGGACGTATGCCGTGAACCCCGAATGCGGGTCGCGCAACTCGAATCGTGTGTTGTCGAGCGGCGTTTCGACGATGCGCCGGCCGATCGGCTCGGTCGTGCCGTCCCCGATCGCAAAGAACACGTTGCCCGACAGCCGCATGTGCGGCACCGTGTCTGCCTCGACGACTTTGATCCAGGGCTTCCACTTCAGTGACGAAAGGTAGGTCGCGGCGGCCTTCACTTCCTCGTCTGTCATCGCCTTGGCCGCCTGGATCATCTGCACGGTGTTCGTCTTGCGCGGCTCGGCGCTCGTCCGCAGATCGTTCTTGAAGTCGGCGAGCTGCTGAACGACGTACGCATACGGCAGGCCGGCGATCGGGGCGTTCTCGGGGCGGCCGAGCCCGTTCGGCATATGGCACATGCCGCAGCCACGCACGTCCGGCGGACGCCCGTGGACGACCACGTCCGGCATCGGCGGGTGATCTCCCGGGAACCAGTCGGCGACATTGAAGAAATCGCGCAGCTGCGCGATGGTGAACGCCTCCGTGCTGTCGGGGATGTGTTTCGGCGTCACATCCTGGGGCGGACGAGGTCCCGCAGGCCTGGGGGCCGCGCTGTCGGGCGCCACATCCGCGGGTGGCGCGGGCGGCGGGACGCCGTACGCCCAGTAGGGCGGCTCGGAACCTGCCGGCGCGCCGGCCGGTGCCGGGATTTGCGCGACGGTGACGACGCCTGCCCCGAGCGCCGCGGCGAGCGAGAGAGTGAGTACGCCCAGACGATTCCGCATCAGGAGAATCCCTCGTGAACCCGGAGCAGGTTGCTGCTCCTCTTGCGCGGGCGGTCGCGCCCGGAGCCCATACGATACAACGATCGGCCGAGCGCGCGGCGGTCGCGCCGAGGCCGGCGGTTTGCGAAACGCCCGACGCGGCAGGTATGCTCCACGGCTGGAAGATGGCTTCCGGGAACGCAGGAAAAGCAGCGGGGTCGGTCGGGAGCTCGTCACCCGTGCGACCGGCACGTCCCCAATCAACTCGACTTCATCAACTGGAACTCAGGGGCTGAATCAATGGCGCTCGATACAACCGTCTCCCGCCGATCGTTTCTCGCGCTCGCCGGTGCGCTGCCGCTCGTCCTGAAGACGTCCACTCTCTCGGGGGCAAACGTGCCGGTGGGGCTCGAGCTGTACAGCGTTCGCGACGAGCTCGCGAAGGATCTGACCGGCACGGTACGGGCCGTGGCGAAGATGGGTTATCAGGTGGTCGAGTTCTACTCGCCGTACTTCTCGTGGACGTCGGAGCGGGCAAAGGAAGTCCGCAAGCTGCTGGACGAAGTCGGCGTGCGGTGTCGATCGACGCACAACGACTCGTCCACGCTGACCGCCGAAAATCTCCCGAAGGCGATCGAGCTCAATCAGATCCTCGGCAGCCAGTACATCATCATGGCGAGCTCGGGCCGTGTCACCGGCGTGGACGGCTGGAAAGCTGTCGGCGACCGGCTGAACGCGGCCGCCGAGAAGTTGAAGCCCCAGCGCATGTTCACCGGGTATCACAATCATCAGGCGGAGTGGATGCCGGTCGAGGGCCAGCGGCCCAAGGACATCCTGGCGTCCACCACGTCCCACGACGTCGCCCTGCAACTCGACGTCGGCACGTGCATCGAGGCAGGGTCCGATCCTGTGGCCTGGATCAACGCAAATCCCGGTCGCATCAAGAGCCTGCATTGCAAGGACTGGGCTCCGGCGCCCGGTGCCGGATATGGCGTGCTCTTCGGCGAGGGGTCCTCGCCCTGGCGAAAAATATTTGATGCCGCCGAATCGCGCGGCGGCGTCGAGTACTACCTGATCGAGCAGGAGCAGGGGCCGGCCACCGAGCAGTTGCAGCGTGCCGAGCGCTGCCTGGCCAATTACAAGAAGCTGCGCGGCTGAGACCGAACGCGGCAGCGTGATCGGCGCGCAATCCGCCGGGGGAGCATTGATGGGGTCGAGACTCACGCGACGGGATTTTCTCGAGCGCGCGACGTGCGCGGGCGCGCTGCTCGCCGCTGGTGCACGCGCCGACGCCCTGCAGCGGTCCGGCCGGGCACCGGGGCAGATGTATGTGTCGCTGAACGGGTCGGTGGCGAAAGGCGTGGGGTGGCCCGACCTGGCGCGGCTCGCCGCCCGCGTCGGCTTTCAGGGCGTGGACTGGAGTTTCGGACCGGCGAAGACCGCCGGGGTCGACGCCACCAAAGCACTCCTCAGCGACCTGCGGATCACGCCGAGCATCGTCAATCTGCCGATGGCGCGGCCCCTCCCGTTCCAGGGAGACCAGGCGGCGTTCGACCAGGCGCTCGTTCAGCTGTCCGAGGATGCGGCGTTCACCGCGGCGATTGGATGCGACAGGATGATGGTCGTGCTGTCGCCGACGGGGCCCCTGCCGAAAGATGAGTGGCGCAAGATCGTTCGCGATCGGATTGGGGCAATTTCGAAAGTGCTCCAGCGTTCGAACGTTCGCCTCGGGATGGAGTTCCTCGGCGTGCAGTCGTTTCGCGAAGGACGCGCCGGCGGACCACCCGGCAACCCGTTCATCTGGACGTTGCCGGACACGGTGGCGCTCGCCGCCGATTGCGGCGAGAACATCGGCGTGATCCTGGACGTCTGGCACTGGCACCACTCGGGGGGCAGCACGGCGGACATCCTGAATACGCCGAAATCCCGCATCGTTCACGTCCATGTCTCGGACGCCAGGGCCCAGGCGCCGGCAGATGTGCGAGACAACCAGCGGCTCATGCCTGGCGAAGGGGTCATCGACCTGACGGGCTTCTTCCAGTCCCTGAAGAAGATCGGGTATGACGGCGGGGTCAGCCCGGAGCCGCTGGGCCGTGTGCCTGCTGAGATGAGCGCGGAAGACGGGGCGCGGCTGGCGCTCGACACCACGCGCGCCGCGATGCGCAAGGCAGGCGTCGAGATCTGAGGCGTGTGTCTGCGCCTGCTCGAGGCGTCTGGATCTATTCGAGTCCGCTTCGCTTGAGGGCGTACGTGATCGCTTCGGTTGGCACCGGGTAGCTCACGAGCGCGGTGTTCCCGCGGTAGTCGATGTCGCGGATACCGACTTCGCTCGTGTAGAACGCATCGACCGTCATCCGGCGTGCCCAGCTGAAAAACAGGATGCCCGGCGCGAGTTCCGGCGTCGTGTTGCGGCGATAGGCGATCTGGTCGAGCAGCGCAGTCTGCTCAGCCGGAGCCGCCGTGACGAAATCCGCCGCTCCACGGGCCTTCATCGCGGTGTCGAGCCAGGCGAGCCCGCTCGTGTACGTGGTCTTCAATTGATCGTTGGCACCTGCGAGCGTGTCGATCCAGGCAGCCGCCCCTGTCGCCAGCGCACCCGGCGCTCCGTTCTCAACAGGGATGATCAGGTCGGTGAGCCGCTCGAGCGTCTCGTATTCGTGCGCGGTGAACGCTGTCGGCGCGTACGCGCCTCCAGTGGCGGCCTGGGCCTGTGCCGCCATCTGGTGGACCTCCTGGGCGGACACGCGATCGACGTACCCGACCGTGACGAGCACCAGCCCCAGTCGTCGCAGGACATCGCGCCGCGTGATGTCAGACATTGGCCTTCCTCAATTCCTCCGCCAGGTACTCGGCCGTCCGCCACGCGAGCGCGACGATCGTGTGGGTGGGATTCTTGTCGGCATTGCTGACGAACGGTGCCGCGTCCGCGACGAAGAGGTTCTTCACCTCGTGAGCCTGGCAGAACCTGTTCAACACGCTCATACGAGGGTCGTCACCCATGCGGACCGTGCCGACTTCGTGGATGATCGCGCCGCCGCGCGAAATGGGCGGCCTGCCGTCAGCGCTGGCCTGCGCCGCTGGCGGGCCGCCGCTCGTCGGCTGGCCCGCGGGCGCATTGGTCTGCCCGGTCTGCGGCCCCGCCTGCCCCGTCTGGGGCGCCTGCTGGCCGCGCTGCGGTCCAGTGCCTGTCGTCTGCTGACCCGCACCGCCGCCGCGTGCGCCGCCGGCGGTAATCTGCCCGCCCATCCCCTCGAGAATCGCCCGGAAGGTCTGCTGCATGTGGCGCACCTGGTTCAGCTCGTGGTCGCTCCACGCCCAGTGGAACCGAAGCACGGGGATCCCCCAGCTGTCCTTGACGTCCGGGTCGATCTCGCAGAACGACTGCTCGTTGGGAATCATCTCGCCGCGGCCCGAGAGGCCGATTGACGTTCCGTAGTCGTCGCGAATCGCCTGCTTCATCTTCAGCCCGTAGCCTTCCGCCCGGTTCACGCTGCCGTTGAACGATCCGATGCCCGGCATGCCGTACCCGCCGCCAACCTCGATGTGGTAACCGCGCGGAAAGTTGAGCGTCTTGTGCTTGTCGGAGAGCCACCACGGCACGTACAGATGCGAACCGTAGCCGTCCGAGTTGTATCGGGGCATGCCGGAGAGGGCCGGCACCTGTGCTGACAGACTCGAGCCCACCGTGTCCATGAGGTACCGCCCCACCTTGCCGGATCCATTGGCGAGCCCGTGCGGATGGCGGGGCGACCTGGAATTGAGCAGCAGCCGAGCCGACTCGCATGCGCTCGCCGCGAGGACCACCGTGCGGCACCGCACCTGCTTCTCGTCTCCCGTCGTCTTGTCGATGTACGAGACGGCGGTGACTTTGCCAGAATCGTCGGTCAGCAGCTCGCGGGCCATCGCATTGGCGATCACCTGCACTCGTCCCGTCTGCATAGCCGGAAAAATCTGGACGTAGCTCGACGCGTAATTCGAGGCCGTCTTGCAGCCGCGCCCGCACTGGCCGCAGTAATGGCACGGCGGCCGGCCGTTCCGTGCGATGGTGGTGACGGACTGCCGGGCGGCGACGGCCCGGATCCCCAGCTTCGCGCAGGACCGCTGCACCAGGGTGTCGTGCGCGCGCAGCGCCGCCGGCGGATTGAAAATGCCGTCGGGTGCGCTCCGAATCCCCTCGATCGAACCGGTGACGCCGATGAATCGTTCCGCCTTGTCGTAGTAGGGCGCGATGTCGTCGTAGCCGATCGGCCAGTCCCAGCCGAGACCGTCGGTGGTGCGGGGCTTGAAGTCGTAATCTGCCATCCGCAGCGTGACGCGCCCGTAGTGATTGGTGCGTCCGCCGAGAACGCGGGACCGGAACCACGAGAAGTCACTGCCGGGGGCGACGGTGTACGGTTCACCATCGAGTTGCGCGCCGCCGTACGTCGCGCTGTAAGTGAAGCCGGTGCGTCCGCCGGTGTACACCTCGGCGTGCGGCCCGGCGCCTCGATTTGGCGCCTGGTACGGCCACATGTGCTCCTTCAGGTCCGTCGGGTTCAACATCGGCCCGGCTTCGATGAGCAGTACGGACACCCCGAGGTCGGCAAGCACCTTCGTCATCGTGCCCCCGCCCGCGCCCGATCCGATGACCACTACGTCGTGAACGTCCGTGCCCGCCGTCACCTGCGCCATGTGCCGCTCCTGTGGATCACCGGCTATACCTTCATGGCCTTGAGCGCCGCGACGCTTTCACGGGTCAGAGCCATGCTCTGTTCGACGAAATAGTTCTTCACGCCGCCGATCTTCGCTGTCTTGAACGTCTTCACCCAGTCGATGCTGCCTTTGCCCACGGCGACCTGGAGGTGCCGTCCGCCGTCTTCCTCGCGGCGGCTCGGGGGCGCGGGCGTCTTCATGTCCACATCCTGCACGTGCATCGAGAAGAACCGGCCGGGATACTTCGTGAAGTAGTCGGACGCGACGAGACCATCGTCAATCGTGGACATCTGGAACTGGAACTTGACCAGCTTTGGATCGAGGAGGTCGAACAGCATGTCGTACGTCCGTTTGCCGTCGACCATCGAGTCCTCGAAGTCCTCGTTGTGGAGCCCCTGCTGGAGACCCGCTTTGGCGGTCACGGCGCCGATCCTGTTGTATTCGTCGGCGGCTTTCTTGACCTGATCGGCGGTCGGATGCGCGCCGCCGTTGCCGTCACCGAGGCTGGCCGTGATGACCTGCGTGATGCCGACATCCCTGGCCCACGCGAGGCTCTCGGACTGCTTCTCGCGCAGCTCTTTCATGGTGAAGTGCGAGCTCTCGGCCGCCAGGCCATGGTCCGCGAGGATCTTCTTCACCTCCTTGCCGTTGGCGAGCGACGCGAACTGCGCGCCGTAACCGATGGGCGAGCAGAGCTCGAGCCGGGTCACGCCGAGGTCGCCCATCGTCTTGACGAAAGCGGGGAAGTCTTGGAGCTGTGCGCGGTGCGGCCAAATCTGACTCCCGATCGGGAGCCCGAGCGGATTTGCGGCGAGCGTGACCGCACCCGAGGCCACGAGCCCCACCATCGCCGCGTCTGCCCCGGCCCGCCTGAAGAATTCGCGCCTGCTGATCGCTGCCATTCACTCCTCCGTTGGAAAGACCGTTGGTGTGCGCCCGGACGGCGGGTCCGTCGTGCGCGACGCATGTGCGAAGAGGCGGGATGCGGCGCGAGTCCTGTCACACGCTGGGCGGCGCCACATGCTGGGCCTGCTTCTCCGCCTGCAGCGCGAGCTCCATCGCGAGGAAGGTTTCCGCCTGGGAGCTTGCCGTCTCAGTCCGCTGGAGCACGTCGTCCACGAGGCGCTGCCCGTACAGGAGCTTCACACCGGTCGTGTCGACGTACCTCGTTTCCTTCTGATCCACGAGGAACAGGTGCCCGGCTCCCGGCCGCCCACCAAGATCGATGTTCTTCCGAAGCTCCATATAGCCTTCGGTCCCGAGGATCGTCATCCGGCTGTCCCCGTACGTGTTGATCCCTCCGGGCGTGAACCAGTCGACGCGGATGTAGCCGGTCCCGCCATTGCCCCGGAGCATGACGTCGCCGAAATCCTCGAGCTCAGGGTATTGCGGGTGACCCAGGTTGCCGACCTGTGACGCGACGATGTCGGCGCTGGTGGATCCGGTGATGAAAAGAAAGGCGTCGAGATTGTGTGACGCCAGATCCGTGAGGATGCCGCCGTATTGCGCGCGCTTGAAAAACCAGGGCGGCCGGCTTTCCGGTGTCATCCGGTGGGGCGCGAGTCCAATCGTCTGCAGCACGCGGCCGATGGCGCCCGCCTTCACCAGCTCGCCCGCCTTGTTGATCACCTGGCTCTCGTGCCGCTCGATCAGCACCGAGTAGATCCGCTTTGTCTCCCGCTGGACGCTCCGCACTTCGGCGAGCTGGCCGAGGGTGGTGATCCCCGGCTTGTCCGTCATGAAGTCCTTGCCGTGGCGCATCACGCGGATCCCGAGGGGGGCGCGCTCGTTCGGAATCGCCGCGCTCACGACGAGCTGAATGGCGGGGTCGTCGAGTATCTCCTGCTCACCGCGGGCGAGCTTGGCGGCCGGGAACCGCTTGCCGAAGGCCGCGGCGAGGTCAGGCTCGCTCGCGTAGAACGAGACGAGCTGCCCGCCCCCGCGAATAACGGTGTCTACCTGGCTGTTGATGTGCGCGTGGTTGAGGCCGATCGCGGCAAACCGGATGCGTGACGGCCCGTGGGGAGGAGCCGCGGCCTGCGCGCCGGCGGCTCTGGCCCACGCGAGGGCGGCGGCACCCGCGAGCGACGTATTCAGGAACTCCCGACGGCTCGTCTTCATGCCACCTCGGTGCGCTGTACGGCTGAGTGTCACCCGCCGTGCGGAGGGCGCGGCGATTCGCGAGTGTCTTGTACCGCCTGCACAGACCGGCTGTCAACGCGAGCGTCAGGCGCGCCCGGCGAATTCGCGCGTCTCGGTGTGGACTTTCACTTTCTCTCCCTCTTTGATGAAGAGCGGGACGCGGATCTCGAGCCCGGTCTCGAGCGTCGCCGCCTTCGTCACGCTGCCGCTCGCCGTGTCTCCGCGCGTGCCCGGCTCCGTGTACTTCACCGCGAGCTCGACGATCGAGGGCAGCTGAAGGCCGATGGGGTTGCCGTTGTACTTGTGGATCTGCACGGCCACGTTGTCCATGAGCAGCTGCGCGTCCTCGCCGACCATGTCGGCGCCGAGCGTCAGCGTTTCATAGTTCTCCTGCTCCATGAAGTTGAACCCCTGGCCGTCGGCATAGAGGAACGTGGCGGGCACCATCGCGAGGTCCGGCTCCTTGAATTTCTCGCCGGCCTTGAAGGTCTTGTCGAACACCGCCCGCGTGAGCAGGTTGCGCATCTTGATGCGGACGAGCGTCTGCCCGCCCCGCGCAGTCGGCTTCGACACTTCCACGTCGATGCAGTGATACGGAGCGTTCTCGAACTCGAAGAACATCTTCCGCTTGATGGAGATCGCTTCGATCAGGCTTGCCATGCGGTCCTCGGCTCTCAGTCTTCGCACTCACCCGGAACGATGAGCATACTAAGGCCGTCGGACGAAACAAAGGGGCCCGCCGCCGGGGGTGCTCAGGCGTCGAGTCTGCGAGAGCTGCGCGCGGACCACGTGGCCGCGGCCGCCGCGCAGAGCACCAGCAGGTTGGCGACAATCACGGGATGGGCGCCGACGAGCACGCCGTAGCCAATCCACATGAGCGCGGCAATCATCTGCACCAGCCTGAGGGCGTCCGCGCGCTTGAACAAGTACGATGACGTGAATACACCTGTCGCGATCCAGCCAAGCCACTCAGACATCTCGTCGGTCCTCGCTTCAATCAGTTGCTTCGAGCGGCCCGTCAGAGTTGCGGGCCCGAGGCGTCCGCCGCCGGCGGCTGAGGATCGCCAATCGTGAGCCAGTCGGTCCGCACGCGCTCCCATTCGCGCAACGGCAGTCCGAAAGACTCGAACACCGCCCGAATGCCGGCCGAACGCCACCCGATGCGGCGCAGGATGGGAACGAGCACGCTGAGGGCGCTGTCGCTCAGCACCGTGCGCTGCGCGATACGCGACAGCAGCTTGTTTTCCGACACCGCAATGGTGAATCCGTCCCGGTTGTTGACGTGGAGCATGACGTGCACGTCCGAGCTTCCGTCACCGACGTACACCGTGCGTTCGGGACTGATCTCCAGGCGGCGTTCGATGCCCTCCAGCACGTCCACCTTGCCGTAGCCCGCAGGCACCTGACGCACGGACCGGATCTCGCCCGAGCCCTCGTCGTAGTCGAACTCCGTCCCGAAAATGTGTTCGCGCGGGACGATGCCGTCGAGCGCCGACTCGATGACCTCACGGGGGGCGGCCGAGATCACGTAAAAGGAAAACCGGAAGCCCGGAATACCGTTCGCCAGGAAATCGACGAGCTCGGGAATGTGGTTCTTGAGGCGGACGCCGCGGCCCGCCTCGACGAGGTGTTCGCGCCGGACGCTGCGAAACTCGGGGTCATGGCGAATCAGGTACGCAAGCTCGCCCCCCTGGTGGACGAGATTGCTGCGTCTGAGACCCTCGACTTTGGCGTCGAAGGCCCGCACGCCGAGCCGCTCCGCGAGGACAATGCCGGAATCGTTGAAACTGAGGGTCTGGTCGAAGTCCGATGCCACGAGAAAGTGCCGGCTCGGCTCGGTCGAAAAAGTAGTTCCCATACCGAAGATGATATAACAGCTTTTGCCACTGGTCAATCGATCCTTGCTGCCAACATTGGACATTTTAGTAGCAAATGTTCATCTCTTGCGACATTTGTGTCGCGGATTTTGCTATGTTGTTATATCATTTTGACATGTCAGGTTCCACGACTGGCGGCCTCCCCAAGCATCGGCAGGTCTATAACGCCCTCCGCGCGGAGATTGCCACCGGAGCCTTTGCGTCGGGGCAGCGACTTCCGAGCGAGGCGGATCTGGTCAAGACCTTCGGAGCGTCGCGAATCACGATCGGCCGGGCGCTCCGCGATCTGCAGCAGGAGGGTCTCATCGAACGGCGGGCCGGTTCGGGTACGTACGTGCGCCGCGCCCACGCGCACGTCAGCCCGGCCAGATCCGCGTTCGGATTGCTCGTCCCGGATCTCGTCGAGACCGAGATCCTCGAGCCGATTGTTCGAAGCCTCACTGGTGCACCGGCGGCGCGCGAGCATGCCTTCCTGTCTCCCGGAGGCGCGTCGGATTTGTCGCCCGCGGAAAAGGAGGACGCGGCGTGGGAGCGGTGCGCGCAGTACATCGACCGTCGGGTGGCGGGCGTCTTCTTCGCTCCGCTCGAGCGCACACCGAACAAGGATCGAGTCAACGAGCGGATCTCCGGCGCGCTCGTAGCCGCTGGAATTCCCGTGGTGCTGCTCGACCGTCCGACGCTGCCCTACGGACAACGCGAGCACCACGATCTCGTCGGCATCGACAACCGCCGCGCGGGCTACCAGATCACCGAACACCTGGTGCGCGCCGGGGCCCGCCGCATTGCGTTCGTCAATCTTGCGAACGCCGCATCGACGGTTGACGCTCGACGAGCCGGCTACCGCGAAGCCCTGCATGCGGCCGGGCGGCTGACGGATCCTGCGTTGACGGTGGAGTTCGACCCGTCCGACATGACCCCGATCGCATGGCTCCTGCACGACAACCCGCCTGACGGGATCGTCTGCGCAAACGACCGCTCGGCCGGCCTCGTCATGCACACGGTGCTCGGTCTCGGCCTTGCCATTCCGGCAGACGTGCGCATCGTCGGCATCGACGACGTGCACTACGCGAGCCTGCTGCCCGTGCCGCTGACCACGTTGCGGCAGCCGTGCGGCGAGATTGGAATAGCGGCCATGGCCGCGATGCTCGAGCGCCTCACGCGACCGGAGCTTCCCCCGCGGCAGATCCTGCTCCACACACCGCTCATCGTCCGCAAGTCCTGCGGTGCAGGAGTGCCGGCGCGATCGGGCCGTTCCTGACCGCGAGCGAACACACGGTCTGGCCTATCATTCGGTGTCCAGGAGGAGACCAGATGGCCAGGCGTCATGCAGTGTTGTTGGTAGGACTGATGTTGTGCGGCGGTTGGGGTCCGCGGGTCCCGCAGAAGCCCGCGCCCGGTGGCTACGTGCTCGAGCGCGACGCGGAGGTCGCCGCAAACGAGCCCGGGACGCACGGTGGCGGCGGCGAAACCATCGGCTATTCGTTTTTCAAGAAGACGCCGCATCTCGGACTCGTCTTCCGGAAACGGGCGCTGAAGCCAGGCTCCGGCATCGGGTATCACGAGCAGACGGAGGATGAAATCTATTACGTCCTCAGCGGACGCGGAGTCATGACGATCGACGGCAAAGCGTTCGAAGTCGGCCCCGGCACTGCCGTGCTGACACGCCCCGGCAGCTCGCACGGCCTCAAGCAGGCTGGCGAGGAGAACCTGGTGATCCTCATCAACTACGAACAGAAAGCACCCTGACCGATTGCCCAGCTCAGGCGCTGCATGGCAACGCCTATGCACCGCGAGTGTGCATGTTCGGATTCTTCTCGACGCGCCTCGGATGCCTTGGATCGCTCGCCGTGTCCATCGCCGGGACCCTTTTGCTCACGCTGCTGATGCGGGGTTGCAGCGGGCCACGCTGGTAGGCGCGTGGGCCGAGTCGACGCGGTAGACTCTCCGCATGATTCGTCGATCCCTTCTGTTCACGTCCCTGCTCGCGTTGGGCGCAAGCCTTCACGGCGCGTCTCTGGCGCCGGACGCCCTCCAGCCCGGAACACGAGTGCTGCTCGACGCGCACAACTGCTATCCCTATGACGGCCAGTGGGCGAACCGCATCGAGCGGGCACTCGGCACCGGGCTCCCCCTGGCCATCGAACAGGATCTGGCCTGGTATGTCGATCCGCGGACGGGGTCCGGCCGGTCCCTGGTGACGCACGGCGCGCCGTTCAGCGGAAGCGAACCCGGCATGCGCGAGTATTTCTTCGAACGGATTCGTCCGCTGGTCGAGGAGGCGTTGCGGGAGAACCGGCGCGACCAATGGCCCGTCATCACGCTCAACCTCGATTTCAAGTCGGACGAAGCGGCACACCACGACGCGGCCTGGGCGCTGCTCGGCGAGTACGAGGCCTGGCTGAGCACGGCGCCGCGGACGGCATCCGCGACCGATGTACCCTCGATTACGGCGGGCCCGGTGCTGGTCCTGACAGGCGAGCAGGACGAACAGGAGCGGGATTTCTATGAGCGCGTCCCTGTCGGCGGCAAGCTGCGGGTATTCGGCGCCGTACACCGGATGGGGCCGAACGCGTCGATGACCCGCACGAACTATCGCCGGTGGTCGAACAATCCGTGGTCGGTCGTCGAGCCGGAGGGGCAGCCGAAGGCGGGTGCCTGGACTCCCGAGGACGAGCGGCGCCTCACGTCGGCGGTGCGCGACGCCCATGCGGCAGGCCTGTGGATCCGGTTCTACACCCTTGACGGCTTCACGATCGGGGATACGTCCAACGGATGGTCGCAATCGTACAACTTCGGGTCGCTCGAGGCGGCGCGGGAGCGTTGGAGGGCGGCCATACGGGCCGGCGTGGATTACGTCGCAGTAGATCAGTACGAGGAGTTCGCTCGCACGCTGCATTCACCGGCGGACGGACGCTGATCTAGGACTGCCCGTCCGCGGCGATGGCGGCGCGCAGCCGGGTCACGATCGCTTCTGGAACCGAAATGGCCTCGAGCCCGCCATCCCGCTTGCGCGCCCTGACGGCTGTCAGCGTGCCCGTGCCGACAAGGGTCCCTCCCCGGCGGACCGTGAAGGCATAACGGATTGTCCGGGTTGTCGTGGCGGCGAGATCCACCTCCACGTCGAATTCGTCTTCGAACCGCAGCGGGGCCTTGTAATCGAAGGTGGCCGAGACCCGCGGCCACCCGGCCCCGTCGGCGTCTGCGATCACGGGCAATCCCGCGGCGCGCCAGAGCGCATGTTCGGCTTCTTCCATGTACCGGAAGAACATGGCGAAGTGGACGATGCCGACCATGTCGGTGTCGCCGAACTGCACGCGTCGCGAGTAGCGGAATCCCATTTCTTACGCCGTCCTCCGGCCGCCGGCCGCAATCGCGCCGGACGGCGTCGATTCACATGTTATCCGGCTTCAAAGCAGGCGGCTGGGAGCGGGGATTCGGGACCGGCAGGGAAGAGGGTGCGCCGGCAGGGCTCGAACAGGGGAAACCCGATCGGGCCGCTATAATGATCGTTTGCAAGCCATGGACAGGAACATCCCGGATGCGACAATCGGCGCGGCGGAACGGGACCCGGCCCCGAACGTCGATTTCATCCGTGCGACGGTTGCGGATGACGTCAGGGCCGGGCGGAACGGCGGGCGGGTCGTCACACGCTTTCCGCCCGAGCCGAACGGCTATCTGCACATCGGGCACGCCAAGTCGATCTGCCTGAATTTCGGCGTCGCGGGCGAGTTCGGCGGGACGTGCAATCTGCGGTTCGACGACACGAACCCCACTAAAGAGGACGTCGAGTACGCCCTGTCGATCAGCGAAGACGTGCGCTGGCTGGGATTCCGGTGGAGCGGCGAACCGCGGTATGCGTCCGATTACTTCGAACAGCTTTACGCGTATGCCGTCCACCTCATCGCGAGCGGCCATGCGTACGTCGACAGCCTCACGTCGGACGAGATTCGCCAGCTGCGCGGGACATTGACCGAGCCCGGCAGCGACAGCCCGTATCGCGGGCGCACGGTGGCGGAGAACCTGGATCTGTTCGCCCGGATGCGCGCCGGCGAGTTCGAAGACGGCGCCCATGTGCTGCGTGCCCGCATCGACATGGCGTCGCCGAACATCAACATGCGGGATCCCGTCCTGTACCGGATCCGCCGCGCGCACCACTACAGGACCGGCGACACGTGGTGCATCTATCCGATGTACGACTTTGCGCACCCGCCGTCCGATGCGCTGGAGGAGGTGACGCACTCTCTCTGCACGCTGGAGTTCGAGGACCATCGCCCGTTGTACGACTGGCTGATCGAGCACCTTCCCGTCCCCGCGACGCCACGGCAGATCGAGTTTGCGCGGCTGAACCTGACCTACACCGTGATGAGCAAGCGCAAGCTGCTCCAGCTCGTCCAGGAGGAGCGCGTGCAGGGCTGGGACGATCCGAGGATGCCGACGATCGTCGGGATGCGGCGGCGCGGCTACACGCCCGACGCGATTCGTGCCTTCTGCGATCGCATCGGCGTTGCCAAGCGCGAGAGCCTGGTCGACGTGGCCCTCCTCGAACATGCGGTCCGCGAAGACCTCAATCGCACGGTGCCGCGCGTCATGGGCGTCCTCAATCCGGTGCGGGTCGTCATCGAGAACTACCCCGAGGGTCAGTCGGACTCATTCGAGATTGCCGGCAATCCTGACAACCCGTCAGCCGGCACCCGCAGCGTGCCGTTCGGCCGGGAGCTGTACATCGAGCGCGACGACTTCCGGGAGGATCCGCCGAAGAAGTTCTTCCGTCTTGCGCCGGGCCGCGAGGTGCGGCTGAGGGGCGCCTATTTCGTCACGTGCACGCGGGTCGTCAAGGACGCGTCGGGGGAAATCACGGCGCTCCATTGCACCTACGATCCCGCCACGCGCGGCGGCGACGCGCCGGATGGACGGAAGGTCAAGGCGACCCTCCACTGGGTCTCGGCCGCGCACGCGCTGGACGTGGAGGTGCGGCTCTACGATCGGCTCTTCAACAGCGAATCGCCGGGGGCATCGGGTGATTTCCTCGCAGATCTGAACCCGGCGTCCCTGGAGGTGATTCCCCGTGCACGCGTCGAGCCGAGCGTGGCAGGCGCGGCGCCCGGCACGCGGTATCAGTTCGAACGGCTCGGATATTTCTGCGTGGATCGCGATTCGACAGCAGAGCGGCTCGTCTTCAACCGCACGGTGACCCTCAAGGACGCCTGGGGCCGCATCGAGCAGCGCGGATAGTGCTCGAAACCGTCTTCCTCGACGCGGGTGGTGTCCTCGTCTTCCCGAACTGGGCGCGCATAAGCGCCGGCCTGGCGAGACACGGCGTCCAGGTCGAGCCGGCGGCGCTCGCCCGCGCCGAGGCGCCCGCCAAACGCACGCTCGATGTCGGCGCGACAATCAAGGTCACGAACGATGCGAGCCGCGGCTGGATCTACTTCAACCTGATTCTCGAACACGCGGGTGTCCCGGTCGGCGCCGCGACAGACGCGGCGCTGGCGGAACTGCACGCGTATCACCAGGAGTCGAACCTGTGGGAGCTGATGCCCCCTGATGTCATGCCGGTGCTGTCGCGCCTCCGCGCGCGCGGTCTCCACTTGACCATCGTGTCGAACGCCAACGGCAAGGTCCGTGTGCTGTTCGACAGGCTCGCGCTCACGGGGCTCGTGGACTGCATCCTTGATTCGCACGAGGAAGGCGTGGAGAAGCCCGACCCGCGTTTCTTCGAGATAGCGCTCGCGCGGAGCGGGGCCAGACGCGAGACCACGATTCATGTGGGGGACTTGTACAACGTGGACGTGGTGGGCGCGAGAGCGGCGGGCCTGCGCGCGGTGCTGCTCGACGAGGCCGGGCTCTACCCGGAGGCGGACTGCCCGCGCGTGCAGTCACTCACGGAACTGGCCGAGCAGATCGAGCGGGGCAGGTTCGATTGAGCTTTCAGCTCTCAGCTCTCAGACCTCAGATCGCAGCTTCGAGGCAGGCGCGAGGCCCAGAGGCGGACACGCATTCCTCCAAACGCCGAGGTCGCGGTGGCCTGTCGCCAAAGAACCAAGCTGATAGCTGAGAGCTGATAGCTGTCCGCCCTCAGCTCTCAGCCGACGTCCGACCGCCGCCGGTCCCGCATGCGCGACCGAGCTGCGAGATGCGTTCGCGGAGCGACCGGGCAAAGCTGTCCGTATCCTCGACATTGGCGCCACTCGCTTCGAGCATGGCGCGCAGCTGCGCGTCGGTGATGCGGCCCACATATCGGTACAGCCACCTGACGTCGTCCGTTCGAATTCCGCTCGCCACGTCCTCTGTTCGCTGTCCGGTGTACCCGAACGTGACGGTGTCGCCGTCCACAGCGCTGACGAACTGTGGCGTCTGCGCCTCGAAACCCGCGGGATCCCAGCGCCCGCGTGTGACGATGTTGCCGCCCCACCGGCCCATGGAGCCGCCCCAGTCGGTAATCAGGTACTGCGCTTCACGGTGCCACCGCGAGACGCGGTGCTCGAAGATCGCGGTATTCGATCCACGGGCCACGTCGCGCCGGTCCTTGGTATCCCAGTTCGACAGCAGCATGACCAGAATCTTCAGGCCGTGCAGCTCCCGGGTTCCGACGAACGGATTGTCGTTCCACGCCCAGCTGTGCTCTTCGAACATCTTGCGAACGGCCGGGTCCTCGAGCTCGAACCGCGCCTCGACGAAGGCGCACTCGCTGTTGATGCAGTCCCGCGCGCGTTGCAGGTCCGTCGCGCCTTCGATCGCGCCGGCGGGCAGGAAGTAGGTAGTCTCCGCGAAGTACCCGCAGGCCCACGCGAGGCGCACCGCGACGTTTTCGGAGCGCACTTCGTTGCCCCATTTGACGCGCCAGAGGCGATCCCGGGCGTCCTTGACCGACACGCACGGCTGCGATCCGCTCGTGTGTTCCTCGACGAAGCGGAATGGCGGCACGGGCGCCCCGCGCGGGCCTCCGGGTCCACTCGTCATGTCGAGATGCGCGACGTCGCCTGGATCACGCCAGATGACGTGCCGCGAGGCATGCAGACGACGGGGCCCGGCGCGGCGGATGCGATAGAGGCCGATCGCCCGCCACACGAGCCGGACGCAGGCCGCGACAGCGACAGTCCCGCCGACAGCGATGGCGACGTAGACCAGCAGGTGCGGGAACTTCATACGCGGGTTAAACCCCGAGCCCCGGGACGGAGTCTAAACAAGCTGTCATGCAGATTCTTCGTGGACTCTCGAGCAAGATCCTGCCGTGCGGCTGCCTGGCAGGCGTTTACGAAACGTACAACGGCGAGGTTGTCGGCATACTCGATGCCCGATCGGGCGCCTGCACGATCGCTGCTCACCAGAACGGGAAGCAACTTCCCGCTGCGTCCGGGTCGGCCGCGGCACACCCGCGCGGCCCGGGGAACGATCACAAGGGTACCGCGTTCGAAGACTGACTGAGCCGGCCCCCACCGCGGAAGCAAGCTCATGCGTCCGCCGCCCGCGGTATTCCGACTCGCGGATCAGAGCCGACGTTGCATAAGATCTTCTGAGCCTGATGAAGATCGCCACGTGGAACGTCAATGGAATCCGCGCCCGGCAGGGGCAGCTCCAGGAATGGCTCGAACGCGAACAGCCGGATGTCGTCTGCCTGCAGGAAATCAAGGCATCCGCCGACCAGCTTCCGGTCTGGCTCTGCGAACTCGAAGGGTACTGGTGCTACTGGCACGGCGGCAAAGGCTATTCGGGCGTCGGCCTGCATGTCAGCCGGCGCGTCGCGGCCGAGCGGCCCGCGTTCGCGCATCCGGCGTTCGATTACGAGAACCGCATCGTGCTCGTCCGGCTTCCGCAGCTGACCGTGGTCTCGGTGTATGTACCGAATGGGGGTAAGGATTTCCCCGCGAAAGTCCAGTTCCTCGATGCGCTCGAACAATTCACCGCTGATGCGGCGCGCGACAGGCACCCGATCGTGATCTGCGGCGACCTGAACATCGCGAGAACCGAGCGCGACGTCCACCCGAAGGAACGCAAGCCCTCCCTCATCGGCCAGCTTCCCGAGGAACGTGCGCAGCTCGAGCGGATTATCGGGCACGGGCTCGTGGACGTGGGGCGCGCGCTCGAGCCGGACAACGACGAGATGTTCACGTGGTGGGCGCCCTGGCGCAACATGCGACAGCGCAATATCGGATGGCGGCTCGACTATCTTCTGGCAAGCCAGGCGCTCTTCGACCGCGTCCGCTCGTGCACGGTCCAGCGCGAGTTCGGGACGAGCGATCACGCCCCTGTCATCGCGGAGTTCGATATCGGGTGAACGCCTCCGGCGCCACCCGGGACGGCCGCGAAGCTATTCCGCCCAGCGTTCGCACAGCCGCACAATTACTTCGACAGCCTTGTCCATGTCCTGCGCCGAGACCCATTCGAGGCGCGAGTGGAAGTTGTGCTCGCCGGCGAACAGGTTCGGAGTCGGCAGGCCCATGAAGGACAGGCGCGAGCCGTCGGTTCCACCCCGGATCGGCCGCTCGACAGGTTCGAGCCCTGCGCGACGGATGGCGTCGCGGGCGTATTCGACGACCTGCGGGTGCTGCTCGAGTACTTCGCGCATATTGCGGTACGACTCCTCGACGACCGATGTAAAGGAGGCGCCGGGATGCGCGGCGACGACCTCGCGCGCGAGCTGCTCGACGCGGCGCGCCTTCACCGCGAGTTCAGCCGTCGCAAAGTCGCGCAGCAGCACCTTGACACGCGTGCGATCGACGGCGGCGTGCACCTGATAGGGGTGCAGGTATCCCTGGTAGCCGTCGGTCGTCTCGGGTGACATCTCCGTTCTCGGCAGCCGCGCGATGAAGTCGGCCGCCACGCGGATTGCGTTGACCATGCGGCCCCTGGCGTACCCCGGATGCGTGTTGAAGCCGTTGAAGGTCAGCGTGACCGCATCGGCTGAGAAGCTCTCGTATTCGAGCTCGCCGACGCCGCCCCCATCGAGCGTATACGCGCACCGGGCGCAGAAGCGTGCGACGTCGAAATGGTCCGCGCCCCGGCCGATCTCCTCGTCCGGCGTGAACGCGATGCGGATCGGTCCATGCGGGATGTCGGGGTGACGTACGAGCTGCTCGGCGGCGGCGACAATTTCGGCGACGCCGGCCTTGTCGTCTGCCCCGAGCAGTGTCAGCCCCGAGGCCGTCACGATGTCGTTCCCCGACTGGCGAAGCAGGTCGGGATTGTCGGCCGCCCGCAGGACGATGGAAGAATCGTCGGGGAGCACCAGGTCGCGCCCGTCATAGGCAGAATGCACGATGGGCTTCACGCCGTCGCCCGGCATCTCGGGAGACGTGTCCACGTGCGCCACGAAGCCAATCGTCTGAACGGCGGCGCTGACGGTGGCGGGAATCGTCGCCATCACGTAGCCAAACTGATCGAGCGACACGTCAGCGAGGCCGATCTCCTTCAGTTCCGACTCGAGCAGCCGCAGCAGCACCCACTGGCCGGGTGTGCTCGGCGTGGTCGCCGAGTGCTCGTCCGATCGCGTGTCGATCGTGACGTAGCGGAGAAATCGCTCGAGGGCGCTCGTCTTCATCGGGGATCTGCCCCCTCGAGCACCCGCACGTGCCGTGCGAACGCCCCGGTGTCGATGCCGTGGAGGAGGAGCAGGTCGGCCGCGCGGAAGCTCTCGAGCCAGTCCTGCCGGGTCCATCCCCGCGCGACTGTGCGACGCACGACGTGGTGGCGCACGGCGGCCGCGCAGGTGCGGAGCCATTCGACGACCGAGCGAAGCCCGCGCCCCTGATACGCAATCCAGTTCCCGAAGACCCGCGCCGCCAGGTAGTTCCGCATCGCGGCGTCCCAGCCGTCCGCCCCACCTTCGACAAGCCGTGACCAGTGCGCGTCGAATCGGTCGATGTTCGACAGGTCGTGCGACACAGGCGGTCCGGCAACCGCACGGAGGGTGTTCATCACCCGGCTGTGTGCGTCCGGGTCGGCGCCGTCTTCGTGGCGCGCGGAGCCGAACGCGCGCACGACGAACGCGCTGAGCGTGTCGCCGCCCGGTTTCCACGACCGCGTCTTTTCCGTCGCCGCCGCGACAACGTCGAGTGCGCGCTCCCATCCGAGATCGGTCCGCGCGAATACGCCGATGCACGCGCGCTCCCACGCGTCGTAGCCTTCGATGTCGCTCAGGAGTCCGGGCCTGACGAGCGGTGGCCAGGCGTGCCGGGCATCCAGCCCCTCAATCGGCTCGTCGAGGCGCAGGCGATCGCCGGCCTGCACGGTGATCGCGGTCGTCGGTTCGAACAGCAGCGCGGCGGCCGTTGGACAGAAATGCGAGAGCGAGATCAGCGTGCCGCGGCCGTCGCGCAGAACGATCCGCGGGAAGTGCCGGCACGCCGACGGTAGTGCGGCCGGACCGGCGCTGGCGTGAACGGCGCAGAGCCGCGCGCCGTCTCGGTCGAAGAACACACAGCGTCCACGCGGGTCGCGGGCAATGTTCCAGGGCGCGGCGGCATCGGCGGGGTCGGCCCTCACGAAGAAGGGTGGGCCGTCGCGGGCGCCGTCGAGAGCGCCCGACGCCGCGAGCTCAATCAGAGGCGGGTCGGCTGGCACGTTCCACGTCTGGCAGCATTTCCCCGTGTGGCGGCACGCGTAGCCGGCATGGAGGGACAGACACAGCGTGGCCATCGACCGATCATCGCAGGCGCGTCCGGCAAACGCAAAGCTCCGCGCAAAAACCAACAAACCGGATTCCATATTCGGATGTCGGTTACAAAACTGGATGGGCGATTGTGTGCAGCCGCTGAATTCATTGGACAATCCGAGCTCAGCCGCCCGGCGTGGAAATTGCTCCGGTACATGTCCCCGCTATGTCGGAACACGATACCTTCGGTCCCCGGCTGCGCAGCGAACGTGAGCGTCGCGGCATCTCACTTGGTACGATCGTCACCGTCACGAAGGTCGGCGCCGACCTGTGGATTGGTCTCGAACGGAATGACTTCTCGAAGTGGCCGTCCGGCATCTTCGCGCGCGCGTTCGTGCGCGACTATGCGAAGGCCATCGGCCTCGATGCCGACGAAGTCGTGGACGAGTTCTGCCGTCTGTTCCCCGACATCGGCGACCGCCGGGTCGCGCGCATCATCAAGGCGCAGGCGGAGCTGATCGGCCACGATCCGGAGCGCGTGGACGAAGCGTCGCTGCTGCCGCCGGAGGGCGATCGCCGCTCGGTTGCGCGCGAGCGGAGGGCCGAAGTGCGGGCGCGCCGCCTCCGCCTCGCGCCGCGCACGGTGTCGGCCGCGATCGACATCGCATGCACGCTCATGCTCGCCGCCGCGGGTGGCGCGATTGCGGGTACAAGCTTCTGGGCCTCGACAGGCATCGCCGGACTCGTGTACTTCAGCCTCTCGACAATCTTCAGCGGAGCGTCGCCCGGCAGCCATGCTGTGGCGTTCCTCCAGCAGCGGATGCCTACGCTGTTCGCTGTTCAAGACCGCCGCGCGCACGCCTGATCGCGTCCGTCGCCGGTTACTGGTTGCTGAGTTACCAGTCGCCAGTCACAAGTCTCCAGTTACCAGTCGCCAGGGCGCAGCCGCCAGTCCTCGGCCCCGAGCCCCGCCCTAATCTCACCGAGGTACTCCATTCAGGCTGCGCCTGCGTGGGCGAGCCTGAGGCTCTGCTCCCGCACCAGGCGTCCGACTCGCTCGACTTCCGCGTCGGACAGCGACTCGTAGACAGGCACCTGCACTGCCGTTGCCGCTTTGTCGGCGCCCGGCGCCGGCGGCCCGCTCCACCCGAAGAGCTCCATCCGCGTGCAGACATCGACGTGCATGGGCGCGACGTCGACGCCACGGCGGATGCACCGCTTGACCAGCGCCCCGGCGTCCGGGACATAGGGGCAATACTGGTAATACACGTGCGTGCGATCGGGCGGGATGTGGGGAATCGTCAATCCGGGCACATCGCCGAGCAGGTGGTCCAGGATGCTGGCGTGGCGCCTGGTACGCTCGATGAATTCCGGCAGGCGTCTGAGCGCGGCCAGACCGATGGCCGCCTGGACGTTCGAGAACCGCCCGCGGTAATGCGCGGGCAGCGGATCCAGCGGCCGGACGCGCTCCCAGAGGCGCTCCTCCGGCTTCGCATTCACCCAGGACGCCGCATACCAGATCGGGAACAGCGAGTATGTGAACACCTTGGGCCTGATGAACGTATGCTGCAGCCTGCCGCTCGACAGGATGCTCTCGACGCGCTTTTCGGTCGGCCACTGTTCGCCGTCGGCGAGCTCGCCGACGCGCCGCGCGAGCTCGGCATCGCGCACCCAGGCCAGCCCCCCGCCGTACGTGT
Organism: Acidobacteriota bacterium; assembly: GCA_039648985.1. Classification (GTDB taxonomy): domain Bacteria; phylum Acidobacteriota; class Vicinamibacteria; order Vicinamibacterales; family 2-12-FULL-66-21; genus JALZOC01. The sequence continues at coordinate 6,206 of JBBWZJ010000222.1, read as the reverse complement.
TGAGCGGCTTGAATGCCTGAAAGCTGAAGAAGCTCGCATCCCCCAGCGTACCGACCATCCGATTCTTGTAGGTGGCGCCGAGTGAGTGGGCGCAGTCCTCGATTACCTTCAGGTTGTGACGGCGCGCGAGCTCGAGGATCGGGTCCATGTCACACGACATTCCGTAAAGGTGCGTGGGAAGGACCGCGCGGGTGTTCGGCGTGATGGCGCGTTCGACCGCCCGTGGACACAGGGTGAACGTGGCCGGATCGATGTCGGCGAACACCAGCTTCAGCCCCGCGACGCGCGCGATTTCGGGGACGACCCAGAAGGTCAGCGCCGGCACGATGACTTCGGAGCCAGGAGGAAAGTCCATGGCCTTCAGGATGAAATAGAGCGCCATCCTGCCGTACTCGGTGGAGCACGTTCGCACGTGCCCCGACCCGAGCAGCCGGACGAACTCCTGCTCGAACGCCGCGATGTGCGGCCCCTCGACGAGCTGCTTCCGTTGGCGGCACTCCTCGATGATCTGGTGACGTTCCGGAACAACCCGCGAGCCAAACCTTGCGATGGCGGCCATGCTCGTCTCTTCCTCTCCGCTGCAAATGTGACCATCACGACCCGTGACACGCCGGCGCGCGCGTTACGCGCACGCGACGGCTACAGGGCGAGCGGGGGCGGCCGTGGGGCGAAGGGCGTGACGACGCCAGCCGCGCCAGTGCCGCCCTTGTGACGAGGCGGCTGTCCGGCGGCGGGGAGCGGCGGCCGGGGCCGCGCCGCCATCGCAAGAGCAAACGGCAGCGCGTCAGAACCCAGCAGGGGCTCCGGCACCGCGTCAGGCGCGTCCGCGATGTAGCGCACCGGCCGCGAAAGGCAGCGGCGTCCGGGCTCTCCCGGGGGGAACGGCTTCAATCCCCGAACCGCGCTCGTCCAGATCTGGAGTCCGGATGAGCCGCCGACAATCAGTTCGTCGCGCCGGTCGCCGTCGAGGTCCCGAACCGTGATGCCCTGGATCAGCGATCCTGCGCGCAGAAAGAATGTCGTGCCCTCGCCTGAAAGCCACACGCGGAGCACCGCGGGATCGCGGGACTCGAGCCTGACACGGTCGCGATGCCCATCACCATCGAAATCGCAGGCTGTGAGCGAGGCTGCAGTCGCCCGGGCGGTGCCGGGGACGAGACACACGCAGGCCAGCCAGAGTGTTCTGCGAATCAGCTGGAGCCGTCCGTGCATCGGTAACCGTCAGAATGTAACAGCCGCAGATTCCGCGCAACAAGGAAAGCCCGGCCGGGCCGACCGCCGGGATTCTAATGCGCCGATGTTCCCGATAGTATGCTCGACACGGTGTTCGACCATCGGCGCCTCCCGCTCCTCCCCGTTCGCGCGCTCGCGGGCGCAAGCTCCCCGAGGCGGCTCATGAGAGCGAAAGGCCATCCGCGGGTCGAGGCCTCATCGTGACGCTGCCAGGAGCGGGAATGGCGCCGAGGCATGCACTCGGCCGCCGGATTGCGCGCCAATGATTGGCATCGCCGGGATCCCGTCGCCTGTCGGACCGCTGACGCTGGCCGCCCGCGGCCCGCGCGTCTGTCTGCTGTCGTTCGGCAGCGACGATGAGGCGGCCCGCCGCCGGCTCGCCCGGTGTTATCCCGGTGAGCCGATCGAGCCGCAGGACGACCCGGCCGGCGCCGTCACCGCGCTCGCCGCCTACTTCGCCGGTCAGCTGGGCGCGCTCGACGGAATCGGGGTGGAGCTCACCGGCACCGCGTTTCAGAGACAGGTCTGGGAAGCGCTTCGCCGGATTCCCGCCGGGCGCACCGCGTCCTACGCCGAAATCGCGCGCGCGATTCAGGCGCCGGCGGCCGTCCGCGCCGTCGGCGCAGCCAATGGCGCGAACCCCGTCGCCGTCATAGTCCCGTGCCATCGTGTGATCGGATCGAACGGGACCCTCACCGGGTACGGGGGCGGCCTCGAACGCAAGCGCTGGCTCCTCGAGCACGAGGGCGGGGTGAAGGGCTTGTGGTGAGAACCTCGAACCCCGACTGCCGACCCAACCATTCGCCTCTGGTCGCGCGCTTGCATAGCAAGCGGTCGAGGAACGAAGGGGGGGACGAGCGATGGCTATTCTGTCGTGGATCGTGTTCGGGTTGGTGGTCGGCTTCATCGCCAAGCTTCTGATGCCGGGGAAGGATCCGGGCGGCTTCATCGTCACGATCCTGCTCGGCATTGCCGGCTCGCTCATCGGCGGCTTCATCGGCCGCGCTTTTACCGGGAGCAATCCCAACCAGAGCGCCGGCGCCGGCTACATCATGTCGATCGTGGGGGCCATCATCCTGCTGGCGCTCTACCGCATGATGGCTCGCCGACGCGTGTAGCAGGCCGCGCCGACCGCGACCATTTGAGAGCGCGTGGGGCACGGGCAACCGTCCTCATGCGTTCTCCTGTGTACGGCGGCGGCCGGGCGGGAGGCTATGGCACAATTGACGAGCCAGCCCTTCGCCAGATGGAGTGACTTTCATGCGCCGCACGTTCACCCTCATTGCCGCAGTCGTGGCAGCGGCTTGCCTCCTGCCATCACCGGCGAGCGCCCAGACGCTCGAGCAAATCATCGCGATGAACCTGGAAGCCAAAGGCGGCCTCGAAAAGATCCGCGCCACCGCCACTGTGCGCATGACAGGTCACGTCGTCGCAACCGAGGACCCGTCGTCCGGCGGGAAGACCGCGACCATCACGATGCTGGCCAAGCGGCCGAACATGATGCGCCGCGAGCAGACCATGGGCGGCGAGACCATCGTGAGCGCGTTCGACGGGACGACGTTGTGGATGCAGCGCGGCACACAGCCGCCCGAGGAAGCACCCGGGCCGCAGGTGGCGTACGCGCGACAGGACGCGGAGTTCGACAGCGTGTTCGTTGATTACAAGGAGAAGGGGCACCGGATCGAGCTCGTCGGAAGGGAGCAGCGGGAGGGCCAGGACGTGTTCCACCTGAAAGTCACGAAAAAGGGGGGGCCCCCGCAGGCGTACTACCTCGATGCGAGGACGGGCCTGGAGAAGGTCATCTCCGTGACGCTCGCCCCCGGAGGACGGCCGGCAACCACGATCGAGACGCAGCTCGGGGATTATCGCGAGGTGGACGGCCGGATGATTCCGTTCAGCATCCGTCAGCTGGTGAACGGGACGGTCAGTGCTTCCACAACGCTCGAGAAGGTGGAGTTCAACGTCCCGGCCGACGACGCGTTGTTCAAGATGCCGTCAAAGTAAGTACTTCCAGTTCCGCGGCCAGGTCGTCTCGCGTGAACGGGCGGACGACAACCCCTGGCGCGGCCGCCGTCCCAGGCTGCGCGAGGAACACGACCCGCAGGTCAGGCAGGTGACGCCGCAGGGTGCCGGCAAGCTCGGCCCCCGGCATGTCTTCGAGCGTCGCTTCGATGAAGGCGACGTCGATTCGGGGGCCCATGAGGCACGCAAGCAGCGCATGTCCCGAGTGCGCGGCACACCTCACGGCATACCCATGCTCTGCGAGATCCCGCGCCGCCGCCGATCGCACTGCCGCGTCTCCGCTGACGACGAGGACGGCGAGGCGCAGCGGCCGCACAGTCCAGCGTCCTGGATCCGGCTCTGGTGACGCGCCACGCACTGCAGCAATATTCATCGTTCACATCCGGGGATGGAGACGGCAGGACGAAGGCAAGGCGGGTACCGGTGTCGATCTGCCGGATTTTGCCTGATCCGGTGAGGCGCGCGTGCGAGGGGCTGACGGTCTTGACCGCGAATTACGAATTCGTCCGCCCGAGATTCGCGCGAGCGGGTCGATTCACGCCCGCAGTCTCTCCTGCAGCTTTTCGCGGTAGCCCCGGCTGAGGGTGAGTCGCGTGCCTGTCCGCAGCAATACCGAGTACTCGCCGTTCAGCCAGGGCTGCAGTTCCTGGATGCGCTCCATGTTCACGATCCGTGACCGGTGAATCCGGAAGAATTTCTCCGGATCGAGCCGCCCCTCGATCGCGTTCATCGTTTCCCGAAGCAGGTGCGACGTGTTGCCGACGTGCAGGCGCACGTAGTTGCCCGCCGCCTCGATCCAGTCGATTTCGTCCGTGCGGAGGAAGAACAGGCGCCCTCCGGCCTTGACGACAAGGCGCTCTGCCCTGGGCTGATCCTTCCTCAGGTCCTTGACGAGGGCGAGGAGGCGCCGGCCGAGGTCTCCGGTTTCTTCGCGCTCGATCTGCTTGCGCGCGCGCTGCAGCGCTTCGGCGAACCGCTCGCGATCGAACGGCTTCAACAGGTAGTCGAGCGCACGCACCTGGAAGGCCTTCAGCGCGTGCTGATCGTACGCGGTCACGAAGATGACGAGCGGCATGCGCTCGTTGCCCACGGCTTCGATTACCTCGAAGCCGTTCATCTGCGGCATCTGCACGTCGAGGAACACCAGGTCCGGCGAGAGGTCCATGATGGACGTGATGGCCTCTTCGCCGTCGCGGCACTGCCCGACGATCTCGATATCGGGCTCACTGAACAGCAGCGCCGTGAGGCGCTCGCGCGCAAGCGGTTCGTCGTCGACGACAAGTGTCCGGATTTTTTTCATGTCCGTGCTCTCTTCGGCTGCCGCCGGCCGTCAGGCCGGCTGTTCGGGGGCAAGTTGTGTGCGCTCGATCCGGCCGCTGCGGGCGCGTCCGTCGCGTGCGTCTGCGCCGGCCGCCGGCGTCTGCTCCGGTCGGGCGTTCCGTCGCTCGACGCGCCATGGCACCGCGACGACGACGGCGACGCCGGGTTCCTGCCGGTGAAATTCGAACCGGAAGTCGGCGCCGAACTGATGCTGGAGGCGGGCGCGGGTCGTCGAGACGCCGATGCCTTTCTGCAGTGCCGAGAGCGCGTTGTCCGACAGTCCCGCGCCGTCGTCACGCACCTCGATCCAGAGCTTGTCGTGGTCGCGCCTGGCCGTGATGTTCACGTGACCGGGTCCGGCCTTGCGGGCCACGCCGTGCTTGATCGCGTTCTCGACAAGAGGCTGCAGGAGGAGCGACGGCAGCAGCGTGTCGAGCGCGTCAGGGTCGATATCGAAATGGACGACAAGGCGATCCGCAAAACGTGTCTGCTCGATGTCGAGGTACTTCGCGAGGAAGTCGAGCTCGGTGCGGAGGGTGACCTCCTGCTCGCCGGCGTGCTCGAGCGTCATACGCAGGAGATCGCTGAGCCGTGTGAGCGTCCTGTCAGCGGCTTCCACGTCCCGGTGCATCAGCGCGGAAACAGCGTGGAGCGTGTTGAAGAGGAAGTGCGGCCGGAGCTGCTGCTGCAGAGTGGCCATCCGCGCCTCGATGAGCTGTGCTTCGAGCTGGCGTCCGCGTACGGCGCGATCCCGCGACTCGCGGTAATAGAGCACCGCGTGCGCGAGGCCCGCAATCGCCGCGTACGTCGTCATCTCCCAGCCGAAATTCCTGAGGGCGGACTGCTTGAATTCCGTCGCCCACCAGAACGTGTGCCCCGCTGACATCGCGAGCCACCACTCCACACCGGTCATCACCGCGATGTGCGCGAGCGAGAAGAGCACCACCGCCGGCAGATGCACGAGGACGGCGCGGTGCATACCGGGACGCTCGAACCTGACGTGCTGCGACAGCCACACGAGGGCCGGCGTCATGAGCGCCCACGCGTACCAGTAAGTGCCGTTGACAATCAGCACCGACGGCCACGGGACGGGCGTCCCGATCGCACGTGCGAGCGCCGCGGCCAGCGCGCACGAGAGCACGCTCAGCACCGCTGCGGCGACGACAACGAGCCGCCACCGCACACCGTAACGGGGCCGTGCCGGCGCGGGCAGGTCTGCACCTGTGCCGTTCATGTCGAGACGTCGGTCGGCCGGTGGTTTCATAGGAAGTGTCCGCCTCAGCGTCGCAGCAACGCGTGTTCGTGAGTTAGACGTAAGTCGCGACGATTTCGTGCTGCTGGATGCGCGATTCGCGAGTGCATTCGTCCCGCCAAGGGGGCCGAGCGCGGGTGCGGCGACACTCGTCGGACGTCTTCAACCGCAGCTGGTCATCCCAATCCGGCATCCGGTCCCTGGAATCGCGCGTTCATCCCGAATTCGCTCATCCCTGCCGCAGGGTGTGGGGCCAGCCGGGGGCCGACGATTTTCACAGGCGAGTGCGCGGACCCGGACACCTCGAGCCCGGATTCGGACAGGGGGAGAGAGGTTCGGGGTTCGGGGTTCGGGGTTCCGGGTTCGGGTTCGGGGTTCC
>JBBWZJ010000197.1:0-5539 GCA_039648985.1 Acidobacteriota bacterium | reverse complement strand
TGCGACAAGCCGCGAGCACCGGGCGCGGATCGGCCGCGTCCTCGCCGCGTGGACGATCGCCGCCCTCGCGATGGCGCCGGTCCTCTACGGCTACTGGACGTTGCAGCGGGCGTACGGCATGCGCAGGTCGCTGCCTGAAATCATCGGGTTCAGCGCGGACGTCGCGAGTGTGCTCCGGGCCGCCGACGAGCTCCGCCTCTGGGGCTGGCTGAAGGTTGTCGACCATCCGGAATCCGCCTTGTTCCCAGGTGTCGCGCTGATAGCGCTCGTGGTGGCCGGGCTCGCGATCGGCTGGAGCTCCGTGGCCCGTCAGGACGGCGCACGTTTGCGCGAATGGCGCGTGCTCCTGGCCGCAGCACTGGCGCTTGCCGCCATTGCCGTCACGCCTTTGTTCTTCGGTCCGTGGAAGCTGTCGGTGGCGGGGCTGCGGCTCCTGTCGGTCGCCACGCCCTACAAGCCGCTCTCTGTCGCACTCCTGCTGCTGGCGATTGCCGGCGCCCTTCATCCGTCGGTCCGTGCGGCGTGGCGGCGGCGCTCCCCGATCGCTTTCTACGCGCTCGCTGCGGCGGGGATGTGGCTCTTCAGCCTGGGTCCCGCCCCGACATTCGTGGACCATCCGTTCATCTACAAGGCTCCGTATGCCTGGCTGATGGCGCTGCCGGGCATGGACGGCGTTCGCGTGCCGGCACGATTCTGGATGCTTGCGGCGTTGTGTCTGGCGGTTGCGGCCGGACTTGCCATCCGCCAGTTGCGCGCCAGATGGCCACGCATGGGGAGGGCCCTTCCCGCGCTGGCGTGCGTCGGTCTCCTGACGGACGCCTGGCCCACGCCGATCACGATGGAAACGCGGCCGGCGGCGCGCCCGCTTCGCACCGCCGCGGTGGCTCGGCTCGAGTTGCCAGTAAACCCGGCGCACGACGCCGTGGTCCTCTTCCGCTCGGTCGAGCACCGGCGCCCCATCGTCAACGGATACAGCGGCTACTTTGCGCCGCACTACTGGGCGCTCCAGTACCTGCTCGAACACGACGATCCGGCAATCCTCACGCGGCTCTCCGCCCGCGGAGCCCTGGAGGTCGTGATCGATCGAGACCAGGACGAGGGCGGGCGCTGGGGCCGGTTCGTCAGCGCGCACCCGCAGGCGGAGCTCGTGTACGAAAATGCCGACTACAGCACCTACCGCATTCGACGCGGCGCGCGGCCCGAGGCGGCCGTCCGGGTGGACGGAGAGGTGCTGCCGCTGCGCATGATCTCTGCAACCGTGAATGCCGAGGTCGTCACCGCCATGACCGACGGCGACATCGTGACCCGGTGGCACGCCGGCCGGGCCCAGCGCCCGGGCGACAGTTTCACGATCGACCTCGGGGCCGCGCGTGAGGTGAGCGGCGTCGAGCTGCTGATCGGCGGCTACGTCGCCGACTTCCCGCGTCAGCTGTCGATTGCGACGTCCACCGACGCGATGACCTGGACCGATGCCTGGAGCGGAGGTACCGCGCTCATGACGTTCAATGCCGCGCTCGATGACCCGCTCAAAGTTACACTGCCCTTCGGTTTTCCGTCACGGACGGCGCGCTTCGTTCGTTTGACCCAGAACGGGGCGGATCCGGTTTTTTATTGGTCCGTCGCGGAGCTTCATGTCCGCGGACATTGACCTCATCACAGGGCACGTCGCGGAACACCGCTTGCACTGGCACCCGTCGAGGGGGTTCCTGATGGGATTGCGGGACAAGTACGCGTACGCGATATCGACAGCGAAGGGCAAGTTCGATGGCAGCGCCAAGGAAGAGGGCGGCAAGCTCCACTTCGTCGGGTCAGTCAAAAGCGAGAGCGACAAGAACGAGCTCTGGAGCGCGATCAAGACGATTCCCGAGTGGCGCGACGAGGTCATCGCTGACATCACCGTCACCGGCGGCGGGGCGGCGGCACCCGCACAGTCCGGGCGTACCTACACCGTCAAGGCCGGCGACACGCTGAGCAAGATCGCGAAGCAGCACCTGGGCGACGGCAACGCCTATATGCGGATATTCGAGGCAAACCGCGATCAATTGAGCAATCCTGACCAGATCAAGCCCGGTCAGGTGTTGAAGCTGCCTTGATCTGACGCGGGAGGGATGGCGCCCGGCCGAGTCGAAACTCGGCCGGCATCGTGTTCGGGCGGCAATGTAGCGTTGGTATACTGGGTGGGGGAGAGCTCGACTGGAACCCACCCGGACCGGCCTGACCGTGCTGCTCGTCGAAGACGACCGCGATGGGCGACGCCTGTACGCCGAGTGGCTGCGCAGCGCAGGCTTCCTCGTTGAAGAAGCGCACAACGGCCTCCAGGCGCTCGAGCGTGCTTTCGATCTGCTGCCGGACATCATCGTCGCGGACTTGAACATCCCGGGTATCGACGGGTTCGAACTCACTCGGCGTTTGAAGCACGATCCAAGGACTCGCGATGTGCCGGTGCTCGCTGTAACGGGCTACGCGGCGTTCGCGGCCGAACCGGAGCGCGCCCATCGCGCAGGATGCGATGTGGTCCTCCCGAAGCCGTGCTCGCTCGAGGATCTGGAATCCTCGATTCGGGGCTTGATACGCGAACGTTCCGGACACCGATGACCGTGCCTGTGCTTCCTCCGCTCATACTTCTCGTCGAAGATTTCGACGATGCCCGGGAAATGTACAGCGAGTACTTGAGTTTTTCGGGATTCCGCGTGGCGACCGCAACGACAGGGCAGCAGGCCGTCGAAGACGCGCGCACTCTCAACCCCGATCTGATCCTGATGGACCTCTCGCTGCCGGGACTCGACGGGTGGGAGGCGACGCGCATTCTCAAGAACGATCCGGCGACCGCGCACCTCGTCATCGTGGCACTGAGCGCACACGCCCTGGCGAGTGACGGCGAGGGCGCGCGGCGCGCGGGCTGCGACGGATTCATCGCCAAGCCGTGTCTCCCGCCGGACCTCGTAACCCAGATAGCCGGATTCCTGAAGACCGGCCACACATCCGACGACGGGAAGGGAAAGACGCACCGGCGTCTGTAATGCCGTCGCCTTTCATTCCAGATCCCGGCAGCGCCTTGCCTCCCGAGCGACCGGTCATTCTCCTCGTGGAGGATCATCAGGACACCCGGCAGATGTACGCCGAATTCCTCTCGGTGTCCTTCGAGGTGCTGGTGGCCGCCGATGCCAGCGCGGCTCTCCAGATCATGGAGACTACGCGGCCAGATCTGCTGATCACCGACCTGTCGCTCCCCGGGATGAACGGGTTCGAGCTCGTCGCCCGTGTTCGGAAGCATCCCGCCGTCGGACGCATCCCGATCATCTGCCTCAGCGGCTACGGCGGGCACGCCCACGAGCTGCGCGCGCGCGAGGCGGGGTGTGATCGCGTCCTCCAGAAACCGTGCATGCCAGACGCACTCGCCGAGATCGCGCTCGACGTCCTCTCGGCCCGCAATCCCGGAATGCACTCGTGAGCGGTACGGTCCTGATCGTGGAAGACGACGCCGATACGCGCGAGATGCTCGGACATTTCCTGCAGGCTGTGGGGTACCGGGTGGAAACCGCGCCGAACGGCAAGGTTGCCCTCGAGCGTCTCGCGACGGGCATCCGCCCCGGCGTCATCCTTCTCGACCTGATGATGCCGGTGATGGACGGGTGGCAGTTCCGGCGCGAACAAGTGCTCGATTCGACGTTGGCCTCGATCCCGGTGATCGTCGTGTCCGCCGCCGGCCGGGAGCGCTCGACGCAGATCGACGCGAACGAGTATCTATCCAAGCCGGTCAATCTGGACGAGCTGCTCGCGCGCGTGACTCGTTACTGCGGCGCCTGAAGCCCGTCGCTCAGCGCGCCGCCACCACCGGGGCGGCCGGAACGGCAATCTCCGCCGTCGCCGCTCGCGTGCTCTGCCGGAGGCGCTCGAGACGCTCGGCCAGCGTTGTCGCCTGCCGCTCGTCGATCCCGTACACGTCTTTCCGGAACTCCACCGTGCCGTCCGCGGCCACTCGCGCCGTCCAGTATCCAAGGTACACAGGCAACGGCGTCTTGAGCTTCACAATCTGTTCGGTACCGGAGTGCATCGCCTCGGAGATGCGCTCGGGCGTCCACTCCGGCTGGTCGCGGAGCACGTACTGGGCGAGCTTCTCCGGCTGTTCCAGCCGCACGCAGCCGTGACTCAGCGATCGGCTCGCGCGCGCGAACAGCGAGTCCGCCGGCGTGTCGTGCAGGTAGACGTTGTACTGATTCGGGAACATGAATTTCACGAGCCCGAGCGAGTTGGACGTGCCGGGCCGCTGACGAAAGCGGTACTTTTCTGGCTGATCGAGATCGATCGATGCGGGATCGATCGTCCGGCCGGCCTTGTCCACCACCTCCATGTGGCTCCGTTCGAGGAATGTCGGGTCCTTCATCACGGCGGGCAGCGTTTCCTTCTGGGCGATGTCGTCCGGTACGTTCCAGTACGGGGCGAACACGACGTAGGTCATCTGGTGATTGAAGATGGGCGTCGGTGTGTCCTCCTTGCCGACGACAACGCGCATCGAGACTGGAGCGGTGCCGTGTTCCCGCACGTCGAGGCGCATTTCGGGAATGTTGACGAGGATGTGAGGGTCGCCGAGATCGCGGGGCAGCCACCGCCAGCGCTCCATGTTCAACTCGATCTGGCGGATCCGAGCCGCGACGGGCACGTTCAGCTCCGCGACGAGCCGCGCTCCGACGACGCCGTCATCCGTCAAGCCGTGCCGGCGCTGGAACCGCTTCACGGCGTCCTGGAGGCGCGGACCGTACACCGCTGACGTGTCCTCGGCGCTCGTGTCGCCGGCGAACTCTCCAGAGGCCGCAAGCCGCCGGGCAAGCGCATGGACCGCGGGCGAAGCCTGGCCGGGTTTCAGCTTCATGGACGGCACCGTCGGCCATCCGCCCTTTGCCGCGAGTGTCCGGTACTCAGCAAGAGCGCTGCGCAGGCGGCGGTATTCCTCGTCGCGCGGTGTCAAGTCCGTCAGCGATTCGGCGACACGATTGTCGCGGAGGGCGCGTTCGAGGTGCTCGAGTGGATCGAATGGGTCTGTCGCGATCTGCCAGGCGGGGTCTGCGTGCGCGAGATCGGATACGCCGTCGGCGAGGTCCGACGCGAGCTTGAGATACAGGTACGTGAGCCACGCATCCATCGCGGCCGCAGGCTTCGGATCGAACCCCTTGTGCGAGAGAAATCCTGACGCGGCCTCCTTGCGGCGCTGTTCGAGCAGGGCCGACCCGTACAGCTCCGGATCGATCCCTTCCCGATCGGACGCACGCAGGGCGCTGATGAACGCGTCCATCTGCGTCCGAGGCGCGCCTTTGCTGATCCAGGCAGGCGCGAACTCCCGCTTCTCGTAGAAGGATCGGGTCTGCTGCCAGAGGCGCGCCCCCTCCTTGTCCCTCGTGACGAACGCCGGCTGGCGTTCCGCTTGAATCGCCTGCCGGAGCAAGGCGTCGGGATCGTCAGCGCCCGCGGCCCGCTGACCGTCCGTCCGGTGAAGCCGCCCGCAGGATGTGGCGGCGATGAAGACCACAGATAAAATCAGTGC
>JBBWZJ010000189.1:0-6190 GCA_039648985.1 Acidobacteriota bacterium | reverse complement strand
GGGTGGAACAATTTGAGAGATTGGTCGCACGGAAGACGCGAGTGGCAAGGACCGCGCGACTTCCCCGGTATGTCACTGAGCTGGATGATCCGGAGAATGCGATTGCGATCGGAAACGCGTGGTCGAGGCGGCTGTTCGATGGCCCGTTCTATCTCTCTCCTGCTGCGACCCCATCGCGACCGGCATGTTCGCTGGTTTTCGTCCAATCGCGGGACGGAAACACTGCCGCCGCAGACCCTGGACTGCTCGGCGGCGGGGATACCGACAAACATCTCGTCTATGAAGGGCTCTCGCGCGTGGCCGCCGATGCGGTGCTGGCTGGCGCCGAAACCGTGCGCGGAGGCGAGGTGGTGTTTTCGGTGTGGCACCCGGAACTGGTGAAGCTGCGCATGTCGCTCGGTCTTTCGCGGCACCCGCTCCAGATCGTTGCGACGATTCGAGGTCTCGAGCTCGCTGATACGCTGCTCTTCAATCTTCCTGACATCCCCGTAGTCCTCTTGACGGTCCCTTCGGCGGCAGACCGGATGCGCCATGCTGTCAGCATCAGACCGTGGATCACGCTCGTGCTGATGGACACGCCGGAGGATCTGCCGCAGGCGTTCGAGCGGCTCTGGGCGATGGGAGTCGCGCGGGTATCGTGCATCGGCGGCCGAACGCTCGCTGGTCACCTCCTCGACGCGAGGCTGGTCGACGACGTCTACCTCACGACCGGCGTGGAGGCTGGCGGTGAGCCGGGGACGCCACTCTCCTCGGCGCCCTGGCGCGGGCGCACGGTCGTGCGCAAGCGCGGAACCGGCGTCGAGCGGGGCGTCATATTCGAGCACCTGCTGCCGAGCGGCCGGGCCTGACTTGGGAATGCGTGCGATTGTGCACAGCAGGCCGCGGCGTTGACCGCCGGCCGAGGCGGTGCCCGACACGGCGATGTCGTTACCGGCCGAATCGCCATCCGATCACGCCAGCGATACGAAGGTGCAGCTCCCAGCCGACGCGCGCGTCAACCCCGACAATGACCCGGTCGGCGACGAGCCCCCTTACGCCGCCCCCGGCGGTGAACGAGCCTTCGGTTGACGTGAACGTTCCGGCAAACAATGATTCGCGCGTCTGAAACAGGCCGCCACCGACGACGAGGAATGGTGTGACTAAGCGGGACGGCCGTTTCCCGGCGCGAGCATGTCGAAGCTCAGATTGCCTGTCAGGACAAGGTGAGTGTGGTTGTGCCCGTCGATGTGTACGATCTCGGGCCCTGCACTGAGGCGAGGCAGCAGATACCACCGGACCGCGCCGCCGGCCGAGGGCTCGCTGACGATCCCATCATCTGCGAAGGCTGCCCATCCGGCGGTCGCCTCGATGGCGGGCCCGGGCCGATCCTGTGCCGTCACCGGACGGGCGATTGGTGCCGCGAGCAGACCGGAGGCACACAGCACGGCTTGGAAGAGGCGCCGCGGTACGCTTCCGTCGGGCATTGGAGCCTCCCGAGACGAGACGTCGACGTGCGCTGACGTTCGGCATCATGTCACGACGAACCTTGATTGCACATGGGGCGAGTGGCTCCAAAGCAGGCGCAACATGATGCCACCGACGTTGCGGCGTTCCGGCCCTCTACCAGCCCATCTGAGCAGATGGCCGGACCCATCGAAGACACCCGGGAATAGATACCGAGAACAAGATGCTGGCCGCGTTGGCCGACGTCGAAGTCGACCGCGACTTCCAGTTCGAAGGTCTGAAGGTCGGAACGACGCCGTGTTAGAGTCCTCGGACGTGATGAAAAGCAAGGATCGGCCGCTGGACAAGCAGAGCCGCGATCGCAGACGCACGGGAGCTCCAGGGATCCTGATCTCGTCATGGCCACACGATCGGGACCTGAGCCCGTTCGCCGGGACGTCATAGCCGGCAGAACTCCGAACAGTTTCAAGACCATGGGATTCGCGCCTGGCACCCGCATCGGCCCATTCATCATCGACGCGCGCATCGGCGCGGGTGGTATGGGCGAAGTCTATCGCGCGACCGACAGCCGGTTGAAGCGCCAGGTCGCAATCAAGGTCCTTCCGCCGCTCTTCGCAGCTGACGCCGACAGGCTCGCGCGCCTCCATCGAGACGCTGTACTCCTCGCCGCGCTGATTCATCCGCCCCTCGCGGCCATGTCCGGTTTGGAAGACGCGGACGGCGTCAAAGCCCTCGTGATGGAACTTGTCGAGGGGATCGACCTGGCTGAGCGCATCGCGTCGGGACCGATTCCATTCGATGAGGCGCTCCTCATTGCAAAGCAGATCGCGGAGGCCCTCGAGGCCGCGCACGAGCGCGGGATTATTCATCGCGACCTGAAGCCTGCCAACATCAAAGTCCGCCCGGACGGCGCGGTGAAGGTGCTCGACTTCGGTTTGGCCAAACTCGGCGATGACGAGGCCGCCAGCCGCAGCCAGCCAGGTGCGGCCGCGGTGTTGCCGACGATCACCAGCCCCGCAATGCTGTCCGCCGTTGGGATGGTGCTCGGGACCGCGGCATACATGTCCCCCGAGCAGGCGCGCGGCTATCCTGCCGATAAACGCGCGGACATCTGGGCCTTCGGCGTGGTGGTCTTCGAGATGCTATCCGGCCGGCGCCTGTTTACCGGCGACACGATCTCCGACACGCTCGCGTCGGTGCTGAAGACAGAACCGGACTGGCACTTGCTGCCCTCAACCCTTGACACTCGGCTGCGTGCCTTGCTGCGCTGGTGTCTGGAAAAAGATCCGAAACGCCGCCTGCGCGATATCGGCGATGCACGCGTGCAGATCGACAATCTTCTCGCCGGCAGAGCGGATGAGGATGCCCCGCACCTCTCTGCGCCGATCGCGCCAACGTGGAAACGCGTTCTCCCGTGGACGGCCGCCGGTGTGCTTGCGGTCGCGGTCGCGGCAATGCTCGTGTTGTGGGCACCACGGCGGACCGCATCAGCGGTCCCGCCGTTTCGACTCAGCACGCGGATCGGCGCGGATGCTTCGGTGGTGTTCACTCCGGTAGACGCTCTCAGCATCTCGCCGCACGGGGACGTCATCGCTTTCGTCGCGCAGAACGCACCTGGCGCCGCCGCCCTGTTATACGTGCGACGGCTTACACAGGTGCAGGCGACCCCTCTGGCCGGGACGGACGATGCGGAGAGTCCGTTCTTCTCGGCGGACGGGCAGTGGATCGGATATTTCGCCCGTGGGATGCTGAAAAAAGTCGCCGTGACCGGCGGCGCCTCAGTTGCGCTGTGCGAGGCGCCTATTCCTCGAGGGGGATCCTGGGATGGGAACGACTCAATCGTTCTGCTACCCAATCGTACGGGTGGTCTGGTGCGGGTGTCTGCGGCTGGCGGCACACCCGAGCCCGTGACGTCCATCCTTCTCGGCAACGAAGAGCTGACACACCGGTGGCCTCAGGTGCTGCCGGGCGGCAAGGGTGTGCTGTTTACCACCGGCTCGCGCACCGCCAACGCAACCGGCTACAACGACGGCACGATCCTGGCGCAGTCGCCATCGGGCGCGCGTACCGTCGTCGTGCGCGGCGGATATCACGGCCAGTACCTGCCGACCGGGCACGTCGTCTACATTCACGACGGGACGTTGTTTGCGCAGCCCTTCGACCTCGACCGATTGGAGCCCGACGGCCCCGCGGTGCCGGTGCTCGAAGGTGTCATCTCGAACGCCGGGACCGCGAGCGCTCAGTTCTCCATTTCAGCGGACGGCACCCTGGTGTATCTGCCAGGGCCGTCAATCGCCGGACCCGCTGTGCCGATCCACTGGATGCGACAGGACGGCAAGACGACGCCGCTGCGGGCGACGCGGGCGGCCTGGGACAATCTGCAGTTCGCGCCGGCGGGCGATCGGCTGGCCATGCAGATCACGGATCGACAGAGCGACATATGGGTCTACGACCTGGCGCGCGACCTCATCACACCGGTGACGGCCGACCCCGCGGACGATACCGTTCCGGTCTGGACCCCTGATGGCCGCCAGCTCGCGTTCGCATCAACACGCGGGGGCAGAAAAATCGCAAACCTGTATCTGCAACTTGCTGATGGGACCGGCGGTGCCGAGCGCCTCACCGAGAGCCCGAATGCGCAGCGCCCGAGCTCGTGGCATCCGGGTGGACGATACCTGGCGTTCGAGGAAGTGGTTCCGCCGGGACAGTCGGATGTGATGATCCTGCCGATGGGCGGCGACGTCGGATCGGGCGGAAAGCCGGGCAAGCCAACCCCGTTCGTCAATAGTGCGGCGCACGAACGGCAGCCGGCGTTTTCACCGGATGGACGCTGGCTCGCGTTCGTCTCGGATCAATCCCGGCGCGACGAGGTCTACGTGCGCCCGTTCCCTGGGCCGGGCGGCCAGTCACAGATTTCCGCATCCGGAGGCATGTTCCCGACGTGGTCGCGGACGCGGCATGAAATCTTCTACAGCAGCGGCACCGCCACCGGCGCCGGGAGCCGACAGTTCATGGTCGTCTCTTACGCGGTCGTCGAAGGCTCCTTCCGTGCCCAGAAGCCGATACTCTGGTCCACGGCACCACATCAGACGCGCGGACCGCAGCGTATGTTCGACTTGCATCCAGACGGCATGCGCTTCGCCGTCGCGCCGCTGGACGATGCTGAAATTGCCCGGAACGTGGACCACGTGAGCGTCTTCTTCAACTTCTTCGACGAGCTCCGGCGACTCGCGCCCCGATCACGATAACCTCTCGCCGCCCGACTTATGACCCTCCGACGCTCGCGCCGGTGGTGACGAGAAGCTCGTCCAGTTGCTCGAACGTTTCGCTGAACCCACTTGTACTCCCAGAGGCGATGGCAGCGTCGAGCGCTTCCTTCGAGGGATGGAGGTCGTGCATGACGACCAGGGTCTCGGCACCTCGTTGTTCGAAGGTCACCGTGGTGACGGCCCCGTCTTCGCCACCTTCGTCATTTGTCCAGACGAGGCGGGAGTGCGGCGTCACTTCGTTGTACCGACCGAAGAACGCCATGGGCTCCGGGGAGGCCGGGTGGCTGAACACCAGACGGTACGTGCCGCCGACGCGAACATCCATCTCGCAGGAGAGCAGGGACAGGCCAAAGGACTTCGGTACCCACCACCGCGTGAACAGCTCGGGCTTGCTCCACGCCTCGAACACGATGCGCGCCGGGCCGTTGAAGGTCCGCGTCACGACGAGCTCACGCTCGGACTTCCGTTGCACGGTCGTGCGATTCTTCATGGTTGTGGGCTCACGTTTTCTTTTTGCGTCCATCGACCTTCTCCTTCCGTTTCAGTTCCTCGACAATGTTGTCCAGCTCGTCGAACCGTGCCTCCCACAGCCGGCGGTACCTCTCGATCCACGCCGCCTCTTCCTCCAGTCGGCCCGCGCCGAGCTTGCAGGTCCGCACGCGCCCGACCTTCTCCGTGATGACCAGCCCCGCCTGCTCCAGGACGCCGACATGCTTCTTCATGCCGGTCAGCGTCATGTGGAACTTCCCGGCAAGGTCCGTGATTGAAGCGTCTGCACGGGCGAGCTGCTCCAGAACACCGCGTCGGGTGACGTCCGAGAGCGCGGCGAACGAGGTGTCAAACTGCGTTCGCGAATACTGAACCATCTAGTTCAGTATTTAGCACACGTAAGGGCGGTACGCAAGGGAGCTCGAGCGCGGCTGCTCTGTACTGGGCTGATCGCGGGGTGGCAGGCGAGCGCGTACGAGTATTTCCTGACGCTCTGGAAGGATGCCGTCGAGGACATTCGCATCCTCGCGCAGGCCAAAGCGGAAGTTGCCGGGCTGCAGTAATCAGCGCTCCTCGGACAGACGTTTCGACCACCGCTCCCGCCGCTGATCTTCGGATGTTTGCTCGATGCGTGTGGCAACGGTCCAGACATGGCCAGCGGGATCCATGATCCAGGCGGTGCGGTCGCCCCAGAACTGGTTCGCGAGCGGCACGAGCACCTTCGCTCCGCAGTCGATCGCCTGCTCCACCGTCCGGTCCACATCCTCGACATACACGTAGAGCACCACGGGCGAACTCCCGTCCGGCTTCGGCATCCGGCTTGGAAGCGTCGGCCATTCGGCCTCGAACATGACCATCGCGGGGCCAATCGTCATCAGCGCGTGCGCCACTTTCCCATCCGGGCCTGGGCGCCGCACACGCTCGATCGCGCCAAACGTTCGTGCACAGAAATCAATCTCACGGGCGACATCAGGGCACACAAGCCGCGG
>JBBWZJ010000173.1:0-30743 GCA_039648985.1 Acidobacteriota bacterium | reverse complement strand
CCGAATCCTGAACCCCGAACCCCGAACCCCGAACCCCGAACCCCGAACCCCGAACCCCGAACCCCGAACCCCGAACCCCGAACCCCGAACCCCGAACCCCGAACCCCGAACCCCGAACCCCGAACCCCTTATCCCCTGTCCCCCGCGTCCGCCAGCCGTTCCAGGCGGCGCGCTTCGTCGATGATCCGTTCGAACAGGCGCTTGATGGCGCCGTCGTCGAGCGGGCCGAGGTTGACGTGCTGCACGTGGCGGAGCACCTCGGCTTCGCGGCCCGGCTGATACACCTCGAGCCCGGCGGTCTTCTTCTCGTGCCCGATCGCGAGCGCGCACTCGGCGCGCGCGCTCAGGAGCGCCACGAGCTGTTCGTCGATCTCGTCGATCCGCAGCCGCAGCTCGTCGAGCCGGCTTACAGGGCGCTCTTCAGCCATCGCACGTATTCGCCTGCCCGGTGCGCCACGTCTCGCGCCCCTCCGTGTTCCGCGATGACCTGCACGAGCGCGCTGCCCACGACGGCTGCGTCCGCCGAGCGGCACGCCTCCGCGACGTGCTCCGGCGACGAAATCCCGAATCCGAGCGCGACAGGCAGGTCGGACTGCGCGCGCACGCGCCCGATGAGTCCGGCGACTTCTCCGTTGAAGGAGTCGCGCACACCCGTGACGCCCATTCTCGAGATCACGTACAGAAACCCGCGGCCGAGCGCCCCCGACTGCCGGATCCTCGCATCCGTCGTCGTCGGGCCGATGAGAAAGATCGGATCGATCCCGGCGTCCATCAGCGGCGCGCGCAGCGGCTCGGCCTCTTCAACCGGGTAATCGAGAATCAGCACACCGTCCACTCCGGCGTCGCGCGCAGCCCGCGCGAAGACGGCGGGATCCATCCGCAGCACAGGATTCGCATAGGTAAAAAGAACGATGGGCGTCTCCACCGAGGCGCGGACGGTGTGGACGATGTCGAGGACGTCACGCAGCGTCGTGCCGCCCGCGAGTGCCCGCTCGCTGGCGCGCTGGATCACGGGGCCGTCCGCCAGCGGGTCGGAAAACGGGACGCCGACCTCGAGCACATCCGCTCCGCACCGGGCGAGCGCGATGAGGATCTCGGCCGATGCGGATCGGTTCGGGTCCCCCGCTGTCGCGTAGGTCACGAGTCCGCCGCGTCCATGGGCGCGCATCGCCGCAAATGCCGAATCGATGCGGGACATCAGGCGGTTTCCCCGGCGGCGGAGGCGTCGAGCGCCTTCTGAATCGTGAGGACGTCCTTGTCGCCGCGGCCCGACAGGTTGACGATGAGCACCTCGTCGCGGCGCATGGTCGGGGCGAGCCGCAGCGCATGCGCGATGGCGTGCGACGACTCGAGCGCCGCCAGGATGCCCTCCTCGCGCGCGAGCCGCTGGAACGCGCTCAGCGCCTCGTCGTCTCCGATCCATGTGTACTCGGCCCGGGCGGAGTCGTGCAGCCACGCGTGCTCAGGGCCGACCGACGCGTAGTCGAGCCCCGCGGAAATCGAATGCGTCAACTCGATGTTGCCGTTCTCGTCCTGGAGGACGTAGCTGCGCGTGCCCTGCAGGACACCCGAGCTTCCGCCGGCGAAGCGCGCCGCGTGCTCGCCCGAGCGGATGCCGCGGCCGCCCGCTTCGACGCCGATCAGCCGGACGGAGGGGTCCGCGATGAACGCATCGAAAATGCCGATGGCGTTGCTGCCGCCGCCGACACAGGCGACGATGGCGTCAGGCAGACGGCCGACTGCCTCGAGACACTGCGCGCGGGCTTCCTGGCCGATGACCGACTGGAATTCGCGCACCATCAACGGGTACGGGTGCGGACCGAGCACCGATCCGAGCAGGTAATAACTGTGGTGGACGTTCGTCACCCAGTCGCGCATCGCCTCGTTGATGGCGTCCTTGAGCGTCCGGGCGCCAGCGTCGACGCGGCGCACCGTGGCGCCCAGGAGGCGCATGCGGAAGACGTTGAGCGATTGACGCTCCATGTCTTCGGCGCCCATGTACACGTCGCATTCGAGGCCGAGCAGCGCACAGACCGTCGCTGTGGCGACTCCGTGCTGCCCGGCGCCCGTTTCGGCGATGACGCGACGCTTTCCCATCCGTTGTGCCAGCAGGGCCTGGCCGAGCGCGTTGTTGATCTTGTGCGCGCCGGTGTGCGCGAGGTCCTCGCGCTTGAAAAACACACGCGCGCCGCCCAGCGTCTCGGAGAACCGGCGGGCTTCATAGAGCGGAGTCGCGCGCCCCACGTAGTCCCGCAGCAGCCGCGCGAGCGTGGCCCGGAATGTCTCGTCCGATCGCGCCTCGAAGTACGCCTGCCGGAGCTCCTCGATGGGCGCCATCAGGGTTTCCGGCACGAACCGGCCGCCGTAGGCGCCGTAATAGCCCCGGGCGTCGGGGTCGCGCTGCCCGAAAGATGGATGCATGGTCAATCGCTATTCTGAGCTGCGGGTGCCCGGCCGGGCCGGATCGATCGCCTGGAAGAAGGCCCGCATCCTTGCGGGATCCTTGATTCCGGGCGCCGACTCGACACCGGACGACACGTCAATCATGTAAGGACGGACTCTCGCGACGGCCTCGCCGACGTTCTCCGGATTCAAGCCCCCCGACAGGATTGTCGGGCGCCGCGCCGCCATCGCCGCCGCCACACTCCAGTCGATCGTGCGCCCCGTGCCGCCGCGGCGCTCGGGGTCGTGCGCATCGAGCAGGACCGTCACTTCGTCCGGCACGGCATCGATCACGGACCCGTCGAACGGATCGGACACCGGTATCGCCTTGATGAGGCGAACGCCGAGATGGGCGTAATCCGCGACGGACTCGGTGCCGTGCAACTGAACCGCGTCGAGCGGCACCGTCGCGACCACCTCCTCCACGAACTGCGGGGCCTGGTCGACGAACACTCCCACCCTGATCACTCCCGCGGGCAGCGCGGCCGCAACGGCGCGGGCCGTCGCGGGGTCCACGAACCTCGGGCTCCCCGGCCAGAAGATGAACCCCACGGCCGCCGCACCGAGCTCGGCGGCGAGCACCGCGTCTTCCGCGCGATGCAGCCCGCACACCTTGACGGCTGGGACAGACGCACCCATCACGCGCCTCGAAGCGCCCGCAGCGCGGCGCCAGGATCGGGCTCCGTGATGAGGCGCTCTCCGACCAGAAACGCGTCGTAGCCCGCGGCCGTGAGCCTGGCGAGGTCCTCCGGCGTCCGGATCCCGCTTTCGGCCACGGCCGTGACACCGTCGGGTACGTCGCCGATGATGCGATCGAGGACATGAAGATCGACCGTCAGTGTCCGGAGGTTGCGGCTGTTCACTCCTATGACACGGGCCCCTGCCTCCACCGCGCGCTCCATCTCGCCAGGATCGTGTACCTCGACCAGCGCGGCGAGCCCGAGCCTGTCGGCGGCACCCAGCAGCTCTGTCAACTCGCGCTGTTCGAGCGCTCCGACAATCAGCAGGACGGCGTCGGCCCCGAGCACGGCGGCCTCGACCAGCTGGTACTCCGAGATGACGAAGTCTTTCCGAAGCACGGGGATGGCCACCGCGGCCCGCACGTCACGCAGATGATCCGGATGGCCGTCGAAGAACGCGGGCTCCGTCAACACGGAGATCGCGACAGCGCCGGCCTGCTCGTACGCGCGCGCGTGCTGCGCCGGCTCGTACTTCTCGCGGAGAATCCCCTTCGAGGGAGAGCGACGCTTGCATTCGGCAATCACTCTCGCGAGCGCCCTGACGCCCGGCGCACCGGTCCCGGCGAGCGCCTGCTCGAACTCGGTGCCTCGCGGGTCGCGCGACTGGCCGCGCGCGAGCACCGAGATCGACCGTGCCTGCTCGCGTACCGCCACGATGCGCCGGGTCGCCGCAACGATGGCCGCAAGGAGGTCCGGGGTCGCCGTGGCGGTGCTCACCTGATTGCCGCCTCTCCTGAGCTCGAGGCCGCAACGAGCGCCTCGAGAGTCCCGAGCGCGCGGCCGCTGTCGATGGCCTCGGAGGCCTGCGCGATTCCCTCCCTGATCGTTGGCGACTGCCCGGCAATCAGCAGCGCCGCCGCCGCGTTCAGCAGCACGATGTCGCGCGCCGGGCCTTTCTGTCCACCAAGGATCGCCCTGGCGATCGCGGCATTCTCGGCCGCGTCGCCGCCCCGGAGGTCGCCAGGCGCGGCCTTCGGCACGCCGAAGTCAGCCGGATGAATGTAGAACGTGTTCACCGCCCCTCCGCGGCATTCCGATACTTTCGTGTACCCGGTGGTCGAGATTTCGTCGAGGCCGTCGGCGCCGTGGACGACCCAAGCGCGCTCGGAGCCGAGCAGCGCGAGCGATCGCGCCACGAGTTCGGTCAGCTCGGGCCGCGGCACGCCGACGAGCTGCCGCAGGGCCCCCGCGGGGTTCGTCAGCGGACCCAGCAGGTTGAACGCGGTCCTGACGCCGAGATCGCCGCGCGCCTGCGCCGCATGCTTCATCGAAGGATGAAAAGTCGGGGCGAAGAAGAACGCGATGCCCGCGCGATCCAGACAGTCCTCGACGACTGCGAGTGGCGCGTCCACGCGCACGCCCAGGGCCTCGAACAGATCCGCGCTGCCGCACCGGCTCGACACGGAGCGATTACCGTGCTTCGCGACCCGGACCCCGCACGCCGCTAGCACGAGAGCGGCGACGGTCGACACGTTGAACGTGTTCGCGCGATCGCCGCCCGTACCGCACGTATCGAACACGGGCGCGTGCTCGCGCGACAATCGTGCGGCGCGGCCCCGCATCGTGCGCGCCAGACCCACGATTTCGGAGGGACGCTCGCCTTTCATGTTCAGGGCCACGAGCAGACCCGCGATCTGCGCCGGGCGCGCCCGTCCGTCCATGATTTCGCCCATGGCGGCCGAGGCCTCGTCGGTCGTCAGATCTTCGCGTCGCTGCAGTTTTTCGATGAGTGCGGCGAACATCACAGCTCCAGGAAATTGCGCAGCACCTGCTGCCCCTCGTCTGTCAGGACCGACTCGGGATGGAACTGGACGCCGTGGACCGGAAACGAACGGTGCCGCACACCCATGATGGTGCCATCGTCCGTGCGTGCCGCTGCTTCGAGCACATCCGGCAGCGGCTCGGAGACGACGAGGGAGTGATAGCGGCCGGCGGTGAACGGATGCGAGACTCCGCGGAATACGCCGCGGCCGTCGTGTTCGACCGACGACACCTTGCCGTGCATCAGCTCCGTCGCCCGGACGACGGTCCCTCCGAACGCAATCCCGATGCTCTGGTGTCCGAGGCACACGCCCAGCACCGGGATGCGGGACCCGAAGCGCCGGATGACCTCGATCGAAATCCCTGCGTCCTCGGGGCGTCCCGGCCCCGGTGAGATGACGATCCGTTCGGGGTCGAGCGCCTCGACCTCGTCGAGCGAGATCCTGTCGTTCCGCTTGACGAGGAGCGTGGCGCCGAGCTCGCCGAAGCGCTGCGCGAGGTTGTAGGTGAACGAGTCGTAATTGTCGATGAGCAACAGCATCAGAGCCCAGCCTCGGCCATGGCAAGCGCCGTCAGCACCGCCCGGGCCTTGTCGCGCGTTTCCTCGTACTCCGCCGCGGGGTTGGAGTCGGCGACGATGCCGGCGCCCGCCTGGATGCGCGCGCGACCGTTGCGAATCGTGATGGTGCGGATCGCGATGCAGAAGTCGAGGTTCCCCGCAAAATCGATGTAGCCGACAGCGCCCGCGTAAATGTCCCGCCGCGTCGGCTCGAGCTCCGCGAGGATCTGCATCGCCCGGATTTTCGGCGCGCCCGATACTGTGCCCGCCGGAAAGCAGGCGACGAGCGCGTCGAGGTGATCGCAATCCTCCGCAAGCCGGCCGTCCACCGTCGAGACGAGGTGCATCACATGCGAGTACCGCTCGATCGCCATGTATTGGGGCACGCGCACCGACCCGAACTCGCAGACCCGGCCGAGATCATTCCGGCCGAGATCGACGAGCATCACGTGCTCGGCGCGCTCCTTCTCGTTCCGCTTCAATTCCTCGCCGAGACGGAGATCGTCCTCCTCGTTGCCGCCGCGCGGCCGCGTGCCGGCGATCGGATGCGTCTCGACGTGCCGCCCTTCGACCCGGACCAGCATCTCGGGGGAGGATCCGACAATCGCAAGCCCCCCCATCCGGGTGAAGTACATGTACGGCGACGGATTGACGTATCGAAGCGCCCGGTAGACGGTGAACGGGTCCGCGGTGACGTCGGCTTCGAACCGCTGGGACATGACCGCCTGGTAGATGTCCCCGGCGGCGATGTGTTCCTTAATCGTGCGCACGCCGGCTTCGTACGTCTCGCGGGTCATGTTCGAGCGGACGGCGGGCGGCTCCTGCGTGCGTGCCTCCGGCTGCGACAGCCCCCGTTCCAGCTCGCGTTCGAGAAACTGGATCTTCGCGCACGCGAACTGGTAGAGCGCGCGGAGGTCCTCGTCTCCCTTCACCCGCGCATTCGCGATGATCAGGATCCGGTGCTTCACGTGATCGAAGGCGAGGACGGTGTCGAACAGCATGAAGCCCGCCTCGTCTTCCGGCTCGTCGCCCGGCTGCGGGCTCCCGGCTCCCCACGAGGCGGACGCCCATGCCTCGAGCAGCGCGGGCTCGAACACCGGCGAAGCGTCATATCCGATGAAGCCCACGGCGCCGCCGGTGAACCTTGGCAGCCCCGGCACGAAGGGCGACTGGAATTCCGCCATCAGCCGCCGCAGCGCGACGACGAACGGCTCCGTGCTCTCGGTGGTCACGCCGGACCTGTCGATGATCGTCCGGCCGGCGCGCTGGCGCAGCACGAGAAAGGGATCCTTGCCCAGGAACGAGTAGCGCGCGACGCGTTCGCCCCCCTCGACGCTCTCGAACAGGAACGCGTAGTCCGAGTGCTCGGCAATCTTGAGGAAGGCCGACACCGGCGTGAGGAGGTCCGCGATGATCTCTTTCACGACGGGCACGAACGTGCCTCTGCGCGCGAGGTCCACGAATTCGTCGAAAGTCGTCTGTTTCACTGGATGCTGTCCTCAGTCATCGCGGCGGGGCGCTCTTCGCCCCCGGCCGATGCCGCCGCGGCCGCAAAGAGCCCGGCGGGCGGCCGCTGCCCGGTCCACAGTTCGAACTGGCGCTCGGCCTGGGCGATGAGCATCTCGATGCCGCCGATCGTGAGGCAGCCCTCCGCGCGCGCGTGCCGGATGAGCGGCGTGTCGGCCGGCACATACACCAGGTCAAACACGATCTCGCCGTCGAGCGCGACGCCCGCCATGGGATCGTCGTCCGCGCCCGCCCGCCCGCACGAGGTGGTGTTGACCAGGACGTCCCAGCTTCCGGGCCGCGGTGGCCAGGTGCCGGCGACCGCATCCGAGAGCCGGGCCACCGCCTGCGCCGCGTCAGGCCGCCGCGCGCAGACGGTCACCGCCGCGCCCTGCGACACCAGCGCGACGGCCACGGCCCGCGCCGCTCCGCCGGATCCGAGAATCGATGCCCGCGTTCCCTTCAGCGCGATCCGCCCGGCCAGCGGCGCGAGGAATCCTTCGACGTCGGAGTTCGCCCCAATCCATCGGCCGTCGCGGACGATGAGCGTGTTGACCGCGCCGACGCGGGTCGCGACGGCGTCGGTTTCGGCGACCCTGGTCAGCATGTCGACCTTGAACGGGGCGGTGATGCTCGCGCCCCGCATGTTCGTGGACTTTGCGAAGACGACGAAGTCGTCCACGTCCGCAGCATGAAGGGAGACGTAGACGGCGTTCAGCCCGAGTGCTGCGAAGCCCGCGTTGTGCATCACGGGGGACAACGAATGCGCGATGGGATTGCCGACAACGCCGTACAACGCGGCATCGGGCCGGATCCGGCGAAAGCGGAACTCGTTCAACAGCCGAGACGCCGGCATCTGCCCCGGCGCGACTCCCTCCCCCGCATACGTCCAGCGGTTGCGGAGCCGCGCGGCGAGAATGCGCGACGGCACGCCGGCCTCCCCCATCGCCACGAGCACGTGTCCGTCCATTTCGTCCTCGTCGGCGAAGACGGGGTGCTGCGCCAGGTCCATCAGCGCGCAGGTTTCCGTCAGCCGCTCCGCAGCGACGGCAATCTTGATCACTTCCGCGCCGGTCGAACGCATCGCGCGTGCGCGGTCGGCGAGGTCCGGCGGGATCCCATCGAACGCGTGCATGGACAG
Organism: Acidobacteriota bacterium; assembly: GCA_039648985.1. Classification (GTDB taxonomy): domain Bacteria; phylum Acidobacteriota; class Vicinamibacteria; order Vicinamibacterales; family 2-12-FULL-66-21; genus JALZOC01. The sequence goes on along the minus strand of JBBWZJ010000173.1, from coordinate 22,594 downwards.
CACGATGCCCCGGCCCCTGCGGCGTCGCACCATCGCGGGGACGAATTCCGCGCGCGCCTCGACATCCACGTACTCGGCGCCGGCCGCCTGCGCATCGGTGAGCAGCCGCTCGCGCTCCTCTTCGGACCCGCGGAATCCGCCCCCCTCCCAGGCCGCGCGGCACGTGACGAGCACGGGGCGCCGCCGCCCTTCGACCGCCCCCGCCGCGTCGGGCGCGTCAGCCGCGTCGAGACGCACCTCGACCAGATCGGCATGGGCCGCGCCGTCACGCGCACGGCGCAGCTCGTCCATCGTTCGTCCGGTCACCGTCACACACACCAGGGGCTCGCGCATGGGCACCAAAAAGAAAAAGCCTCCTCAGCCGGGGCTGAGGAGGCTTCGTCGAATCCGTAATCCTGCCGCGTGCAGGTTAACGAACCGCCCCCTCAGCACACGCGTACCACCACCAATAGGACGCGGACGTCCCCTGGCGAAAGCGATACGGCCGGCTGAGAAGCGGAAGCGTCAAAACTTTGTGACAATAACAGACCCGCGCGAGGACTGTCAATTTGCGTCAGGCGGCGCGGCCGATCCGGTCGGCTTTCTCCTTGACCCGCAAGCAGTTAGCGCTTATAAATGGATCTCAGCTCGGCCTGGCTCGGTCAACCTGCCCATATGAACATCCGCACCGCCGCCGCGGCGCTCACCCTCGTTGTGCTCTGGCGGATCTCCGCCCCGGCGACCTCCGCCCTGATGCCGCTCGCCGAAATCAAACCCGGCATGACAGGGATCGGGCGAACGGTCTTCGAGGGTTCGAATCTGCAGGAGTTCAAAGCCGTCATTGTCGGCGTGCTGCGCAACATCCAGGGACCGAACCGCAATCTGATTCTCGCGCGCCTCGAGGGGGGCCCTCTCGCCAAGACCGGCGTCGCCGCCGGCATGAGCGGAAGCCCGGTCTACATCGACGGCCGGCTGATCGGCGCCGTCTCGTATTCCATCGGATCGTTCCCGACCGAAGCCATCGCCGGGATCACGCCGATCGAGGAGATGACCGACGCCACCCAGCTCCCGAGGCGGGTCCCGTCGCAGCAGGGGCGCATCGAACTGCCTGTGACGCGAGAAGGCCTCGCTGCTTCACTGAAGTCCGCCTTCGGACGGCTGGAACCGTTCGCGCACGCCCCCGGCGACGTGCAGGTGTTCGGCATGCCGGCAGCCACGGGTGCCCAGCTCGGCGCGATGCTGCGGCCGATTTCGACGCCGCTCATCCTCAGCGGGTTCGAGCCGGCCTCGGTCGACCTGCTCGCCGGGGCGTTCGGCGCCGCGGGGTTCACGCCCGTCGTCGGAGGCGCGGTCGCGGGCGGCCAGTCGGCCCTGCCCAATGCGCCGGAACGTCAGATGACAGGGGCGCTCCGCGAAGGGGACGCCGTCGGCGTGTCGCTCGTTGGCGGCGATCTCGAAATGGGGGCGACCGGCACGATCACCCACATCGACGGCAACAAGGTCTATGCGTTCGGCCACCCGTTCTTCGGCCTCGGTCCCGCACAGTTCCCCCTGACGCGCGCGTACGTCTACGCCATGCTGCCGAGTCTCATGTCGTCGTTCAAGATCTCCTCGATGGGTGAGGTGATCGGCACGATGCAGCAGGACCGGGCGACGGCGATCGCGGGCACTCTCGGCAGCGGTCCCCAGGTGGTGCCGATGTCGGTCAGTCTGCAGTCCACTCGCGAGGACGGGACGACCTCGAAGCGGATATTCAATTACCGCGTGGCGCAGGATCAGGCGTTCACGCCGCTGCTCGTGTATGTGGCGCTCGCCAACACGATCGGCGCGTACGAGCGGCAGTTCGGTCCGGCGACGTTCGCCATCAAGAGCCACACGCACATCAAGGGGCACAACGACCTGATGCTCGAGGACGTCTTCACCGGCGAGAACGCAACGCTCGGTGCCGCGACCGCGGTGGCCGGCCCGGTGTCGATGCTCCTGGCGAACGATCTCGAGCCGGTGACCGTCAGCGGCCTCGACATCACCGTGGAGTCGAGTGAAACATCGCGGACGGTCACGATCGAGCGTGTGTGGCTCGATGAAGTCCATCCACGCCCCGGGCGGACCGTGCCGCTCAAGGTTCTCACCAGGAGCTATCGCGGTGAGGAGAAGATCTCCACGGTGCCGATCGACATCCCCGCCAACGTCTCGGGGCCGCTGTCGATTCTCGTCACGGACGGCCGGCAGTTGAATGCAATCGAGCAGCGGGACCTCCGCCGGTCGCTCCAGCCGCAGAGTGTGGCGCAGATGATTCGCGTGCTCAATGACACCCGGCGCAACAACCGGATCTACATCCGCCTGTTGAACGGCCGCCCCGGCGCCGTGGTGAACGGCGAAGCGCTCACGGCGCTGCCGCCCTCCGTGTTGTCGGTGCTCGAGGGCGACAGCAACGGCGGGAGCTACACGCCGATTCGCAGCGCCGCGGTTGGCGAATGGGAGCTCCCGATGGATTCGGCCGTGACCGGCTCCCGGCTGCTGGCGATCGATGTCGAATCACGCGGCGCCACAGCCCGCTAGCCTTCTGTTGTTTCCCACATCCTTCTTACTGACGGTTCATCCATGCTGAAGCTCTGTCGTGCCCGGCGTTCGCGCCGGAGGCCGCGGTCCGTCGTTCGTCATCGGCGGAGCGCGCGGTCACTGCGCGCGATCGTCGCCGTTGGGGCCTCGCTCGTCGCGCTCGCCGCGCTCGCCGGCGCGGCGCTGAGCGCGTCGTCCGCGACCTTCTGGACGGTCTCCACGCAGGCCGACTTCCTGAAGGGAGACGCCGAAGACGTCTCGATCGACAGCGACGGCCGCCTGTTTCTGGGGCCTTCCCCCTCGGTCGTCGCCGAAACCTCCGCCCCCTTCCTCTGGACGGTGATGGAAGGTGCGGACGGGACGATGTGGGCCGGCAGCGGGAACGAAGGCCTGGTGCTGAAGGTCACGAAGGACGGGAAGCTCTCGACGTTTTTCGACGCAGCCGAGCTCGAGGTGCACGCGCTCGCGCCGGCGCCCGGCGGGGGGCTGTACGTGGGCACGTCTCCCGACGGCAAGATTTACGAAGTCAGCGCCGACGGGAAATCGCGCGTGTTCTTCGATCCCCGCGACAAATACATCTGGTCGCTGGCAGTCGACAAGTCCGGCAACGTGTTTGCCGCGACGGGCGACAAGGGCACCATCTACAAGATCACCCCTGACGGACACGGCACGCCTTTCTACAAGACCAACGCGGGGAACGTCGTCACGCTCGCGTTGACGAAGTCCGGCGATCTGATTGCGGGGACCGAATCGCCCGGCCGCGTCTTCAAGATCGACCCGGCCGGCAAGGCGTTCGTCCTCCTCGATTCGCCGTTCCGCGAGATTCATGCGGTGCGCCTTGCCGACGACGGGACGATCTTCGCCGTGGCGGTCAACGGGAGCCAGGGTGGCGAAAGCCGCGCCACCGATCCTCAGCCAGCGCCCGAGCCTGCCCGGCAGCAGCCGGTCGCGTCCGTGTCCACCGAGATCACGTCCGTCACTGTCGTCGAGAGCTCCTCGGTCGGGGGGACATCCGGAACCACCATGCCGCGTCCGGCGCGCAAGACGGGACGCGGCGCGATCTATCGCATCCGGCCCGATGGCCTCTGGGACACCATGTGGGATTCGGGAGAGGACGCGCCGTACGACATCGTCATCGAGCCCTCAGGGAGCTTGCTGGTGGGCACCGGAACCGAGGGGAAGATTTTCCGGGTCAGCGGAGATCCGGCCCGCGCAACGCTGCTCGCACGGGCGGCCGCGCGCCAGGTTACGGCGCTGCTCCGCGAGCCCTCGGGGCGCATCGTCGGCGCCGCGAGTAACCCCGGCAAGCTGTTCGCGCTCTCTCCCTCGGCGGCCCGGCGCGGGACGTTCGAATCCGACGTTCGCGACGCCGGCACCGTCGCGACCTGGGGCGTCATTCGCTGGCGTGCATCGACCAACTCGGGGGCGGTGAACGTCTTCACTCGGAGCGGCAATACCGCGACACCGGACCAGACCTGGAGCGCCTGGTCGAACGCCTACACGAACGCCGGCGGCGAGCAGATCGTGAGCCCGACGGCGCGCTATCTCCAGTGGCGCGCCGTGTTGACGGCGACGGGCGATGCCGGCCCCGTGCTGACCTCCGTCACGACAGCCTACCTGCCGCGGAATCTGCGGCCTGAAATCACCTCGATCACCGTGCATCCCTCGGGGACGGTGTTCCAACGCCCGTTTTCGACGGGTGAAACCGAGCTGGCGGGCTTCGACGATGCCGCGGCGGATACGCGCTTCGCGGCGCAGACGGCGGCCACGGCAACGCCCGGTCAGCCAAGCTCGGCGCCGGCACTCGGCCGCCGCATTTATCAGAAGGGGCTCCAGACGTTCGTCTGGAAGGCCGACGACGAGAACGACGATCGGCTCCTGTTCGACATCCTGTATCGACGCGAAGGCGACACGAGCTGGAAGGTCCTGCACCGCGGGTTGACCGATCCGATTTTTGTGTGGGACACCACGTCGGTGCCTGACGGGACCTACGTCGTCAAGGTGTCGGCGTCCGACGCGCTCTCGAACTCGCCGGGCGCGGCGCTCGTCGGGGAGCTCGAAAGCGTCAGCTTCGATATCGACAACACGGCCCCGGCCATCGAGCTGAAACCGGCGACCCGGAGCGGATCGCGTACGACCATCAGCTTCACCGTGCGGGACGACCAGTCGCCGGTCCAGCGCGTCGAATACTCGCTCGACGCGAGCCGGTGGCGCCTCGCCTACCCGAAGGATGGAATCGCCGATTCCCGGCGTGAAGATTTCGAAGTCCGGCTGGAGGAAAACGAGGCGGCGCGAAGCGTGATCATCAGGGCGACGGATGCGATGAACAACGTGGCGACGAGCGTCGCCGAAATCCCGCGGTAGCGCCCGCGGGACCGGCGGCGTTAGGAGCTCAGCTTGCCCTTGACCGTCGTGTGCGCGACGAGCCACACGAGATTCACCGCGACAGGCGCGCCGTCCGACTGCGCGGGCTCAAGGCGGCCGCGCGAGAGCGCGTCAACGAGATCGTTGACCTCCTGCAGGTTGTGATCCTTGCTGAGCAGCTCGAGCCCGGAGACCCGCCCTTCCCGCGTCACGACCGCCGAGAGCGGGAGCATCCGATCGTCGAGCGAGACGGAGCGCTCGAGGGTCGCGTAAACGACGCCGTCCTCGGGCACGCTCGGGACGCGGATGCGGCCGTCGAGCCGGGCCGGATTCAAATCGGAACCGGACGGCGCCCCCATCACGGTAATCATCGCCGCCAGCGAATCAGCGCGTTCGGGCGACGCGTAGTGCAGCATCGAGAGCACGATGGCGGCACATGCAAAGGTTGCGCTCGTTGACGCGAGCGCGATCCAGACGAGGTGCATGTCGTCGAAGGCGCGCCGTGTGCGCTCCACCCACGATTCGTGCGCCTCAGCGCGCATGCGGCTCACCACCGCTGACCGGAGGCCGGTCCAGTCGTCCGAGGGCGCCGGAGCCGCGGCCACGCGCAAGGCGTCGCCGAGCGCTCGGAGCTCCAGGAGCAATGCGGCGCACGGCGAACAATCGTGGACGTGGGCTTCGACCGCAATCTGCTCCCGCACCTGGAGCTCGCGGTCGTGGAAACTCTGAAGACGCCGCCGCACCGCCGCGCAGGTCCATAGAGTCATACATCCCTCAACTGTGCACGCAGCGCCTCGCGGGCGCGCGCGAGACGGGACTTCACCGTCCCCACCGCGATCCCGAGCGAGAAGCCGATTTCTTCGTAGCTCAATCCGTCGATCTCGCGAAGCACCAGCGCGGTCTTCTGGTCGAAGGGCAGCTGGTCGAGCGCGGTCCGAATCCGTTCGGCGAGCTGCTTCTGTCCGAGCAGCCGATCCGGCGAGCCCCCGTCGCCTTCCGCTGGCAGCTCCCCGTGATCGCGCATGTGCTCATCGAGCGACACCTGCTGCGCGCGGTGGCGGCGACGCCAGAAACGCTGCCTGTTGCGAGCCTGGTTGACGACGATGCGGTAGATCCAGGTCCGGAGCGTGGACTGACCGCGGAATCCGGGCAACGTCCGGAACACGCGCAGAAAGACTTCCTGGGAGAGGTCGAGCGCTTCGTTGTGATCGCCGAGGAGGTTCAGCGAGAGCTGGTACACCATGCGCTGGTGCTCGGTGACGAGCTCCGCACACGCGTCTTCGTCGCGGGCTGCGCAGCGCTGGATGAGGGCGGCTTCGCGGCCCCCAACCTCCGTCCATGTAAAGGAGGGAACGGGCTTCACAGTGAATCCTTCCGCCATGTTACCACCCCGGCTCCTGTCGGGAACGGCCCCACTCTCTCCGTTAGAACCCGCCTGGGGCCGGAAGTTCCCCCCGTTGACGGGCGCCCGGTCCAGGGGCGATGCGCCCGCCGGGCGGCGATGAGGCCCCCGGTGTTAGCATGGGCGGCGGTGAAGCGCTCCATTCTGGCCGTTCTCCTGGTCCTCGTCTGCGTCGCGACCGCCTACGAGCTGGCGGCGCTGCGCCGCGAAGGGGAATACCGTCAGCTCATCGATCGCGGCGAGGCCGCGCTGGCCCGGGACGACACGTTTGCCGCCATCGAGGCGTTCAGCGGCGCCATCGCGCTCCGGGACGATTCGATGCTCGGCTATCTCAAACGCGGAGAAGCCTACAGGCGCCGGCATCAGCTGGATGCGGCGTCACGCGATCCGCGCCAGGCAGGCGAGCTCGACCCGTCCGCCGACGCCGCGATGCGTGACCTCCGGAAAGCCGCGGAGCTCGACCCGCTGGCGCCGCGCCCTCTCGAAGTGATGGGGGACATCAGCTACTCGCTGCTTCGGTACGACCGTGCTGCCGAACGCTATCAGGCGTACGTCGAATTGGACGACCGCTCCCCGCGGGTGTTGTACAAGCTCGCACTCGCCCAGTACAGTGCGGGGCATACCCCTGCGGCCGTGCGCGCGCTCGGCCAGGCGATTGCGATTGACGACCGGTTCGCCGAGGCGTACTACCTGCTGGGCCTGAGCCTGCGGGACATGCAGAAACCGCGCGACGCGCAGCGGGCGCTCGAGACCGCCGTCCGGCTGTCGCCGGGCATGGTGCACGCGCGCGAAGAGCTCGCTGACTTGTACGGTCGGCTGGGTCGCCGGGACGATCGCATCGCTCAGCTCGAGGAGTTAGCGGGGCTCGAGCCCGGTCCGTCCCGGCAGGTGGCGCTCGGTCTTGCGTACGCGAAGGCCGGCCTGTTCGATCGCGCCGTCGCGACACTTGGGCGTGCGTCCGAGGCGTACCCCGATTATTCGTATACCTTCGTGGCGCTCGGGCGCGTCTGGCTGGAGAAGGCACAGGCGCCCGACCGGCTGGAGCTGATGAAGGCCCTCGGCGCGCTCCAGACGGCCGCGGCCAAGGACGAGAGCAGCGAGGTGCTGATGCTCCTCGGCCGCACCCTGCTGCTGTCGAACCAGGACGCGCTCGCCGAGCGCGTCCTGCAGCAGGCAACTGCCACGCTCCCCGCCGATCCGCTGGCCTTCCAGTACCTGGCGCAGGCGGCGGAACGCTGCGGCCATCCCGATCTCGCGCGGCGGGCGCTGGTGGACTATCGTGCCCTCGTCGGCGACGAAGGCGACCTCCGCCGCCGAACCGCCCAGGTGCTGCGCATTGCCGATCTGTCGATGAAGGCCGGGGATTCGGCCGGTGCCGCGGCGTGGTATCAACGCGCGATCGAGGGCGGCGGCACCAACGTGCCGGTGCTGCTGCGGCTGACCGAAGCCCAGTTCAAGAGCGGCGCGCGCGACGCGGCGCGGACCACCCTCGCACACGTCCTCGAACTGGATCCGGGGAGCCCGCAGGCGCACGTGCTGCAGCGGCGCCTCCGGTAGCCACCGGCGCCCTCCGCCGGGATCCAGATTCCACAGTATTCTCTGGCGACCGCAGATGCTCCGATACCTCATCCGCAGGCTGCTGCTCACCCTGCCCGTGCTTCTCGGCGTGGCCACGCTCGTTTTTGCACTGATCCACCTCGTCCCCGGGGATCCGGCGCAGGCGATGCTCGGCGAGGGTGCCTCCCAGGAGGAAATCGTCAAGCTGCAGCACGCGCTCGGACTGGATCGTCCGCTTCTCTCGCAGTACCGGTCGTTTCTCGTCGGGATCGCGCATGGCGATCTCGGGACGTCCTTCCGGTACAACGCGCCTGTGACGACGCAAATCCTTCAGAAGTTTCCGAACACGGCGGCGCTCGCGCTCGCCGCGATGCTGGTCGCCGTCGTCTTTGCCATCCCTCTTGGCATCCTCGCTGCCGTGTACCGGGGCACGATGATCGATCATGCCGCGATGACGCTGGCCCTCCTGGGCATCTGCATGCCGAATTTCTGGCTCGGCCCGCTGCTTGCGATTCTGTTCGCCGTCAGGCTCGGCTGGCTGCCCGTCTCCGGCATCGGCGGACTTTCGCACCTGGTGCTGCCCGCCGTCACACTCGGGGCGGCGCTTGCGGCGATTCTCGCCCGCATGACGCGCGCGAGCGTGCTCGAGGAGCTGCGGGAGCTGTACGTCCTGTCGGCGCGGGCACGCGGGTTATCGGGAACGCGCGCGGTCGTGCATCACGCGTTCCGCAACAGCCTCATTCCAATCGTCACCATCATCGGGCTGCAGTTCGGCGCGGTCCTCACCGGCACGATCATCACCGAGACGATCTTCGCGTGGCCGGGCATCGGGCGGCTGCTCATCCAGGCGATCAACTTCCGGGACTACCCGCTCGTCCAGGGCTGCATCCTGTTCATCTCAGTCACATACGTGGCGATGAACCTGCTGACCGACCTCACCTACGGCTTTCTCGATCCGAGGATTCGCGTCGAGTGATGGTCAGGATCGGCGTGCTCATCGTGCTGCTCGCGGCGGTTGGCGCCATTGCGGGGCCGGTGCTCTCTCCTTACAATCCGGCGGCGCAGGAGCTCGCGCGGAGGCTGGAGGCGCCCAGCCGGGCCCATCCCCTCGGGCTCGACGAGCTCGGACGCGACATCCTCGCGCGCCTCATGCAGGGGGCCCGCATTTCGTTGCTCGTCGGGCTCGCCGTGGTTTCGGTCTCTTCCACCCTCGGGATGCTCTTCGGATCGATCGCGGGCTATTACGGCGGGCGTGTGGACGACGTGATCAGCCGGGTGATTGACGTGCTGATGGCGTTTCCGGGAATTCTGCTCGCGATCGCGCTTGTCGCGGTGCTGGGCCCGAGCCTCACGAACGTCGTGCTCGCGTTGTCGGTCATTGGATGGGTGGGGTATGCGCGCCTGGTCCGTGGGCAGGCGCTGCGGACCCGCGAGCTCGAATTCGTCCAGGCGGCACGCGCATCCGGCGCCGGCGCCCCGAGAATTGTGATCCGGCACATCCTTCCAAGTGCGTTCCCGGCCGTCGTCGTGCAGGCCACGCTCGGGATGGCGGGAGCGATCATCGCGGAGGCTGCACTCAGCTTTCTGGGACTCGGCGTGCAGCCACCCACGCCCAGCTGGGGCACCATGCTCGACGCGGGCCGCGCGCACCTGTTCGATGCACCTCATCTCACAATCTTTCCCGGACTCGCGATTGCGCTGCTCGTACTCGGCTTCAACTTCCTGGGGGACGGTCTCCGTGACCGCATCGATCCCAAAATGGGGCGCTGAGATACTCGCGCGACCGGCTGCCGGCTACTCCATGTTCAGCGGCGCGCCGAGCATCGTGCACGCCGGCTCTCGATCGAGCGCCAGCCGGCGGAGCATTTTCGCGAGGCCCTGACGTGTCACCCCGAGCGCGCGGGCCGCACGCGCCGGGTGCCCTCCGGCCGCCGCCAGCGCGGCCTTGACGAAGCGCCGCTCGAACTCGGATCGCGCAGCCTCGAAGGTGCTCCCGGCGTCGACCGCTGCGGCCTGTGCCACGTGCGCTGGAACCGCGTCGGCGTGGATCCGGCCGCGCACGGGCGAATGGACAGCCATCCACGCGATCACGTTCTGCAGCTCGCGCACGTTCCCCGGCCACGAGTACCGCGCCAGGGCCGCGAGGGTTTCCGGCGACAACGTCGCGCGCGAACCGACGCGGGCGGCTGCGTCCGTCCAGAACGCCGACGCGAGCAGCGGCACGTCGGCCGCGCGATCCCGCAGCGGCGGCACCTCGATGCGGACGACGTCGAGGCGGAAGCGAAGGTCCGTACGGAATCTTCCGGCCGCCGCCTCCTGGGCCAGGCGGCGGTTTGTTGCCGCGACGATCCGGACGTCTACCCGGCGCGACATGTTCTCGCCAACGCGGCGCACCTGTCCGTCCTGAAGGACGCGCAGCAGCTTCGCCTGGGCACGCGCGGACAGCTCTCCAATTTCGTCGAGGAAGAGAGTGCCGCCGTCCGCCTCCTCGAAAAGTCCCGCGCGTTCGCTGACGGCACCCGTGAACGCCCCGCGCGCGTGCCCGAACAGTTCAGCCTCGATCAGCTCGTCCGACAGCGCTGCGCAGTTGATTGCACAGAACCGGCGGTCGCGCCGCGGCCCCAGCCTGTGAATGGCGCGCGCGACCAGTTCCTTGCCGCTGCCGCTCTCCCCTTCGATCAGCACGGGGAAAGGTGCGCGGGCGGCGCGCCCGATCGAGTCGCGCATCGATCGGACCGGCGCACTGTCGCCGACGATTTCTTGCCCCGCCTCACGCGCCGCCGATCCGGGGAGGGACCGATCGAGCATCGCGCGCAGGTTCGCCGCGATCGCGAGTCCTCCGAGGCGCAGCAGCGCCCCGGCACGAACGGGATCGAGAACGGATCCCGCAATCCAGCGCGCCGCGATGCATCCGATCACCTCCCCGCCGTAGCGCACCGGCTCGGCGGCCTGGCAGGGCTCGACGCGGCGCTCGGCCCCGACTGTGTGCCCGGTGGCGAGTGCTCGCCAGGCGCTCGACGGATCGCCGTGCCAGGTGCGGCCGCAGGCGGCAAACACCCGCCGCTCTGGTTCGGGGCCGATGACGATGACCGTCGCCGCGCGGAGGCGGGCTCGCAGATGCTCCGAGACGCGCCCGATGGCGGTGCGGTCCTCAGGTGCCGCCTGGCAGAGCGCGAGGAGCTGTTCGAGATCCGCGACGGGGTTCGAACGGGATCCGCAATCGTCGTGGAGGATCGCGGCGGCGCCGGTCGCTTCGACGAACGCGAGCGTGGCCGCGTCGGGCTCCTCGCCCGCAAGCCGGGCCCCGACCGAGCGCGCCAGGTGCCGGAGCAAGGGCGGCCACCGCGCTGATGCGGCCGCGAGCCTTGCTGCGAGGCGTCGGGTTTCTGGCGAAGCGGATGCCTGAATATCGAGGGACGCGAGCCGCAGCCGGCCGATCTGGAGCGGAAGGTGCGCCCGCCGGGCGACGCGCAGCCCTTCGCTCACCTGCTGGGCGGCGGCGGGAGCGTCACCTCCGCGCGCCAGGGCGGTCGCGAGGACGCGATGGGCGGAGGCGCGAACCGACGGGTCTGCCGACTCGCCTGCGCGTGCCACCGCTTCCCGCGCCGTGCGAACGGCGGTGGTGGTGGCGCCCTCGGCCAGCAGGACGCGCGCGAGCGCCACGGCCGTCCGCGCGCGTTCGCGCGCACCGACGCCTGCGGCCGGCTCCGCCCGGAGAACCGTTGCGGCGTCCTCGTGCCGTCCCTGCCACAAAAGGCAGCGCGCGAGCGCGGCTTCCGCGTCGCTCGCGAGAGGCGCATCCTCGAGCGTCCGCGCGGCGACGACCGAGGTGCGAAGCGCTCCCTCCGCTTCGGCGAGCCGGCCCTCGTCCGTCCACGCGATCCCGACTCCGATGGCGGCCGTGACCGCGGTGGCGGGATCCGTCGCGAGCTGGCGGGCGCGCTCGAACTGCTCCAGCGCGGTGGCCAGGTGCGCGCGCTCGAGGGAGAGCCACCCCAGGCGCAGCGCGCACTCCGCAGCCCGCTGACGCTGTCCGCGCCCGGCGAGCACGCGCGCCGCGCGCAGGAGCAGCCGGCGTGCCGCCCCATGCCGCCCCGCACGCGCGAGTGCCTGCGCGCGCTCGGGCGCACGATGCAGCACCCCGGCAGGCGTTCGCGGCACCGGGAGCACCGCACCGGGCGCCGATCGCGCCGCGACGACGTAGGGCTCCACGCTTTCGTGCACCGCGAGCGAGACGCGGCGGCCGCGGGCGGGCTCACGCGCGCCCAGACGGAAAAGGAACTCTCCGGGCCGTCCCTGGGAGCCACGGGCGGCGCCGAACAGCTGGTCCGGCGTCGGTCCGAGCTCCGGATCGACGAATACCATGTCCGTCATCGCCATGATCCCCATGCGCTCCACGTGCACTGCCGGCGAGTGCGATGGATCGCGGCCAAAGGACAGCACTACGTGGCGCCTCGCACCTTCGACCGGGAGATGAATGAGCGTGTCGGCCAGCACGTTTCGATAGCGCACACCGGCTTCTCCGAACAGACAGACATGACGGCCCGCAAGCGCCCCGGCGAGCCATGGATGATCGCGCAGCACCGGGAGCGCAACCGGCACATACCCCTGCAAGCGTGCCGTCCGGGCGGCTGCGACGCGCAGCGTGCGCAGCCCCGAACGTGGCTCCCCCGTGATCGCGACGGAAGCGGCGCCCGGCGGCACACCGGCTTCGAGCGCGTCCTGGAGAGCATCGAACGCGCGGCGAGGCTGCAGCAGGACCCCGAGCGGACGGGGACGGTCGCGGGCTCCGGTCGTGAGCGCCCGCAGCGCATACTCCGCGACCGCGGGCTCGAGGATCAGCTCGTGGGCGCCCAGGAACCGGATCGCGTGGTCCTGGATGGCGGCCGCGGCGCTCCGCGCGGACCGGATCGGATCGCCGGCCGCATACGCCTCGAACGTCCGGTGTGCGTCAGCCATCCCGTAATCGATCAGCGGATTGATGAGCGGGTGGCGCAGGCTTGCGAGCGCCGCACAGCGGCTGTTCCACGCGAGCTGCGCGCTGGTTGTCCCCGCCGGCGCCACACGTATGCGCACCGGCTCGCCGCTCGCGAGATCGATCCACCGGGCTCCCGCGGGGACGAAGCGATCGGCGAGCAGCGGCGGCATGCGTGCGTGCTCGTGCAAGATGATCGCCTGACGGCGACGTCAGCGAATCGGGCCGCAATCGTCGCGTTCCGAATCCGGATGGTGCAGAAACTTCGTATACAATTGCGCATCGAATGGTGCGTTTTCTCACCGCGGGCGAATCTCACGGCCGCGCGCTCGTGGTCATTCTCGAAGGCATTCCCGCCGGGTTGTCGATCGACATCGATGCCATCACTGCGGATTTGCGTCGCCGCCAGGGGGGCTACGGTCGCGGCCGCCGCATGGCGATCGAGTCGGATCGCGCAGAGATCCTGTCGGGTGTCAGAGCGGGAGAAACGATCGGCGGTCCGATTGCGATGTCGATCGAGAACCGCGACTGGGTGAACTGGCAGTACACGATGCGGACCACCGCCGACGCGCCGGCCGACGCGGGCGGCGCGCGCCGGGCGCCGGTCACGAAGCCCCGGCCCGGGCATGCAGACCTTGCCGGGGTCGCGAAATACGGACGCGCGGACGTCCGGGACATTCTCGAGCGTGCGAGCGCGCGAGAGACCGCCGCGCGCGTCGCCGCGGGGGCGATCGCGAGGCAGTTTCTGCTGCGGGCCGGCGTCCGCATCACGAGCCATGTGTTCTCGGTCGGAGCGGCACGGCTCCCCGAAGGCACGAACGTGACGTTCGAAGAGGCGGCTGCCCTGGCGGCCGACGCGCCGCTCCGCTGCGTGGACGAGCAGGTCGAGCGCCAAATGATTGACGAGATCGATCGCGCCCGCGAGGCCGGGGACACCAAAGGGGGGGCATTCGAGGTCATCGTCACCGGGCTCCCGGTCGGGCTGGGCAGCTACGTGCAATGGGACCGGAAGCTCGACGGGCGGCTCGCCCAGGCGCTCATGTCGATTCCGGCAATCAAGGCTGTCGGCATCGGCCTCGGGCCGGAAGCCGCCGTGCGCCCAGGCTCGCGCGTGCACGATGAGATCGTGCCCGCGCCCGGCGGCGCCCGCGCGACAGGCGTCTCCCGTCCCACGAACAATGCGGGCGGCCTCGAAGGCGGCGTCACGAACGGCGAGGATCTTCGCGTGTCGGCCTGGATGAAGCCGATCTCCACGCTCATGAAGCCACTGCGGTCTGTCGATCTCACCACCATGGCCGAAGCGTCGGCTGCCATCGAACGAAGCGACGTCTGTGCCGTGCCCGCGGCCGCGGTGGTCGGTGAAGCCATGGTCGCGCTGGTGCTCGCCGACGCCCTCACGGAGAAGTTCGGCGGCGACTCGGTGGCCGAGCTCGAGCGTGCAATGGGCGCGTGGACGCAGACGCTGCGGGATCAATTCGCCAAGAAGGGCTGACGGCAGCCCTGAACATCGTGTTCGTCCGCTGACATGGTCCGGCCGATCCTTCGCTATGGCGAGCACCCGCTCCACAAGCCTGCCGCGCCGGTTCCCACCATCGACGACGCCGTCCATCGCCTTGTCGACGACATGATCGAGACGATGTACGCCGCGCCCGGCGTGGGCCTCGCGGCGACACAGGTTGGCGTGCCGCTGCGGGTGTTCGTCGTGGACGTGTCCGTCGGCCGCAATCCGCGGGACCTGCTCGTCATGATCAATCCGGTGTTCCTCGAGCGTGACGGCGTGCAGCTCGAAGAAGAAGGGTGCCTCAGCGTTCCCGGTTTCAATGCGACGGTCGTGCGGCCCCGGCGCGTGGTGCTCAAGGCCCTCGACCGCAACGGGACCGACTACACGATTGAGGCGCATGACCTTCTCGCCCGGGCGTTCCAGCACGAGATGGATCATCTCGACGGGATGGTGTTCGTCGACCGGCTGCGTGGCATCAAGCGGGATCTCATCGTCCGCAAGATTCACAAGATGAAGCGGACCGGCCGATGGTAGCGGGTGCCCGGCCGGACTCGCCTCCCCTGCGAATCGTCTACTTCGGCACGCCCGCGTTCGCGGTGCCAACGCTGCAGGCGCTCCTCGGCTCCAGGCATAAGGTCGTGGCGCTCGTGTCGCAGCCGGATCGGCCGAGCGGACGTGGCCACCGGGTCGCAGCGACGCCGACGAAGGCGCTTGCCGTTCTGTGTGGTGTCCCGGTGCTTCAGCCGACGAGGCTTCGCGACGATGCATTCCTCACAGCCATCACCGAACTCCGGCCGGATCTGGGAGTGGTCGCCGCGTACGGACGGATCCTGCCGGACGCGCTGATCGCGATCCCGCGGCTCGGCATGATCAACGTGCACGCGTCGCTCCTGCCCGCCTATCGCGGCGCCGCCCCGGTCCATCGCGCCGTAATCGCCGGCGACACCGAAACGGGCGTGACGATCATGCGGGTCGTGCAGGAGCTCGATGCGGGGCCGATGCTCGCGCGCGCGGCTGTCCCCATCGGTCCGGACGCCACGAGTCCGGAGATTGAAGCGCGGCTGGCGGAGCGCGGCGCGACGCTCCTGCTCGACGTCGTCGAGCAGCTCGCGGAAGGTCCCGTCGTCGAGACCCCCCAGGACGACGCGAAGGCGACACTTGCGCCCAAGATCCTGAAAACGGAGAGCCCCATCGACTGGTCGCTGCCAGCCGGTCGTATTCACAACCTCGTTCGCGGCCTGCAGCCCTGGCCGCTCGCGTCGACCACGATGGATGGATCGCGATTGCTGATCCATCGGACCGCCGTCATCGGTGAGGCGAGTGAGGGCACGACCGCCGGCACCGTCGTCGGCGCCGAGGGAGACACGCTCGACGTGGCGACTGGGGACGGCGTCATCCGGATCCTGCAGATCCAGCCGGAGGGACGCCGCGTCATGACGGCGCGCGAGTTCCTGAGCGGCCACAAGGTCACGCCCGGTTCCAAGCTCCCGTCATGATCGCGGCCGCACGGCTGGCTGCATACGACGTACTGCGGGCCGTCAACGGCGGACGTTCCGACCTGCCGACCGCCCTCGCGCGGGCTCGCACGCGCCTCGACGACGAGCGAGATCGGGCGCTGGCGGGAGAGATCGCGACGGGCACGCTGCGGTGGCAGGGTGCGTTCGATCGGATCGTCGCGGCCTTCGCGAAGCGGCCCGTGTCGAAGATGGACGCGGAAGTGCTCGACGTGCTCCGCATGACGGCGTTCCAGCTGCTTCACCTGGATCGGATTCCTGCGTCGGCGGCGGTGAACGATGCGGTCAATCTCGTCAGCAAAGCCGGCAAGAAGAGCGCCGCGGGCCTCGTGAACGCGGTGCTGCGCCGAATCAGCCGCGAGCGCGGGGCGTTGCCGCTGCCGCCGCGGCCGGAGGACCCTGCCGCCGATCGACACGCGGCGATCGAGTACCTCTCGGGCGCCTTGTCGCATCCTGAATGGCTCGTGTCCCGCTGGCTCGATCGCTACGGATTCGAAGCCACCGAAGCGTGGGCGCGCTTCGACAACAGCCCGGCCGCGCTGACGCTGCGTGTCAACACCCTTCGGACGTCACGCGCGGCGCTGCAGGACGTGCTGCTCGGGCACGGTGTATCGACGCGGCCAGCCCGATTTGCGCCCGACGGCCTCGTCGTCATGGCTGGCAACCCGCTGCTGACACCCGCCGCGGACGACGGTCTCTTCGTCGTCCAGGACGAGTCGTCGCAGCTGGTGGGGTTGCTGACCGCCGCGATTCCTGGTGAGCGCATCCTCGACGCCTGCGCCGCGCCCGGAGGCAAAACCACGGCGATGGCGGCCGCCATGGGCAATCGCGGGCTGATCGTCGCCACGGATCTGCGGGGCCGGCGGGTGGATCTGCTTGCGCGCGCCGTTCGCGCGGCCGGGGCGGCCTGTGTGCGGGTCGTGCGGGCGGATGCGTCGGGCGTGCTGCCGTTCGGCCCGGTGTTCGATTGTGTGCTGCTCGATGCGCCATGCTCCGGATTGGGAACGCTTCGCCGTGACCCCGACATCAGGTGGCGCCGATCGGAAGCGTCGCTCGAAGGTCTCGCCGCCACCCAGCTATCGATGCTCGAACGCGGCGCGGAGGTGCTTCGCCCCGGAGGGCGACTGATCTACGCGACCTGCTCGAGCGAGCCAGAGGAGAACGAGCTCGTCCTCAGCCGGTTTCTCGAGGCTCGCAGCGACTTCATCCAGGAACCGGTGATCCTGCCCGCCGCGCTCGCGGCATTCCGGACCGCAGCGGGGCACTTCCGGACGCTCCCGTTCCGCGAGGAGCTCGAGGCCTTCTTCGCCGGCATGGTGGTGAAAACTAAGGACTTGCGCTAAACTTTCTGGTTCATGGCGTTGAAAACACGGGTGTGGGGTGCAGGCAAGCTGCTGCTCATCGGCAGCGCTTTGCTCCTCACCTACGTCCTCTTCGCCGCGGCGTCCATGCGCATGGCTCTGCGCACGCGCGAGGCCGTGGTCCCGTCGCTGACGGGAAAGGCGTTGAACGAGGCGACCGCCCTGCTGGCCGACGCGGGCCTGAACCTGAAAGTCGAAGAGGCGCGCCGGGTCGATCCGAAGATTCCTGCAGGCCAGATCATCTCGCAGGATCCCCCCGCTGGCGTGAGCACGCGGCGCGAACGCAGCGTCAAGGTCTGGGTCAGCTCGGGACCGCGCGTGACGGTCGTGCCGGCGCTCCTTGGAGAATCGGAGCGCACCGCGCAGCTGCGGCTGCAGCAGGAAGGCGTCGAGCTCGGCGAAGTGGCGGAAATCCGGTCCGGAGACTACCAGGCCGATGCGATTGTGGCGCAGGCGCCGCAGCCGAAGAGTCTTGCCTCGCGTGTCACGCTCCTCGTCAACCGCGGCGAACGGGGGGCGACCTATGTGATGCCGGATCTCATCGGCGTCAACGGCGACCGCGCGGCCGATCTGCTGCGGGTACGAGGCTTCCGGGTCGCAGTGGTCGGCGACCATCCTTATCCTGGCGTGCCGTCCGGAATCGTGTTGCGGCAGGGCCCCCAGGCCGGCTTTCAGATTGCCCCGGGTGAGCCCATTTCGCTCGAGGTGAGCCGGTGACCGTCCGCATCGCGGCCTCGATCCTGTCCGCGGACTTTGCGGCGCTGGGCGATGCAATCGCGGCGGTCGAGCGTGGCGGCGCGGACCTGATTCACGTAGACATCATGGACGGCCACTTCGTGCCCAACCTTACGATGGGGCCGCCGGTGGTCGTGTCTATCCGCAAGGTCACGAAGATTCCGCTCGACGTCCATCTGATGATTGAAGACCCCGACCGCTATCTCGAAGCCTTCGTGCGGGCCGGGGCCGCCATGATCTCGGTCCACCTCGAGGTGCTGCCCCATCTGCACCGGACGATCCAGCACATCAAGGAGCTCGGCGCAAAAGCCGGAGTCGCGATCAACCCCTCGACCCCGGTGGGCATGCTGGAGGAAATCGCGCTGGATCTGGACCACGTGCTCGTGATGTCGGTGAACCCCGGATTCGGCGGTCAGACCTTCATCCCGCGAACCGAGTCTAAAATCGAGATGGTTCGAGCGCTACTCGACCGTCAGGGCAGCCGTGCGGCCGTCGAGGTAGATGGGGGCATCGACACGTCAAACGCCGCTCGGGTCGTGGCCGCCGGGGCGACCATCCTGGTGGCGGGAAACGCCATCTTCGGTGCGCCGGATCCGGAACGCGCCACGAAGGAGCTTCGCGCGGCGGCGTCCGCAGGAGTCGGGGCGTGACCGTTCCCGGCGCGACACGCGCGCACCCCTCGTCGGTTTCCCTCGTCAGAGTCCGGTACGCGGAGACCGACCAGATGCGGGTGGTCTACTACGCGAACTACTTCGTCTGGTTCGAAGTTGCCCGCGCCGATCTCCTCCGGACGCTCGGGTGGAGTTATCGCGAGATGGAACTTGCCGGCGTCTCGCTGCCCGTCATCGACGCGCAGTGCCAGTACCATCGATCGGTGCGATATGACGACGAGCTGGAAGTGAGGGCGGAAGGCCGGGTGTTGTCGAAAGTGCGAATGGAATTCGTCTATCGCGTCGTCCGGCGTGACGATCAATCGCTTGCGGCCTCGGGCCGGACGATCCATGCGGCGCTGGATCCGGCAGGCCGGCCGTGCCGCCTGCCCGATCGGATCCAGGAGGTGTTCGCATGAAGGCGCTCGTGACCGGCGCCGCCGGGTTCATCGGGTCTCATCTGTCCGGCACGCTGCTCGATCAGGGCGCCGAGGTGCTCGGCCTGGACTGCTTCACCGACTACTACGCGCGGACGATGAAGGAGGCGAACCTCAATCACAACCGCACGCGGACCGGGTTCCGGTTCCTCGAGACGCGCATCCAGGATGCCGATCTGCCTACGGTGCTCGAGGGCATCACCCACGTGTTCCACCTGGCGGCGCAGGCCGGCGTCCGCAAGAGCTGGGGACGCGATTTCACCACCTATACCGAGAACAACGTGGAAGCGTCGCAGCAACTGCTGGAAGCCTGTGTCGGGCGTCCGCTGCACCGGTTCGTCTACGCCTCGAGCTCGTCGCTGTACGGCGACAACGCGCAAATCCCGATGCGGGAAGACGCACTCCCCCAACCTGTGTCGCCGTACGGGGTGACGAAGCTGGCCGCGGAGCAGCTCTGCTACCTGTACCACGTGAATTACGCCGTCCCGACGACATCGTTGCGGTACTTCACGGTGTACGGGCCGCGGCAGCGGCCCGACATGGCGTTCCATCGATTCATCCGCGCCGCGCTGGACGGACAGCCCGTGACGGTATACGGAGACGGCGAACAGACGCGCGACTTCACGTTCGTCCGGGATGCGGTGGCAGGCACCATCGCAGCCGGCGACCGCGGCGTACCGGGCCGCGCGTACAACCTTGGTGGCGGCTCGCGCGTCACCGTCAATCACGTGCTCGACATCATTGGCCGGGTGACCGGCCGACCCCTGAAGATCCGCCGCGAGCCGGCGCAGAAGGGGGACATGCGCGACACCTACGCCGACACCAGCCTTGCCCGGATGGATCTCGGCTTCGCACCAACCGTGTCGCTCGAAGAAGGGATCGAAGCGGAATACCGATGGTTGTCGACCATATCCGCGGCCGCCTGATGGCGTCCGCCTCACATCTCCGGCGGAACCCGGGTTCCGCCGCTGCTTGCGCCCGCTGGCGTCCCGCAGTCACCGCCCTCCTGATGCTCGTCGCCGTCGGCGGGGTCGTCTTCACGCCGGCCTGCAGCACAGCGTCGAAGAAGCCGCCGGTCGGCACGCTCGAGCCCGACAAGTTTCTGTGGGAGCGCGGAACGCGCGAGCTCAATTCGAAACACTGGTTCAACGCGCGCGAGTACTTCCGCCAGCTGATGGACAGCTATCCCCAGAGCCAGTACCGCGCCGACGCGAAGCTCGGGCTCGCCGATACGTATCTGGGGGAGAGCTCGGCTGAGTCGAAGGTGCTCGCGATCAACGAGTACCGGGAGTTCCTGTCGTTCTACCCGACGCATCCCCGCGCCGACTACGCGCAGTTCAAACTGGGGATGTCGCACTTCTACCAGATGTATGGTCCCGAACGAGACCAGACCGAGACCCGTGAGGCTGTCGCGGAGCTGCGGACGATGGTGCAGAAGTATCCGAACAGCCCGCTTCGGCCCGAGGCGGAGAAGCACTTGCGCGAGGCGCGCGATCGCCTGAGCGACGCCGAATACCGGGTGGCGTATTTCTACGTGCGCACCCAGAAGTTCGCGCCGGCCGCCATCGAGCGCTTCACGGCGCTGCTGAAGGACGACCCGGAGTACAGCCGGCGCGATGCGGTCTACTTCTACCTGGCGCAGTCGCTGATCAAGGTGAATCGCCCGGCCGAGGCGCTTCCGTATCTGGACCGCCTGGTCAATGAATTCGAACAGAGCGAGTACCTGGCGCAGGCGAAGGAACTGGCGGCGACGCTGAAAGCGGATCAGGCGAAGAAGTAAGCGACAGGGGGATCGAATGACTCGCGCCTTCAAGTCGGTGATGTGGATCGCCCTCCTGGGCATCGCGGTATCGGCGAGTGCGGCCTACGGGCAGGCCCCGCCGCCACGCGCGCCTGTAGTACGGGACCTCGCCTCCGAGCTCGCGTGCGCCCCGACGGCCGTCGAGGCCCTCCCCTCGCGCGCGCTGCACGTCGTCGGCGGCCAGGTCGCGGGGCGGACGCTCTTCGGACCCGGCGACGGCCTCGTCGTCAACGGGGGGGCGTCCCTCGGGTTGATGGCTGGACAGCTCTATTTCGTCCGCAGAGTCGTTTCGGATCCGTTCCGCCGCTGGGGACGACACGGTGTGCACCGACACCAGATTCACACCGCGGGATGGATTCGCATCGACGACGTGCACGCGGATGCCGCGGTCGCGACAGTTACGCACGCGTGCGACGCCGTGATGCCGGGGGATTATCTCGAGCCGTTCGGGCTTCCGGCAATGCCGCCCGACACTGCGCCGGGCCAGGTCGACTTCGCGGCCCCGGGCCGGCTGATCTTCGGTGACGAATGGCGCGAGCTCGGGGGGGTCGGCTCTTACATGGTGCTCGACCGGGGGGCGGTGCACGGCGTGCACCCGGGTCAGCATGTGACGATTTTCCGTCCGGCCGGCCCTGCCGGACGGCAGGCGGGAGTGATCCGCGTCGGCGAGGCCACCGCGATGCTCGTCGGCGCAGAGACCACCACGGTGCGGGTCGACAAGTCCGCCGACGCGATCTATGTCGGCGATCTCGGCGCGATCAATCGCTAGCGCGCACGGCTGCCGCAGGTCATTCCGGATCCCGGCCGCTGATGACGTGGCTGAACCGGCGGTAATAATCGATCGCGGACAGCACCGCCGTCAGCACCGCGACCCACAGCGCAATCTTCCCAAGCACGAAGAACTGCCGCAGGTGCTCCCGCCCGAGGATCAGCAGCAGGATAGCGACGACCTGGGATGCCATTTTGAACTTGCCGAGTGGGGACGCCGGGATGGCGACGCCGCGCGAATGCGCGATGCTGCGCAGCACCGTCACTGCGAATTCCCGTCCGAGAATCACCACGACCATCCACGACTGCGCCAGGTCCATCTGCACGAGCGACACGAGCGCCGCGGTAATCAGCAGCTTGTCCGCCAGCGGATCCATGAACTGCCCGAGCGTCGTCACCTGCTTGCGCCGGCGCGCGAGATAGCCATCCAGCCAGTCGGTCAGCGACGCGACACCGAAGATGGCCGCGCCCACGAGCTCCTTCGGGAAGCCGAACACGAGGCGCCCCTCGAACTTCGTCAGCAGCACGACAACGAGCAGCGGCACGAGGAAGATGCGACCGAGCGTCAGCGCATTGGGCAGGTTCATCGGCCAGCAGTATTCAGAACGGGCGATCAGCATTATCATCGTAAGTTGATATGAAGGCCATTCTGCTCGCCGGCGGCAAGGGCACGCGCCTGAGGCCGTTCACCGTCCATACGCCCAAGCCGATCGTGCCGATTCTGAACCGGCCGTTTCTCCACTATCAGATCGACCTGCTGCGCCAAGTCCCCGAAATCGACGAGGTGATCCTCAGCCTGAACTACCAGCCACGCCGCATCGAGGAGATCTTCGGCGACGGTGACGGCCTCGGTCTCCGCGTCCGGTACGTCGTCGAGCCGATTCCGCTCGGTACCGGGGGCGCGGTCCGCTATGCGGGGGACTCGCTCACTGACTCGGTGGTCGTGTTCAACGGCGACGTGCTCACCCAGGTCGACCTCGGCGCGGTGATC